>NZ_JAGGOL010000039.1 GCF_018614525.1 Streptomyces sp. ISL-11
GCTCCTCGGGCACCGGCCCGGCGAAGCCGTGCCAGAGGCCGCTGTCGCGGGCCAGCGGGAAGCCGTACGCGCAGCCCACCGGCCCTCCGCCGTCGGCGAGCACCAGGTCGAAGCCCGGGCGCGCGGAGTCCTCGGCGAGGCGTTCCAGGAAGGCGGCGCGGTCATGGGGCGGCGCGCCCGGCGGGCTCCCGTACGCCGCCATGTGCAGATCCGCGAGCTGGTCGCGGTACTGCTCGGCCTGCCAGCGGCTCAACCTGCGCAAGAAGACGTCACCCATGCGCCGTTACTTGCCCAGTGCGGCTCGTACCCACCCACGGGCGGGGCGGGCAACCGGCCCGGCGGCGGGTTCGTCGTCGGTCGCGGCGTCGCGCGGGGCAGGTTTCGCGCCCGGTAACGCCGGACGGCGAGCAGGGCACGAGCAGGCCAAGAGCAGGGTAAGAAATGGGTCCAGGGCAACCCTGTCCGCCCATTTCGGCCTCTTCATCGGTGAGCATCGTTTTACCGAACATGAGTACCCACCACGGGGGCAGGGAGTTGAGAGGCGCATGGGGCTGACCAGCAGGTCACTCTTGTACACGGTGGTATTCGTCGCCGTGCTGTGTGTGGGCCTCACCGTATGGCTCTGGCCGCGGCTCTCCGGGCGCGGCGCGCTCCCCGTCCTCGGCCGGCTCGGCGCGATTCTCACCACCCAGTTGACGATCATGTCCGCGATCCTGCTGGCGGTGAATTCCGCCAATAGTTTCTACGGCAGCTGGGGCCAGCTGATCGGTAAATACGACCGGGCCCCGGGGCAGATCACCCGGGGCGTCGAAGCCGGCGCGGATCCCGCGGTAGACCCCGGCAAGCACGGCAAGGGCGGCGTGGTCCGGCTCTCCGGGCCGGAGGGCGCGCCCAAGACCGGCCTGCCGAAGGGTCCGAAGGAGGAGGTGGGCACGGTCGAGTCGGTGCGCCTCACCGCCCCCCGCGCGAACGTCGCCGAGCCCGCGCTCGTCTATCTGCCGCCGCAGTACTTCCAGAAGCAGTACGAGCGTCAGCGCTTCCCGGTGATCATCGCCATCAGCGGTTACCCGGGCGGCTTCGACAACCTCTCGCAGTACCTCCGGCTGCCGAAGACGGCCGGTGAGCTCGTCTCCGGCAACCGGATGCGGCCGACCGTGATCGTGATGGTCAGGCCGACGATCGCATCGCCGCGTGACACCGAGTGCGTCGACGTTCCCAAGGGCCCTCAGGCGGAGACCTACTTCACCAAGGACCTGCCCGAAATCCTCAAGTCGGCCTACCGGGTGGGCCACCAGCCCAGCGCCTGGGCCGCCATGGGGTACTCCTCGGGCGGCACCTGCGCCCTGGAGCTCGCGATGCGCCATCCCGAGGTCTACCCGGTGGCGGGCGCCCTCTCCGCCGACTACAAGATCAACAACGACCTGACCACGGGCGACCTCTTCGGCGGCGGCGAGGACGGCGAGCGGCGCAAGCGCGAGCACAACCTGATCTGGCGCCTGAAGAACATGCCCGTACCGCAGGCGACGGTGCTCGTCACCAGCAGCGAGAAGGGCGAGAAGAACTACAAGGAGACGCTGAAGTTCCTCAAGGCCGTCAAGGAGCCGATGCGCGCCGACAAGATGATCCTGCCCGAGGGAAGCCACAACTTCACGACTTGGCGACGCGAGGTCGCTCCCGCGTTGGAGTGGATGAGCAAGCAGATGACGTTTCCGCAGGACGTCAACAACTAGGCGGTGCGCGGCGGGGCTTCGGCTGCGGATTGTCTTTGCCGCCTGCGGCGGCGGGCGCCCTGCGGGCGCGTCCTCAATCGCCGGACGGGCTGACATCGGCTGAGCCCAGCCACAATCAAGCCTGTCCGGCGCTTGAGGACACCGCCGCGCAGCGGTGGTGCGCACGACACGGCCCGCAGCGCCTGCTCACATGATCCGCCGGACACGGCACAGGCCCGCCCGGTCGGAGACGATGGCTGGTTCGCTCTCCTCCCTCGGCGCGGAGTGCTGCATACGCTCGACGCCGTGCGATGGCCCCCCATCGATTCGGAGGCGGAACCGTGGTGAAGCAGGACCGGGCGATCAGGACTCGGCGGACGATCCTGGAAGCGGCCGCGGTGGTGTTCGACGAACGGGGCTATGACGCCGCCACCATCAACGAGATCCTCGCGCGCGCCGAAGTGACCAAGGGCGCCCTGTACTTCCACTTCCCCTCCAAGGAGGAGCTGGCCCACGCCGTGGTCGACGCCCAGGTCTCGGCCACGCCGGTCCGGCCCGCGCTGGCCGGCTCCTCCAGGATGCAGGAACTGGTCGACCTGGGAATGATCTTCGCCCACCGGCTGCTGACCGACCCGGTGCTGCGCGGCAGCGTGCGGCTGACCATGGAGCACAGCTCCACGGCGCCCGGCCGCAGCGGCCCGTTCACCGGCTGGGCCGAGCTCCACACCCGGATCCTCACCGAGGGCAAGGAGCGCGGCGAGGTACTGCCGCACGTCGTCCCGTCCGAGGTCGCCGAACTGATCGTCGCGGCGTACGGGGGGATCAACGCCCTCTCGCAGACGGTCTCCAGCAAGGCCGACCTGGAGCGCCGGGCGATCGTGCTGTACGAGCACCTGCTGCCCAGCGTGGCCCTGCCGGCGGTGCTGGCCCGGCTCGATATCGCGCCCGGACGCGGGGCCAGGGCGCTGGCCGAGCTGGAGCGGCAGCGCAGTGTGCCGGGGCCGGAGCGGCGCGCGGCCGCTCCGGCCGGGGCCGTCTGACCCGCGGTGGCGCGGGCGCGCGCGGTCAGCCGGTGGGGACGCCCTCCGCCGGGCGGGCCGCGGAGGCCGCGAGGTCCGTGGAGGCTGCCGTGTCCGTGGAGTCCAGGGTCTCCAGGGCGACCTTGAGGAGCGCCTGCCGCTTGCGCTCGGCGCTGCCGCCCAGGGCGTCCAGCGTGAACGCCCCGAAGTGGACGGTCAGCAGGGCGCTGGAGACGCGGATGTGGGTGTCGAAGCCGATGTCGCCGGAGTGCATCAGCCGGGAGATGTTCTCCACGCGCTCGCGGAGGGCCTGGCCGATGGCCAGGTCGCGCAGGGTCGCCTGGTTCTCCTGGAGGATGTGGTAGATCGGCATCGCCGACTTCAGTGCCGTGCTGTACCGGCTCAGCAGCTCACGCCTGGTCTCCAGGCCGGGTGGCTGTTCCTTGGCCCAGGCGATGAGTTCGTCGACCGGCCGGCCCAGGTCCTCGGAGATCGCGCCCAGGATGTCCTCCTTCGTCTTGAAGTGGTAGTACAGCGCCGCCTTGGTGACGCCGAGCTCCCCGGCGATCTCCCGCAGCGTCGTTTTCTCGTAACCACGTGAGACGAAGAGGTCCAGGGCCGTTTTCTGGATGCGCTCACGGGTGTCGCTCCTGCGCGCCTGAGGGGTGCTGCTGCCCATGGGTCTCTCCCGCTGTTGTCGTGATCCTGCAGCCCCGGCCGGCGGGCCCGTCGGCACGTGCGAGTCGCCAACTCGGGCCGCCGCCGCACACGTTAGGGGGCGTGCAGATCATGCCGCAGGAAACGGCCGAGGTGGGGGCCGTAAGAGCGACCCGCGACACCACCGGCACGCAATACGTACATTGTCGTGAGCGGTGTGACCGGAGCCCCGCGATCCGCCTCGATGCCGCCTTGATTCCGCCCCGATTCGGCCCCGATTCCGCTCCGATGACGTCCTGGTGCGGCTCGGTCGGTGGCCGTCCGGTCGTACCGGCTCCTGGCTCCGCCGCCCCGTTGACGCGCGCGTACGGGAACGGCCGGCGGTGCGGGGGCCGCCACTGGAAAGCCGTGGTGACCCCACCCGCCGGAATCCACGGCAGCGTGACACGCATCGAATACCCGGTCATAAATGTGCCAGTCATACGGGTTCCGTCGGGCAGCGCACCGCAATGGCTCGAATGAGTGAAAGCCCGGAACCTCTTTATAGGGTCGGAGTTGTTCAGAACGCTTTCCTCCCAGTGGGGGCGCTACACGATCGAAAGGCATAGACGTGCTCAAGAAGGCATTCGCCACGGCCGCCCTGACGGCTTCCGCGGTCGGCACTCTCGCCGGCCCCGCCCTGGCGATCGGGGACGACGAAGCCGTCGCGAACGGCAACGCTTCCAGGACCGGTTACGGCAACACCAAGACCGGTGGCAAGGAAAGCCCGCAGATGAGCCTGATCCAGGGCACGCTGAACAAGCCGTGCATCGGCATCGGCAAGATCGGCATCCAGTCCCTGATCGCCCTGATCAACATCGGCGTCCAGGACGTCCCGATCCTCACGTCGCAGCAGCAGCAGACCTGCACCGACAACTCCACGATCCAGGACGGCGACGACCCCCTGTCGCACATCCTGTCCGAGATCCCGATCGCGTCGGCCAACGGCTCCGGCAACGGCTGACCGAGGCCACCGGAAGTCCGGCAGGTCCACGGCCGCGGGTGTGCGGGCCCCGCGGCCGGGGGCCTTCCCTTTTTCGTCGCGTTTCTCCGAACCGATATTGTCCGGCCCGGATCGGGCCTTCCATATTAATTCTGATCGGGTCGCGGTGGTGGGCTGAAGGGGTGAGGGTCAATAACCTTCGCGCCCCTTGTGAGTTATCCAGAGCGCTCCCGTATCTCGTCGACCAGAGCGAAGGAATAGCGTGATCAAGAGAGTAGTGGCCACAACGGCGCTCGTGGCTTCCGCGGCCGGCGTCTCGACCCCGGCTATGGCGGTCGGCGACGGGCACGCGGTAGCGAACGGCAACGGCTCGGGCCAGTCGTACGGCAACACCTGGACGGGCGGCTACATGAGCCCCCAAATGGGCCTCATCAACGGCTCGTTGAACAAGCCGTGCATCGGCATCGGCAAGCTGGGCGCACAGTCCCTGCTCGCCCTGCTCAACATCGGTCTCCAGGACATCCCGATCCTGTCCTCGCAGCAGCAGCAGACCTGCACCGAGAACTCGACGATCCAGGACGGCGACGACCCGCTGTCGCACATCCTGGACCAGATCCCGATCCTCTCGGACAACGGCTCCTGGAACAGCGAGCACCACCACCAAGGACGCCACCGCGGCCGCCATGACGGCGGTCCCCGTCACCACGACGGCGGTCACTACGGCCACCACGACGGCGGCCATCACGACGGAGGTCGCCACGACGGCGGCCACCACGACGGGCACCACGACAAACGCTGATCCGCGCCGTACGCACCGAAGCCGCCCCCGGCACGCGCCGGGGGCGGCTTCGTGTCGTGGACCGGCTTCGTGTCGGGGAGCGGCTTGACGTCGTGGAGCCTGGAGGTCCTCGTGAACGACAAGGTCCTCACCCTGGAGAAGAACGACTTCCTGGCCGTTCCACCGCGCATGCCGCACGCCTTCGCCCCCGCCACCGGCCACTCCGCCGACGCCGTGGTCGTCTTCACGCCCGGCATGGGTCGCTTCGGCTACTACCGCCTGCTGGACCGGGTCGCCCGCGGCGAGGCGAGCGTGGAGGAGATCAAGGAGTCCTCCGAGCGCTTCGACAACCACTACGTCGACAGCCCGGTCCGGCGCGCGGCCGGCGCCGCCGCGTGACCGTCGCCGCGTACCCCCTCATTACGTAACCCATCGCGGCATAACCGGCCGTCCTTACGCAACCCCGCCGCGGCCGCGGCGGGGCTTCGCCGTGGCCGCGTAACGGGTTCGCCGCAGTGGCCCCCTGGGCCCCCGCCTCGAACGCGTGCCTTGTCGTACAGAGGTGTTAACGTCGCAGCGATCTGAAGAGATCGCATCAAGCAAGGGACGGGGGTCCACGGCGTGGCACGCGCGCGCGAAGTGGGACGCAAGCACGAGAGCGGCGGACCCAAGGGAGAGGTGGCCCTCTTCACGGGAGCGGCGGTGCTCGTCGCCGTCGCCGCCAGCTGGCACCTGGCCGTCTGGCTGACGGCCGACCACATGGCCCTCTCGAACGTCCTGGCCACGGCCGCCGCGCTCCTGGCGCACAAGCCCCTGGCCGGGCTCGGCGACGGCATCGAGCCGGCGTCCGCCGCCGTCACCGTCGCCACCTGGCTGGGTCTGCTGTTCGGCCCGGTCCTGATCGTCGTGCTGGGGGTACGGGCCCACCGCCGCCGTAACCGCGGCGCGGGCGGCGAGGGCCTCGCCTCCGCGTCCGAGGCCCGCCACATGCTCGGCGAGGCCCGCGCCCGCGCGGCCGCCAAGATGACCCGCGCGACGTCGTTCACCGGCGCCGACGGCCGCTACGACGCCAAGGCCGCGGCGCGCGCCGAACTGCGTGAGGTCGGCTGGCTGCTGGGTACCCAGCTCGGCAGCGGGCAGCCGCTGGTGGCCACGCCGGAGGACTCGGTCGCGGTCATCGCCCCCTCCGGCGGCGGCAAGTCCCGGAACGTCGTCATCCCCGCCTGCCTCGACGCCCCCGGGCCGCTCGTCGTCACCTCCACCCGCGCCGACGTCCTCGACGTCATCGCCGAACCGCGCTCCCGGCTGGGCCGGGTGTGGGTCTTCGACCCGCTCGACACCGTGGGCTGGCCGCACCGCATGGTGTGGGACCCGGTGGCCGGCTGCCAGGAGGGCGAGACCGCGACGGCGCGGGCCCTGTCGTTCTCCGTCGGCATGGGCGCGGACGACAGCTCCTCCAGCAACGGCGGCTTCTTCCAGCAGACCGCCTCCTCCGCGCTGACCCGCCTCCTCCACGCGGCGGCCCTCGAAGGCAAGACCATCGAGCACGTCATGCGCTGGGCCACGAACCTGGAGAAGGCCAGCGAACCGCGGGCCATCCTCACCGACCACCCCAACGCCGAACCCGGCTGGGACGTCCTCCTCCGGTCCGTGTCGACGGGCGCCGACGAGACCGTCGCCTCGACCCGCCAGACCCTCGCCGCCCAGATCGAACCCCTCGCCCTGCGCAAGGTGCTGCGCTGCGTCACCCCGCAGGAGGGCGTGCCGACGTTCGACCCGGACGCGTTCGTCGCCTCCCGCGACACCCTCGTCCTCATCAGCGACTCCAACGCGTCGACGAACGTCTCGCCGCTGACGACGATGCTGCTGGGCGAGGTCGTCGACGCCGCGAAGCGCCGCGCACCGCGCCTGCCGTCCGGCCGGCTGGACCCGTTCCTGCGCCTCGTCCTGGACGAGGTCGCCAACGTCGCCCCGCTGCCCAAGCTGCCCTCGCTCGCCTCCGACGCCCGCGGCTACGGCATCCACATCGTCTACGCGCTGCAGTCCCTGGCCCAGGCCGTGCTCCGATGGGGCCAGCACGAGGCCGACACGCTCCTCGACAACGCCGCGGCGACCCTCGTCATGGGCGGTCTGAAGGACGTCGAGGCGCTGCGTCGCTTCTCCGAACTCGTCGGCGAGGCAGAGCTCACGGAGATATCGACCTCGCGCGACAGCCAGCGCCTCTTCGGCTACGGCACCTCCGAGGTCGAGCGCGAGCGCCGCATCCTGCGCCCCGAGGAGATCCGCCAGCTCCCGCACGGCCAGGCGCTGCTCCTCTTCCGCGGCGCGCCTGGCGTCATCGCCGAGCTGCTGCCGTGGGACCAGCGGCGGGACGGCCAGGCGCTGCGCGCGGGCGAGCACGCGACCCGGTCGTCGCGGATCGGACCGCCGCCGGTGGAGATCACGAGCGCGCAGGGCTGAGAAGGACGGTAGGGAAGCGTGGAAGAACAACTGCGGGATGAACAACTGCGGGATGAACAGCTGCGAGAAGAACTGAAGGCCCTCCGGGAGGAGGTCGAGTCCCTCCGAACGTGGCGCACCCAGTTCGAGGCGGCCGTCAAGGACTTCGCGTCGAGCATCAGGGCGAACCAGACCGAGGTCACGGAGGTCGTGGAGGAGGTCATCGACCGGCTGCACGCGGTGGAGGCGGCGTCGGCCCCCGGTGCCGTCCAGGCGGCCGGTGACGGCCACCTGCCGTGGTCGTCGCGCGCCACGGAGGAGGACTGGGCGAACCTCTCCGACTGGATCGACTGGCTGGGCAAGCACTACGCCCCGCAGTTGCACCTGCGCATCTGGCCGTGCTGGCCGCTGCACGGCGGTGTGACCGAGGAGCTCGCCGCCCTGCACGCGGCGTGGCGCGCGGCCGCGGAAGCGGACGCGGATCCGGCGCGCGAGGGCAGCGACCTGGCGTACTGGCACCAGATGTGGCTGTGGCCGACGATCGAGCGCATCCGTCAGCACTACATGTTCAGCGAGTGCGAGACCGACCACGCGACCGACCGCCCGGGCCGGCCGACGGACCCGTCCGCGCTGAAGGCGCGGATGGCGGAGGCGACGGCGGAGCGCGGCCGGCAGGAGAACGAGCGGTACGCCTTCTTCGCGGAGGCGTCGGCGGCCGACGCGGCGGAGCGGCCCGACGCGCTCTGGCGCTGCGAGGGCGAGGCATGGGAATTCCTCTCCCTCCTGGACTGGGAATGGCACGCCACCGAGGACGTCCCGAAGCGCGAGAGCCTGCACCCGATCCCGGCCGAGCGCGCCGCCGAACTGGGCGCGGACCGGCAGAGCTGGGTGACGTACTGGGCGCGCTACACGGACGAGGAGGACTGGCGCGCGGGCGAGGGCCCGACGACGGTCGTCCGGCGCCGCACCAGCCCTGAGCGCATCTACGACGAGGCGTTCAAGAGGAACAACACCTGGGGCCCGACCGCCTCCGTCTACGAATTCTTCGACGCCCGCCCCTCCAATCCCCCGCACCTCGTCGGGATCGATGTCCACGAGGCCGAGCGACTTCTCCACAGCCTCCGCGGAGTGACGGGAGCCACCGAGCTGTGAGCACCACCGATACGAAGGCATGGCGTGACGACGCCGAGCCGCACCTCGCGCTGACCGAGGAGGAGAACCGCGTCGTCACCGCGCGCTGGGAAGAGGCACGAGCGGCGCACAAGCGGCTCGACGAGGTCATGGACGGCCTCTACCGCGAACTGGCCGCCGCCAATGGCGCCAAGCTGGAGGGAAAGCAGTACCGCATCAAGGGCCTGCTGGCCCTCCGCCGAAAGGCCGCCGCGGAACTGGACGAGGGCGTCCCGGCCGAGAAGTTCGTGAACAAGGTCAACGACCTCAACCGCTACACCCTGACCTTCCAGCCGGAGCACTACACGGAGGGCGTCCGGCGCACGTACGCGTTGCTGCACGAACAGGGCTTCGTCATCCTCCCGGGATTCGAGCGCAACAGCTGGGAGGACCCCGTCTACAAGGGCTTCCACGCGTCGTGGCAGCAGCCGGACGGCACGCTCAAGTTCGAGATCCAGTTCCACACACCCGCCAGTTATTCGGCGAAGACGGAAAACCACCTGTTTTACGATCTGTACCGCTCGCGGCACGTCCGCCGCTCACTCGCCGGCGAGGAAACCACGTCGCGGCGACACGAAGAGGCAGCGAAGATCGTGCAGGCCGAACGGTACGGCCGAGGCCCGGAGAAGGAGAGCAACTGATGAATGACGCGTATGAGTACTTCGTGAAGGCGGCCCCGCCTTACACCGAGGAGCGGCCTTCGAGCCTTTGGCGGCGTTCGGGGGAGCAGTGGGAGTATCTGTCGCTGTTCGACTGGGAGTGGCACAACGTCAAGGACACTACGGTCGGAACTCCTCCGGCGGCGGATTCGCTGTACCCGGTGACGGCGGGGCGGGCCGCCGAGCTGGAGGCCGACCGACAGCCCTTCGTTCGCTACTGGGCCCTCTTCGTAGATGAGGAGGACTGGAGGGCCGGCGAGCCGCCCACGACCGTCGTCCGGCGGCGCCGCAGCCCCGAGGATCGTATGGATGAGTCGTTCCAGGAAGGTGACGTCTGGGGACCCACGAATGCCGTCTTCGAGTCCCGGGACCTGCGCACGTCCAATCCGCCTTACCTGAAGGAACTGGGTGCGGATGAGGCCGAGGCACTGCTGCAGGAGTTGTTCGGCCTGACGGGAATCACTGAGCTGTGAGCGAGCAAACGGGGGCCTGGGAGGGCGAGGGGTACAAGCTCAGCCCGGAACAGAATCGCGTCATCACCGAGCGGTGGGAGAAGGCCGCCGCCGCGCGAGGGCGCCTGGACGCCATGATGAAGGGTGTCCAGGAGGAAACGGCTCGGTCACACGGTGGCAGGTTGCAGGGCCTTGAGTATTCGCTCAAGGACGTGGATTCGTTCCGGCGCAAGGCTGCCACTGCTGTCAAGGACAAGCGACTCCCGGTCGAGAAGACAGCACGTAAGGTCAACGACCTCAACCGCTACACGCTGACCTTCGAGCCCGATTCCTATACCC
Source organism: Streptomyces sp. ISL-11 (assembly GCF_018614525.1). Taxonomy (GTDB): domain Bacteria; phylum Actinomycetota; class Actinomycetes; order Streptomycetales; family Streptomycetaceae; genus Streptomyces. The sequence goes on from NZ_JAGGOL010000039.1 coordinate 10,205, forward strand.
AGGGCGTGGAGCGGACGTACGAACGACTCCGCGAGTCCGGGTACGAACCGATAGCGGAGAAGAACACCTGGCAAGACCCGGTGTACAAGGGAATCAACACCTCTTGGCAGCACAAGGAGTCGGAGGAGAAGTTCGAGCTCCAGTTCCACACTCCGGACAGCTTCGAGGCCAAGATGGAGAATCACGAGCTGTACGAGATCTCCCGCGGCAAGGAACTCGATGAGCTCGCCCAGGGGAACGATGAGTTGGCGGAGTCCTATCGGGACGCCGCCAACCACCTGCAGAACGAGCGGTACAAGAAGGTCAAGGTGCCGCCGGGCCAGGAGCGGATCGGCGAACAGCTGATCCGGGACGAGCTCAATTCTCGTGTTCCTCTCGAGCACGTGGAGCTCATCCGCCAGAAGGAAGCGGAGAAGCGGGCCGAGAACCTTGCCAAGGCCCCTGCCAAGGTGCCGGAGCAGAAGCAGGCGGAGCAGGCCACCCTCCAGGCCGACGGTCTCGTACGGTTCGAAACTCCCGACCTGCGCCACAAGCTGACAACGAGGCCGACCCCGGAAACGCCCCGGCGGGACTCCGAGGCACCGAGCATCGACCCGCTGCCGAGGCAGTCGCGCGGCCGTGGCCCATCGCTGAGGTGATCACCGGCATTACGGCGTTGTGAGACCCTCCGCTGCCCAGCGGGCATGGCAGGCGACGCACGTCGGTACAAGGCCGTAGGGCCGGCGGCCCCGCCCATTTCCGCAACAGGTTGGCTACAAATAGTCCTTTCGTGTGTCCCCGACCAATGGCTGTCGATGGCCGAATCGGCGTCGTTCGACCGGTGTTCCGGGGCGGTGCTGTCGTTCGGTCGTGACCTGGGACACGGAGGTGTTCCTCGGTCACACCGAACCGTCCGCATTGTCGTGAATTCGGGACTGGGTCAAGGGTCCGCAGTCGTTCGGATCTGAACGGTTGCGCTCAAATGAAGTTGTTTGACGATCAGAAATAGGCCAAGTACTGTCCTGCCACTCAGGCCTAGCACGGGGGAAGGGTCACCAGGGTTGAGCACGTTCAAGACGGTCATGCGGCGGATTCTGAATCTGCCGGAGCCGCGGAGCGATAAGAGCGCGGCCACCCCGCCCGCCGACAACGCACCGGCGCAGCAGGCCGCGACGGCCCCGGTCCCGCCGCATCCCCAGCCCGGCCCGGCACCCGCGGCCGCTCCGACGGGCCCTCAGCCCGCCGCTCTCCAGCAGTGGGCCGACGCGGCCGCGCGACTTCAGACGCAAACACCGGGGACCCCCGAGCCCGCAGTGGCGGCGACCCCCCAGGCGAGTGCTGCCGGTGGGGCGGACCGGCAACCGCTCTGGCAGATCGAGGACGAGAAGAGCGGCACCCAGTTCCTGGTCAAGGTCGGCCGTGGAGCCCTGTGGGCGGTCGTCGCCCTGGCCGCGATCACCGGCATCCGCTCCTGGTTCTGGGCCCCGGCACCCCCGAAGGCCGACCCGGTTCAGGTCAACAACGGTTCCACCTACCCCGTGCAGGAGGCCCAGGCCGTCGCCGCCCGCTTCGCGCGGGCCTACCTGACCTGGGACGAGGGCGACCCCAAGGCGCGCGCCGACGCCCTGGCGCACGACATGGCCAAGGGGATGGACGCCACAGCGGGCTGGAACACCAAGGGGCACCAGGACGTCCTGGTGGCCCAGCCCGGTCCGGTCTCCGAGGAAAAGGACAAGCGGGCCCGGGTACGGGTCGATGTCCTGGTGAACGGAGCTGCTTCGGCCGACGGCAACAAGTCGGGGGACAAGGACAAGCAGGGCGACAAGTCCAAGGACGACAAGTCCAAGGACAAGAAGGACGAAGCGAAGAAGGACGACAAGGACAAGGACTCCAAGTCGGCCACCGGACCCCGGTGGGTCGGCCTGGAAATCCCGGTCGTCTACACGTCCGGCCGCGTCGTCGTCACGGGCCAGCCCGGCCTGGTGGGTGTGCCGCAGAACGCCCCGTCCGCTCCCGCGCTCACCGCGAAGACCGGTGACAACGAATTCAGTGAGAAGACCCGCGGTGTCGTCGAGGAGTTCTTCGCCAAGTACGCCTCGGGCGAGGCCGAGTCCGTCGCCGCGCCCGGTGCCTCCGTCTCCCCTCTGCCGCCGGGAGTCTCCCTCACCTCACTCCGCAACTGGTCGGTCGAAGAGGGAAGCGGAAGCGACCGCACTGGTGTCGCCACGGTCACGTGGCAGATCGCCGGAGCCGAACTCGAGCAGACGTACCGGGTCAAGCTGACCCGGGTCGCTTCGGCCAAGGCCGAACGCTGGCAGGTCGTGGAGATCCACGGCGGAATGTCCTCCTGACCGGTGCCGGAATCCGGGCCTGTCCGCTCTTATCTCAAGTAAAGGGAACATGATGGAATTCGCGCTGTCCGATGGTAATGAGCTCAAGTCCTGGGTGATTGCCGTAGCCGGGAACATCTTCCTGATCGTGCTGGCGGTCCGGGCGATCGGCCACTACGCGAAGCGTGAATGGGGCGAGCTGCTCGCCCACTTCATAGCGGGCGTCGTCGTCGCCGGTTTCGTCTACTCCTCGGACAGCGCCAAGGGCATGCTCACCGCGATCTGGACCAAAGTGGCGGGGGCATGAGGGTAGGGCATACCTTCACCCGCCACTTCGACCTGGAGACACGGCAGCACGAGCTGCTCGGCATGGACCTCGGCGAGGGCCCGTCACGACGGGTCCTCGTCACGGGTGCCGTGGTCTACGCGGTCTGGATGGGCGGACTCTTCCTGATCTTCGGCTGGCCCTCGCAGGTCTTCTTCACCCTCTACTTCGCGCCGCCGGCCCTCGTCACCTTCTACGGATCCCAGCGGTCGCGACGCAATGAGCGGCGCTGGAACCTCACCCAGTGGGCCCTTACCGTCCGGTACTTGACGGTAGGCCACCGTCCGGTCATCAACGGGGGGCGCCGCGCGGCGGACCGGTCCGAGTGGCTACCGCTGCGGGCCCGCCTCGGCGAGAAGGCCGACGATGCCTTGACCATCCCCGGTATGGGGGCGTTCGACAAATTCCTGGGCGGTGAGGAGCCGCAGCGGATGTCCGGCCGCGCCGTGCCGCTCGACGCCCGCCCCCGGCTGTACGGGCCGGACCAGGTCTACCGCGCGAGGTCGCGCAACCACTCGTCCAAGAAGGCACCGGGCGGCGGCCGCAAAGGCCGGAAAGGTACTTAAGGTACGCGATGAAGATCATGAAGAGCATCGCCCGTTTCCTGGGCGTCGACGGTGACCGGTCCGCCCCGCCGCCCCGCTACGTGGCCCTCTCGGACGGGCTGGTCATCACGGAGACCCACGCCGAGGCGTGGTACCTGCTGGGCAGCTCCAACACCGACCTGATGTCGGAGGCTGCCCGGGACGCCGAGCAGGACCAGGCGAGCAGCGCCCTGGCCCGCACCCTGGCCGGCCACGACTGCCACCTGAAGATGCTCTGGTCGCCGCTGAACGCCGAGGACTACCGAACCGAGGCGGAGACCCTCTTCTCGGCGGGCGACTACGGCTCGTGGGCGGACCTGCGCGTCAGTCGCCTGGAGGAGCTGGAGCTGCCCACCCGCATCCTGCTGCTCGGCGTACGGATATCCGAGCGCGCCAACCAGGCCAAGGCGCGCGGGAGCCGGGGCGCGCAGGACGCCCTGGGCATCGGATCGACATCCGTGTCGCAGAAGGAGATCGCCCGGCTCGACGCCCTCGCCCGGCGCCTCGGCCGTCAGCTGGAGACCACGCCGTGGAAGGCGCAGCCGGCCACGGTGGAGGTGCTGGCCTGGATGATCGCGCGGGAGCAGCGCCGCAGCACGCCGCTGCCCTCTCCCGACGAGAAGGGAATGATCAGCGGAGCGAAGCTCGCCCAGCTCACACGCGGTCGCGTCCTCCCTTACCCCGACCACGTCCGAGTCCTCGACCAGCGCGGCGAGACGGTCGGCTGGAGCGCGGTCCTCACGATGGACGGCTTCCCGGAGGAGATGGAGTCGCCGGGGCCGGGCGAGTGGCTGAGATCCGTCGCTGAGATCACGTACGTCCCCGAGCTCACGGACGACGACGAGGCCGAGGACATCTCGGCCCTGCCGGTCAACCCCGAGCCCTCCGTCCGCTTCAAGGTCCTCCACAAGCGCGACGCCCTCAAGCAGATCGACGAGGTCCGCCGCCTGGCGAAGGAACAGCGGCAGAGCGCGGCCAAGCACTCCGCCGGTGAGACCGCGCAGGAGATCGAGGAGACCGAGGAGACGATGACGTCCCTCTCGCGCGACATGAAGCGCGAGGACGTGACGCTGCTCGAGGACCATCCCCGTCTGATCGTCAGCAGTGACGTTTCCCTGGATGACCTGCGCAGCCGCTGCGACGCCGTCATCGGCTACTACGGCGGCGTCGGCATCGAGGTCAGCGTCGCTGCGGAGGAGCAGCGCGAGCTGTGGCTGGAGGCCCAGCCCGGCGACATGCTGCGCGTGCCGGACCTGATGCACACCCGTACGGTCGGTGCCTTCGCCGGCTCGTGGTTCTGGGGAGGCGCCTCGGTCGGTGACGACACCGGCCCGGTGATCGGCTACCTGACCGGTTCGACGCCGGGCGTCGTCCGCAACGACCTCACCGGTGGTTCCGAGCGCGGTGACGCGACGACGACCGCGTTCATCGGGCGAAGCGGCCGCGGCAAGACGACCGCGATGATGCTGTCCCTGCTGGACTCCGGCTTCCGCGGCTCGTTCGTGCTGGCCCTGGACTTCAAGGGCGACATGGGCGGCCTGGTCTCGGCCGGCCAGCGGTACGGGCTCAACGCCCATTTGATCGAGACGGGCTCGCAGTTCGCGGGCGTCGCCGACCTCTTCACCCTGCTGAGCGGCGAGAGCGCCGAGCGCGCCCAGACCGAGGTCCCGGCGCAGCTGGGCATCGCGCTGCCGCAGCACCTGCGGATGCGCGGTGCGGAGACGCCGATCCAGAGTGCGGTCAACGAGTGCATCGCCGAGGGCGACCCGGCGACGTGGAAGGTCATCGAGCGGCTGCGGCGGTCGCCCGACGAGCTGACGCGCGAGACGGGCGACGCGCTGTACGAGCTGTCGCTGACGGGCCTGGGCGCGCCGTTCATGGGCAAGCCCGTCGGGGCGTCCCTGATCACGCCGACGCCGGGCATCTGGGTCGTCCAGGTCCCGGGCATCACCCTGCCGTCGCCCGACGACTCCCGCGACGACTGGTCGGTGCACCAGCGCCTGTCCGTGGCGCTGGTCCACTCGCTGCTCGCCTACGGCATCAGCTTGGCCGGCCGTAAGGACCTGCGCGGCCTGCGCAAGGTCGTCGCGGTGCCCGAGGTGCACGTCCTCACGGCCACGCGCGAGGGCAGCTCGTTCCTCCAGTACATCGCCCGAGTGGGACGTGCGCTGCACACCGCCCTGGTCGTGGACACCCAGGACCCGGAGTCGCTGGCGAGCCTCACCGGTCTCGTCGAGCAGATGACGACGGTCTTCGGCTTCCAGCTGACGACGGGCGACCAGCAGGACGCGATGGCGGCCCTGCTCGACCTGCCGAAGGGCGCCCATACGCGCCAGCTGATCCAGGCCATCGGCGTCGACGTGACGCAGGAGATCCGGCACGGCCACTGCATCATGCGCGACCGCCGCTTCAGCAGCGCGACGGTCCAGTTCGACGTGCCCTCGCTGGAGATGCTGCAACTGCTGAACACGACGCCGAGGACGGACAGCGGCGGCATGGGGGAGAGTCCGGCGTCCATGAGCAAGTCCGCATACGAGGAGGTAGGCGCGTGAGGAAGCGAATAGCGGCAGTGGCCGTGGCGGCTGCGTCGGTGCTGATGGTCGCGGGGTGCTCGTCGTCCTCAGGCGGCAAGGAGGGCGACAAGCCCGGAGAGAAGCCGAGGTCGGCCGGGGAGCGGCAGGCGCAGGAGTACCGCGACGCGGCGAAGAAGGACCGGGCGAAGATGCTCGAGGTGGCGGTCGCGTACCAGAAGGCGGACGGCCTGCACGACGGTGAGGCGGCCTGCCGGCTGATGACGGAAGCGGGCCGGCACGGCAGTGACGCGTCGTTGGAGAGCTGTGTGAAGTTCTATATGCCGCTGAAACCCGACGCGCGTGAGTCGGAGGAGAAGTCGTCGTACAGCGTGACGGGCGATCCGGTTGAGGTTCCGCCGATCGGTGATCACCAGGCGGGTACCGGAGTGATGGTGACGCGCCAGTACCTGCTCGAGGGTCGCACGAAGTACTACAGGACGGCTCTGCGCATGGTGAAGGTCCGTGGCGCGTGGCTGGTGGACCAGGAAGAGGAGATCTACGACTCGGAGATGAAGCATTCGAGTCCGGTGTTCAGCGCCCTGATGAGGTCACATTGAGGATCCCGCGGCTCCGCAATCTGGCCATCCCGGTCGTGGGTGCCTTCACCACACTGATGGTGACGGCGTCCGCAGCCGCAGCGGATGACAAGTACGCGAAATACAAGCCGGCCGGAATCGGCGCCCTGTTGCCCGCACCGAGCACCTCGCATTCCGGCCCGGGCACGCTGTACGAGCAGTACGGCAGCCCCATGCTCTACGACCTCGACGTTCAGCTGGGCTGGGACGAGTTCGGCGACTGGGCACTCCAGTTCGTCGCCGTGATCTTCATGGGTCTGGCCGTCGTGTTCGCCCTGGCGGCGATCGTCGTCGTGCAGTGGACATTCAAGTTCACGTCCATCGACAAGCTTGAGGACTCCATCGCGACCGCCATCTCCGGCGCGGCGGGGACGGTGTCGACGACCTTGCTTCCGTCGGCGATGGCCGTGGGTGCACTGATCGCGTACGCGAACCATCGAAAAAACGGCTCATCCATCAGCCAACTGGGATGGGTGGCCGCGACAGCGATTCTGTCCATCTCCTTGCTGACCACTCCGAAGGTATGGATCGAGGGCATCGACTCCGTCCGGACCATCGGCAGCAATACGGCCATGAAGGCCGCGTCCGCCGGCATGGGGAACGAGAGCAAGGAGCCCATCGATATCGGCTCCCAGCCCGTCTACGGCAAGAACGACCAGGACAACATGCTGCGCAAGTCCGCAGACGCGATCTGGCGGTCCTACGTCGTCACTCCCTGGTGTGTCGCCGAGTTCGGAAACCTGAACACGTGCAAGGAATTCGGGAAGGAACTGCTGGATCAGCCGGCGGATGACAAGAAGCGCGAAGAGTGGCTGAAGAAGACGGTCAAGGACGACAAAGTGGGCGAGGAGGCGGTCAAGTACCGCCAGGGCCACGTGGGCCAGGCCCGTGTCATGGTCACCATGGCCTCCGCCGTCTGTGCGGGACTGTTCGCCATTCTCGCGGTGGCTCTGGCCTTCGCTTCGCTCGCCTCGCTGATCGGCGCGCTGATGCTGCTACTGGCCGGCGTGGTCTTCGCCTGCCTCTGGGTCATTCCCGGTAGGCCGCGCCAGTGGGGCGTCCGCTGGTTCGACACCCTTCTCGGGTTCACGCTGCAGTCGTTCGTCAGCACGATGGTGCTGGGATGCGTGCTCGTTCTGAACACGGCGAGCGTGTCCATGGTCGGTACTTACGGCTGGTTCGCCTCGGCGGGCGTGAGCATCACGGCCGCGATCGTGGCGTTCAAGTTCCGCGGGATCATGGAAAGCATCGTCGGCGTGACCGGCGCCACCAACTCGTCCTTCAACGCCGGCGCCATGCGGCTTGCGCAGGGGGCCGGCGCCCTTGCCGCACGGGGGGCCGGAAGGGCCGCCCTGTGGTCGGGCAGAAAGGCGGGGTCTCCGGTCGCCCGCAAGGGCAAGGAACTCGGCGGCAGAGCTGTGGGAGCGGCAAAGGAGGCGGCCCAGGAGCGGATCAGCCGGCCGTTCAGGACCGCTGCCGCGGTCAAGCAGTTCAGCGAGCGGCACGCCCACATGGACGCCGCCGGCGTGGCCAAGGGCTCCACGAAGCGCCAGAACTACGCCATGGGCAAGGAAGGCGGGCCCAGCACGTCCAGCGAGGTCACCGCGGCCCGGCGCGCCGAGAAGACGGGCAGCTCTGCGCCTTTGTCGGTCAGCCGGACGAGCCGGGCGAGCGATGTGCGCTCGGCAGGTGCTCAGGTCCAGGCAGCACGGCGCAACGGCCACCCCGGTGGCCAGAGCGGATCCGCCCAGGCAGGCCGCGGCGCGTCAGGGTCGGCCCAGGCCGCCGCGCGCAAGCCGTCGGCATCAGGCCAGGGCAGAGGCGGCGACCGAGGGTTCCGGAGTGCCCCGACGCCGGGCAGCGGAGGAGCGCAGCGACGCGTGGCGGAGGCCCGCAGGGCAGCTGCCGGCAGCGCTTCCGCGTCCGCGGCCAATCGGGCGGCCAACCGTCCGAGGAGACGTACTCCCACGCGGCCTCCCGCGCCCGTCGGCCGCCGGTAAGAAGGAGGACAGGTGAGCAAGAAACAGGGCCAGCGTCCGGCCTCCGAGTGGCGGGAACTGCTCAACGCGGAGTACGACTACCCCGAGGAGATCGAGAACGCCGGCAAGCGCCGTGTGCGCCGGCGCGCCCGCAAGGCGTACCGGCAGGAGCAGCGCGAGGAGGTCAAGCGCCGCCTGGCCGAGGAACGCAGACGTGAGCCCATCACGCCGGGCGGAGCGATCCTGGTGATCGTCGCCATCCTCGCCATCGGCGCTGCCGCCACGCACTGGTGGCCGGACCGCACAGGGGCACCGTCGACGGTGGGACACGCGGGGGACAGCGCCCGGACCCTGGACGCAGAGGACGACGCCCCCCGGCCCGCGACCACGGCCCCCCGGGCTCCGGAGCCCTCGCCGTCGGTGAAGGCCGATCGCAGCAAGCCGGAGAAGGCGTCGGAGGGCTGGGCCCGTGCCTACCTCACACGCAATCCCGTGCTGGACAAGACGCACATCGCCTCCGTCGAGCGTGCGGCCCCGTGGATGACCGACTCACTGGTGGCCAACCTGAAGCACTTCGACGACAAGGCGTGGGGCGAGCTCGTCTCCAACGGCGGCATCTCGAAGGTGGACGAGGTGACGGTCGGCCCCGCCGACGACGACCGCGTACGGAAGCAGGCCGACACGGAGACGCGTGTCTGGCGCAAGACCAGCGTCGACATCACGGTCCAGGGCTACCGGAAGTACAACGAGACGCGTGTGTACCTGACGGAGGTCATGCTCACCTCCGACGGCTGGCGCGTGGGCCGGGTCCTGGGGGTCTGAGCGAGTGGTTGCACGTCAGGCCCTCGCCCTGGCCTCGGGTGGGCTGCGCCGGGGACTCGCGTTCAAGGTCGGGATACCCGCCATGGGCATACTCATGGGGCTCCTGATGATCGTGGGAATGCTGGCCGGAATCGGCGGCGGCCCTTCGGCCGTCGCCGCCGGCTGCTCCAAGCCCGGCTCACCCGGGAACGACGGTCCTTCCGGTAACGGGCAGACCGGCGACACCACGGGCGGCGCGAGCAAGAAGCTGCGCGAGGAGCAGATCGAGAACGCGAAGATCATCGATGGGGTGGCCAAGGACGGCAAGCTGCCGGGGAAGGCGACGCTCATCGCCCTGATGACGGGGCTCGCGGAGTCGCAGCTGTCGAACATCAACTACGGCGACAGGGACTCGCTCGGCATCTTCCAGCAGCGCCCGACCTCCGGGTGGGGCACCAGGGAACAGATCACGGACCCGAAGTACGCGGCGCACATGTTCCTCTTCGGCGGCGACAGCGGCGACCCGCCGGGGCTGGAAGACGTCGCCTGGGAAAGCATGTCGCTCAACGACGCCGCCCAGAAGGTACAGCGCTCCGGCTTTCCCGACGCCTACGGGCCCAAGGAGGCCCAGGCGCGGAGCATCGCCAAGGAAGCGGGCATCGACCTTGAGCGCTCGGGGGAGAACCACCCCGACCAGCCGGGCAGGAAGGGCGGCACCAACGGCGGCTCGAACGGCGGCAACAAGGACGGCGAGAACCCCGACAAGAAGAAGCCGGAAGGTTGCAACACGTCGGGCAGCAACAACCCCGGCAAGCCCGGTGAGCCCTTCCACGACGGCAAGGCGAACTGGCCCGACAAGGTCAAGAACCGCCGCTCGACGGAAGACGCGATCAAGTGGGCGAAGGCCGAGGCCGACAGCCACCGCGCGGACTGGTACCAGAAGTGCCTGGCCTTCACGTCGATCGCCTACGGCTGGAACTCCTCCGGTACCCCGTACGCCATCGACCACTACAAGGACGTGATGCCGAAGGAGATGCGTCACGATGGTGACCGCAACCCGCCCCCGGGCGCGCTCATGTTCTGGGACACCCACCACCGGGCCGGTCACGTCGCCATCTACGTCGGCGACGGCAAGGTCGCGTCCAACGACATCGTGACTCCCGGCGAGATATCGATCGTGCCCGCGACCGACATCGAGTCCAAGTGGGGCGCGGAGTATCTGGGCTGGTCGCCCCCCTACTACCCCAAGGGCGGGTGATCCGGGTCATCATTACCCCGGGGCCACGGCATGTGCCTGCCGTGGCCCCGTCGGCCTGCTGGCAGCGGCAGTAAGTAAGGATTGACCATGCCTGTTGTGACGGACCTCGACTCGGTCCCCCTGACACCCGTCTACACCATCGTGATCAGCACAGCGGGGCAAGCGACGATCGAGGGCGAGCCGGTCGAACCGCTGCCCGGCCAGGACGCGCGGACGTCGGCGCTGGCGGACATACGCGTCCGGGCGGCCCTGCGCGGCCATCCCATACGCATCAACGCCAAGGAGCCGGACGGGACCGTCTGGCCGCTGATCGTCGACCACGACGGGGCGGTGACGCCGCTGTCGGCGCCGCACCCCGTGCCGCTGCCTGCGCCGGTACGACCTGCGCCGGCCCCGGTGGCCGAGCCGGTACGGCCCGCTCCCACCCCGGCTCCCGCCCCCACGCCCGTACGCGCCGCCGCTCCCGCACAGCCCCCCGTACCGCCACAGCCCGCCCCCGCCCCCCAACCTCCCGCCGGCTGGCAGTCCGCCCTGCCCGCGCACCACGCCCCCCGCTTCGCCCGCATCGTCGCCGCCGAGCTGGCCGGGGATCTCGCCGCCGCCGGGGTCGCCGCGAAGGAGCTGGAGGCGGCCGTCGACAGGGAGTACGGGCCGCTGCACCCGCACACCATCGGCGCCCTCGGCACCCGCGCCTGGCTGTCGCTGCTGCTTCAGGACGACTGGGCGGCGGCCACCCGGCTCCACCTGCGGACGGCCGAGCGCCGTGACACCGCGCGGGCGCCCCTCGCGGAGACCCGGCGCACACTGCGCAACGCCCATGCCGCGTGGCGGCGCCTGGCCGCGACCGACGCGGCGGAGGCCGAGGAGATCCGGCCGGAGCTCCTGCGGGTCACCGAGCTCATCGAGGGCGAGCCTCCGCAGGAGTAGGGCGAGCCTGCGCAGGAGTAGGGCCGGCTTCCGCAGGAGCAGGAACGAGCCTCCGCAGGAGCAGGGCCGCGCCCGCAGGAGCAGAGGCGAGTCTCCGCAGGAGCAGGCCCAGCCTCCGCAGCAGCAGGGATGAGCCCTCGCACACCCCGGAGGCCGACACCCGCGACGCGGCAGGAGCTGGCGAGCGTCCGCGACAAAGAGCCCGCTTCGGCCATAATCGCGATCATGCTGCCCGACATGCCCGCGCCCCTCCCGGAAGGGCCGCATCGACGGCTGCTGCCCGACGTGCTCGCCATCGGTGCGCCGTACCCGCTCCTGCTCGCCGGCGCCTATGCCGTACGCGCCCACGGGCTGGTCGGCCACGGCCCTGCCGCCGACGCGGAGGCCGCCCATCCAGGAGCCGCCTACGCCGACGCCGCCTACGCCGACGCCGCCTACGCCGACGCCGCCTACGCCGACGCCGCCTACGCCGACGCCGCTTACCCCGACGCCGCCCGCCCGGCGACCACCGCCCCGGAAGCTGCCGACCCGCGCCTCACCGGCCTCGAATTCGTCACCGACACCCCCACCCCCATGCCGGACCTCGCGACCGCCCTCCGCACCGGCCTGGAGGAGCGTGGCTGGCGCGTCGAACCGGGCCCGGTCGATCCGCTCGCGGCACGGCTCACCGTGACCGACCCCGGCTCCCGGGAGAGCCACACCGTCGACCTCCGCAAGGAGACCCTGTGGCGGCCCCCGGCGGACAGCGCGTACGGGCTCGTACCCGCCGTCGAGGACGTCGTCGGCCTGGAGGTGCGCGCCCTCGCGGACCTCGGGCTCGCCCGGCACCTCGTCGACGTCCGGGCCGCCTCCACCCGCTGGTCGCACACCGAGCTGGAGGAGCTCGGCCGCCGCCACGCGCGCGACGGCGTGCTCGACCTCTCCGACCTCCAGGCGCGGCTGACGGCGGCCGAGTGGCTCGATGACAGGGCACTCGCCGCCTACGGGCTCGACCGCGCCGAGCGGGCCGAACTCCGCCGCTGGGCACAGCACTGGGCCGACGACATCGCGGAACGGCTCATCGAGGAAGCGCCCTTCGAGGAACCACCGTCGGACGGAAACCCGTCCGAACCCTTCGAGGACGAGTAGAACGCGCGAGCCCAGCGAGCCCAGCGAGCCCAGCGAGACGAGTGAGCACACCTTGCAGACGCAGACCACCCACATAGCCCGCCACACCGTGGCCGACGCGCGGGTCACCGCGGCCGTCGACGACTTCGCCTCGCGCATCGGCCGCCAGGTCGACCTGATGCAGCACAGCGAGGGCCGCGACGCCTTCGGCTGGGAGATGATCGCCGACGAATTCCTGGACTACGTCGGCGCGCTGTCCCTGGCCGCGCCCGACCTCCCGAGCAAGGAGGCCCACGAGGCCCTGCGGGCCGCCGCCGACGCGGCGCGGGGCGTCGTCGCTCTCGACGTGTACCAGTGGGAGTCGGTGCACGTCTTCATCGACTACGTCAACTTCGGCCTGACGTACGGACCCGCCGACGATCCGCGGCAGGATCTCGGCGCCTCCGACTGGCTCCGCGCGCTGCACCTCGCGATCATCTGCGACCGGTACGACGCCGAGGCCGTGACCTTCGGCGAGACCGCGCAGGCCCTGCGCACGGACGTCGGCGCACCGCTGTGGAAGCGAGCGGCCTCGGGCCTGGCGTACGGGCTGCTCGCGTACGTACGCGGCTACGACTACGACGAGGACGACCGGTACGGCGACGAGCCGATCAACCGTGCCGAGGCCGCCGCCCGCCTCGACGCGCTCATCGCGGAAGCGACGGGCACAGACACAGGCACGAGCACAGGCACGAGCACAGACACAGGCACAGACACACGCACCGACGCATGGCGCACCGCGGAACTGTCGACCGTACGGGCCCTCCTCACCGGTGACCGGGACGCGTTCCGCGACGGGCTGATCCGGATGCTGGACCGGCATCGCGAGGTCAACTCCGGTCCGACAGCGAGCCCGCGCAGCCTGCTGCCCCTCGACGCGATCGCCCTGGCCGCCCTCGCGACCCGGCGCGAAGGCTGGGAGCCGGGCATCGAGTCGGCCTACCTGCCCGAAACGCTCGTCACGGGCCGCCGCACCGCCGGCCCCCGCGTCGGCCCCTACGGCCAGGACAAGAACCCCGCCGCCCTCGCCGAGCTGACGGCCGGCCGCTCCTTGACCATCGCCCGGCCGCCCGCCGGCTGGACCCCGCCGTCGGAGGAAGTGGTCTTCGACCGCATCGCGGCCAAGCAACTGGCGGAGCTCGCGGACCCGGAGGCCGACCTCCACCTGGCCACCCGCATGCTGCCGAGCACGATGCGGTACGAGACCCTCCGCTTCCAGGGGCGCTCGTACTTCGACCCGGACGGCTCCGATCCGCGGCAGCGCGAGGCCCTCACCCTGGCGGCCGAGCTCGGCGCCGCGGCCTTCCGTACCACCACCGCCACGTCGGCCGAGGACTCCGTCGACGTGGTCGTCGGAGGCGTCGCGCTGTCACTGCCGCACGTCGGCCCGCAGCGGGACGCCCGTGCCGCGGAGTGGACCACGGCCGTGGAGGCTGCCCTGGCGGCCGGCGCGCGCGACGCGCTGGACCACCTGCTCGCCGTGGACCCCGCCACCTTCGCCGGAGAGGACCGGACGGGCGTCACGACGACCTACCGCGCGGCCCTCCACGATCACCTGCGCGGCGCCGACGCCCGCCCGGCCACCGACCGCGCCCTCGCCGCCCGTACGCGCCTGCTCGGCCGGGGCGGTGACTTCCTGTGCCCGCCCGCCGTGCTGCTCTCGCAGCTCGTCGCCGGTGACGCCGAGGGCTTCGCGCTCGCGCTCGCCGACGCGCTGGAGGAACACCGCGACCACTACAGCGTCGGCGACCGCGCGGACGGCGTGGACGCGCTGATCGGCCTCGACGTCCTCGCCCTGGCCTGCCGTGCCCGCGCGCTGGGCCTGCCCGTACCGGTCCGCTCGGAGTACCTCCCCGCCGCGATCGTCGAGGCGCACGCTCCACGCCGGCCCGTGGCCTGAAAGATCCGTCGGCGCGCGCGGGCCGGGGCAGGCGGCCTTGCCGTCGGCCGCGGGGCTGCTGAAGGCTGCTGCGCGGCGGGCGGTGATCGCGCCCGCCGCGCACCTCCGTACGGGAAGCCCTGGAAGGAGCACAGCGTGCCGCAGGAATCAGTGCCGGGAGCCACGCGATCCGCACCCACGCCCGAATTGAAGGTCACCGCCGGTGAAGTGGGTGACTGGTACGACGAGTTCGGCGACATCTACCACGAGACCCTCGGCGAGAGCGTCCACTGCGGCCTGTGGTTCCCGCCGGACGAGCCACACCCCACGAGCATGGACCTGGTCGACCTGTCCTCGCGCGCCCAGGACCGCTACACCGACTACCTCATCGAGACCCTGGATCCCGAGCCCGGCCGGCACGTCCTCGACATCGGCTGCGGCACCGGCCGCTCGGCCCTCCGCCTCGCCCAGCAGCGGGACGTGGCGGTCACCGGCATCTCCATCAGCAAGGAACAGATCGCCCGCGCCAACCAGCTCGCCACCGACCACGGCCTGGCCGGCCGCCTCACCTTCGAGCACGCCGACGCCATGCGGATGCCGTACGGGGACGCGTCGTTCGACTGCGCCTGGGCCGTGGAGAGCATCTGTCACATGGACCGCGCCAAGGCGCTCCAGGAGGCGTGGCGGGTGCTGCGCCCCGGCGGTGACCTCATGGTCCTGGAGTCGGTGCTGACCGCCGAGCTGACCGAGGAGGACACCGCCGTCTTCCAGGGCATGCTGGCGTCCAACCTCCCGCCGCGCGTACCGGAGTTCTTCCAGCTGGTCTCCGACAGCGGCTTCGAGGTCCTGGAGATGAAGGACCTCTCGGCGAACCTCGCGATGACCATGAACGTGATGGCACTGGTCTTCCACGACCGCCGCGAGGAATTCGCCGAGCGCTTCGGCACGGAGTTCACCGACACGTTCTTCGCGGGCCTCCCTGCCGCCCGCGAGATCACCGCCCGCAAGACCCGCTTCTTCATGATCATGCTGCGCAAACCGCTCGGGTAAGGGGTTGGGGCGAAGCCGCCCGGGGGCCGTCAACAGATCTGTGCCCCCAGGGCGGCAGGTGTGGCGTAAAGAGCCCCCGTTGCACCGGCAGGAACATTCCGGTGTGCACAGTCTGCCCGTCACCCGCAACGGGGAGTAGCCGGATGCGCAGCTTCGTTATCGACCGGGAGAGCTCCGCATCGGCGGGGGCACGTGCGCGCCCTCCGCGCCTAACCTGGAGGAATGGACAGTGACCTGGTCACCGTCTTCCTCTGCGGTGACGTCATGCTCGGCCGCGGCGTCGACCAGATCCTCGCGCACCCGGGTGATCCGGCACTGCGCGAGCGATACGTACGGGACGCCCGGGCCTACGTCGAGCTGGCCGAGGCGGCGCACGGCCCGATCCCCCGCCCGGTCGACTTCTCCTGGCCCTGGGGCGACGCCCTCCAGGTGCTCGACGCCGCCGCGCCCACCGCCCGGGTGATCAATCTGGAGACGGGCGTCACGCGGAACGACGAGTTCGCCCCCGGCAAGGAAGTCCACTACCGGATGAACCCCGCCAACCTCCCCTGCCTCGCCACCGCCCGCCCCGACGTCTGCGTCCTGGCCAACAACCACGTCCTGGACTTCGGCCACCGCGGGCTCGAAGAGACGCTCGACACCCTGGCGGGCGGGGGCCTGAGGACAGCAGGAGCGGGCCGCGACGCCGACACGGCGTGGCGGCCCGCGATCGTCCCCATCGACGCGGGCCACCGGCTCCTCGTCCTCTCCTTCGGTATGTCGACCAGCGGCGTCCCGCACACCTGGGCCGCCACCGAGAACCGGAGCGGGGTCGCCTACGTGCCCAGGCCGTCGGCCGCCGCCGCGGCCGCCGCGACCGGCCGGCTGCGACAGCTGAAACGCGCCGGTGATCTCCTGGTGGCCTCGGTCCACTGGGGTTCCAACTGGGGCTATGACGTGGCCCGTGACCAGGTCGCCTTCGGGCACGCCCTGATCGACGGCGGCGCGGACGTCGTCCACGGGCACTCCTCGCACCACCCCCGCCCCCTGGAGGTGTACCGGGGCAAGCTCGTCCTCCACGGGTGCGGCGACTTCATCGACGACTACGAGGGCATCACCGGCTTCGAGCAGTACCGGGACGACCTGCGGCCGCTCTACCTCGTCTCCCTGGAACCGGACACCGGCAGGCTCGCCGACGTACGGATCGTCCCCTTCCAGGCCCGGCGGATGCGGCTGCGCCACGCCTCGTACGAGGACGCGCAGTGGCTGCGGAACGTCCTCAACAGGATCGGCCGCGGCTTTCACTCCCACGTCGACGCCGAACCGGACGGCACGGGCACGCTCACGCTCCGGCCGTGAGCGCGTGAGCGCGTGAGCGCGCGGGAAGACGCTCACCGATCCGACCGCCCGGGACGACACGTGGGGCTGTCCAGGGAGCTCGCCGATCAGGCCCATTCGCTAGCAGCGGACCGGCTGGCCGGTCTGGCGGATGATGTTGTCGGCGGACATCCAGCCCACGCTCTTCGTCCCGTCGATGCGGACGTAAATCCACTTGTGGCCGTAGGAGTTCTCGATGGAGCAGTGGAACCAGAGCTTCGCGCCGGACTTGGCCGCGGCCACGGCGCCGCAGACTTTGTAGGGCCCGTTCAGTATGTGCTGGGCACCGGTCAGGTAACCGTACGTGCCGGGCTTCGGGTCGTGGTGGTTCCAGCCGCTGCAGGTCGTGGGCACCGTGGGCTTGGCCGACGGAGAACCGGACGGGCCCGCCGTGGTGCTCGGTTTGGCCGTCGAAGAGGCCGAGGGCGCGCCCGACGGCTTCCCGGAGGAGCTCATGGAAGGCGAGCCGCCGGGGGAGTTCCCGCCGGGGGCCGTTCCGCCCTCGCCCGGCTGACCGCCTTCCGCCGGGGAGCTGACGCCGGGCGTCGCCGCCTGTGCCTCGTCACCGCCCGTGCCGCCGTCCGTGCCGGTCAAGGCGTACGTGACACCGCCGCCGACGAGCACGACGAGGGCGGCCGCCGCCGCGATGAGGGCGCGGCTGCGGCGCCGTCCGCGGCCGTCCGCGGCACTGCCGGCACCGGGAGCGGGGCCCGTGACCGGTGCGCCGGACTGCACGGGCGGGTACGGCGGGCCGGGCGGCGGGTAGCCGGTGTGCGGAGGCTGCGGGGAAGGCTGGTGGAACGGCGGCGCGGCACCGAACCCGGGCGGCGGCGCCGGGGCGACGGCCTCCGTCGGTGTCGGCGCGACGGGGGCCTGGGCCGGCGGCGCGGAGTCCGGCACCCCGCCCGCGGCCACCTGCTCCAGCATCGCGCGCGCCTGGTCGGCGGTCGGCCGGTGCTCCGGCTCCTTCGCCATCAGTGCCCGCAGCACCGGCGTGAGCGGTCCCGCTCGCCGGGGCTCCGGCAGGGGTTCGGTGACGATCGCCGACAAGGTGGACCACACGGACGTGCGGCGGAACGGTGACGTGCCTTCCACCGCCGCGTACAGCGTCATGCCGAGCGACCAGATGTCCGACGCGGGGCCGGGCTCCCTGCCTTGCGCGCGCTCCGGCGGCAGATAGTCGAGGGAGCCGACGAGTTGACCGCTCTGGGTCAGCTTGGTCATGGCCTCGTCGCCGGAGGCTTCCATGCTGGCGATGCCGAAATCGGTGAGGACGACCCTCCCCCAGCCTCCGGCCGGGGGGACCCCCATCTCGCTTCGCTCGCCGTGCTCCAGCAGCACGTTCGCCGGCTTGACGTCCCGGTGCAGTACGCCGACCCGGT
Organism: Streptomyces sp. ISL-11; assembly: GCF_018614525.1. Classification (GTDB taxonomy): domain Bacteria; phylum Actinomycetota; class Actinomycetes; order Streptomycetales; family Streptomycetaceae; genus Streptomyces. The sequence goes on from NZ_JAGGOL010000039.1 coordinate 28,349, forward strand.
GCGCGGCGTCGAGCGCGTCCATCAACTTGGCGCCGATCGCGGCGGCCTCGTGCGGCTCCAGCGCGCCGCGTTCCTCCAGCACGTCGTCGAGCGAGGGCCCGTCGACGAGTTCCATGACGATGACCGGCAGGCCCTGCTCCTCGGTCACGTCGTGCACGGTGACCACGCCGGTGTGCCGGATGCGGGCGGCGGCCTGCGCCTCCCGCTGCATCCGGGTCCGCAGATCGAGCAGTTCGGGTGCGGAGGCGTCGGTGAAGGCCCGCAGGACCTTGACGGCGACCTCGCGGTTCAGCAGCTCGTCCACCGCCCGGGCGACCACTCCCATGCCGCCGCGCCCGATCATCGCGGTCACCCGGTAACGCCCCCCGAGCACCCTGCCTATCAGCTCGTCGCCGTTCGCTTCCCCCGTCGTCACCGCGTGCTCCGTCCGTCACCGCTGATCATTCGCAACCTGGCGGCCCCAAGAGTAGAGGCAGGAGTGCTGAGGCCGAACTTGCCGCCTACGGATCACGCTCGCATGCGAGGGGCGGCGACGTGATCGTGTGGGAAAACATCGCCAAGATGCGACCACCCCCGCATGCGCGGGGACCACCGTCGACGACCTCCTCGGTACGGACCACGCGGGGGACCACCCCCGCATGCGCGGGGACCACGAGGCCGTGCTCACCGCGGACGAGACCGCCAAGGGACTACCCCCGCATGCGCGGGGACCACTATCGAGGGGTGGTGCACATCGGGGCGTGGTTGGGACCACCCCCGCATGCGCGGGGACCACTCCTTCGGGGCGACGCGGGCGGACGCCTTCGAGGGACCACCCCCGCATGCGCGGGGACCACCCTGGATCTACTGCGCAGCCTCGTGAGGCAAGGGGACCACCCCCGCATGCGCGGGGACCACACATGAGCAAGTTGGGGCTCGACGGTCGACCGGGGACCACCCCCGCATGCACGGGGACCACCGCCGTTGAGTCACCAGCGTGGGCACCTGGAGGGGACCACCCCGCATGCGCGGGGACCACTCACGCAGCAACACGGTGGCCGCCAAGATCGAAGGACCACCCCCGCATGCGCGGGGACCACTCAGGCAGTCAGTCACGTATCCATCCAGCGCCGGGACCACCCCCGCATGCGCGGGGACCACGTGGGGGTGGGTGTAGTGCCTGCCCCGTACCCGGGACCACCCCCGCATGCGCGGGGACCACAGGCCCTGGCCTGAGGGAGGGGTGGAGATGGCGGGACCACCCCCGCATGCGCGGGGACCACCCCGGTGGTCAGTGCAGTTCGACGATGACGTCGGGACCACCCCCGCATGCGCGGGGACCACGAGCAGCAGGTGACCGTGTCGGAGAGCCGGATGGGACCACCCCCGCATGCGCGGGGACCACGGCACTGTCCTGGCGTACCAGCGGTACTGGGAGGGACCACCCCCGCATGCGCGGGGACCACCACCCCGAGCCGGAGCCCGAGCCCGAGCCCGGGGGACCACCCCCGCATGCGCGGGGACCACTCACGGCCGTAGGTGCGGGCGGTGCGGATGACGGGACCACCCCCGCATGCGCGGGGACCACACAACATGCGGTCACGAGGGTGCCGCCCCCGGGGGACCACCCCCGCATGCGCGGGGACCACTTCGACATAGAAGTCCTTCCGCGCGGCGGCTCGGGACCACCCCCGCATGCGCGGGGACCACACCAAGCGGGACCTCTCCGGCGAGAGCGCGGGGGGACCACCCCCGCATGCGCGGGGACCACAGCAGCTGACCTGCTGCTCTACCTCGCCAGATGCCAGTTTTTACTCACTACCACTGATTCCGACATTACCGCCATTCCTGCCCTCTGGGTTGATGTGGGCGCCCATTGGCCACCCATCCACTACCGCCCCCCGAACCGCCGGCGCTTTGACGCCTTGCTCCAGCCCCTTTCTGTTGAGGTCGGCTGGGCAGGGCCGGGTGTCGGGCGGTGAATCAGGGTCAGGCCTTTGTGGTCAGTGGGGTGCCAGGCGTGGTCGTGTGTGTGGAACGTGAAGCCTTGTTCGTTGTCGGTCTGGTGGACGAGCAAGGCGCGCCCCTTGCCCGAGTACTGGCGGACCTCATCCCACAGGATCTCCCGTACGCGGGTCGACGGAGCGCCCAGGAAGACGCCCGGGGAGATTTCCAGGAGCCAACGGGTGAGGAAACCGCGCAGCCCCGCCGGACAGTTGGCAAGGACGATGACGGTCACCAGATCGGCACATCCCCGTAGTTGCGGCCGCCCTCGACACGGATATCGCTGTCCGACTGCAAAGTCATGCGATCCTCGCCGGCCACGGTGTCATGGGGCTCCTCGTAGTCGAGCAGACTCTTGATATCCCGAACGCAGCGGTCCAGCAGGCCGGTCTCGGTGATGCGGTCCCGCAAAGCCCTGCGGGTGCGGGACGCCACCTCTTCCGAACCATCGGCTGCCGCGTCAAACGCTGCTGGGATGCCCACGTCGGCCTTGTACAGGTCTGCTACGTCCAGGACAAAGGACCGCTCGTGCCCGGAGTGGACGAAGCCCAGCGCCGGGGAACAGCCGAGTGCCGAGACGACCGCATGCACGATGCCGTACATGCACTGTGCGGCCGCCGTAACGGCCTGGTTCGGGGCGTCCCCGGCCGAGAAGTCGTCGCGATGGTATTCGCGGCGCCGCCAGGCGACCCCAGTCCGGGTCGATTCACGGCGGTAACAGTCCTTGATGCGGTGGCCTTCCATGGACAGGAGCTCTTGGCGGGTGCGCCCGGCAGGATCCTCGTCGGGAAAGCGCAGACGGTACATGGCTCGGGCGACCTCCAGCCGGGTGCGCCGGTTTGCCCAGGCTGTCGCCTGTGCTTCGGCCAATCCGGAGGAGCGGGTCAGAGCCCGTCCGCCGGCGTAGAAACGCACTCCGTGCTCACCCACCCACGCCACTCCCGCTCCACTCTCCCCGAGGACCGCCATGGCCTGTTGCGTCACGCGGGTGCCTGGTCCGAGGAGCAGCGTGCCGATGGTGGCGGACGGGATGTGGGTCACCCCGTCCGCATCCGTCGCGGTGATCGCGTTGTCGTCGCGGTGTACGGTGCACCGTTCGAGGTAGATGAAGGAAATCCGGTCCCCGACTCGGGCGAGCTCGGGCGAGGACCCGCCCCGGCGGCTGACGGTGCTCATCATCCACCCACTGGTGCGAGCGTCATCAAGCCGCAGCCATACGCCTTCGCCTTGCCCAAGCCGTGAGTGAGGGTTCGGCGGAAGACGACGGGGTCGGTAATCCGCAGCCTGCCGTCGAAGGTGACCCGCGTGAACCGGACGTCTTGCTTGGACTGGGCTGCCGGAGGTCGACGGAACTGGAGAGGTAGCTGGTCCCGCAAGACCAACTCGTGTTCGTCGCCGAATTCGGTCAACCGACGCTCCGAGGGCTTCTGCACCACGGCGAACCCCGCCTTCTCCTGCCGGTCCAGCAACCACCGCAGTTGGTGGCGGGGCGTCCGATGCGCGGCTCGTCTCGTGGGGGCCCCCGGTTTGTCCGTCGGTTTGCTGATGTTGTGCACCGGGTTCGCCGTGAGGCGGAATCCCCAGGTGTCCCCTGCCGCCAGGGCGTCGAGGAACTCGCTGTAGGCAAAAGTCGTCCAGCCGGGCGCCTCCAGAGTGGGCCAGCCGGCCTGCTCGACCAGGTGAGTGAGGTCCGGCCGAGCAGGGCTGACGATGAACAGCTTCATGTCGGCCGGACGATCACTATCGACGCGCCACAGGACCCGGGGACCGTGGCCATCCCGGGGCGGAGGCTCCGGGAACGACATGTTCACAGCGCCGTGCATCAGATGAGGTGAGCCGAGCAGCCGGCGGGCCTCGGAGCGAGCGGTGTTGATGCGGAAGCGGGTCAGGTACATCAGCTGGACCTCGGGTGCCAGTCCACCGGCGGTGCAGGGGCGGTGGCGGATCCCGTACCAAGCGGCACGGAATCCGTGAATACGGTGGTCGGATCGTGGGCCGGTGGTGCCGGACGACGGCGCGAAGCCGTGGTCTGTCCGCTGCGGACACCACGCAGCGCGTACTGGCGGTGACGTGGGTCGAAAGTGAGCGGTGCGTCCCGGAGGGAGAAGTCGGGGACTTCCTGGGGTGGGCAGTCGATCAACAGGTCCAGTGCCTCCGCCGCTGCCGCAGCATCTACGTCCCCGGCCCGGCGGGTCCGCCTCCTGGCGTACTCGGACGCCTGCCATTCCGCGTCTCGAAGGGCATCCTCCAAAGACGCCTCCTGAGGTGGCCCCATCGTGATCGGCTGTGAGGGCGGACAGGAGCGGCGGCCGAGATACGGCAGGAAGCGAGGTTCGAGCAGCGCCTCATATAACTCTTGGAGCAGCCGGACATGGCCCTCCACACCCGCGACGAACACCGCGTCTGCGAGGTAGAAGCGCTCCGAAAGCGGCATGGCCTTCCCCGAGTCGGCGTGATGCGCGGTCTGGAAGTCCCGCAGTCGCGATCCAGGCTGATCGATCCGTACGCCGAATCTCAGCACCGCCAGATCCGAGAGGTCCGCCTCCCGGCCACGGCCCAGAGCGGCGGCGAGCAGGCCGATCACACCACTCTTCGTCGGCGCGTTCTCCGTACTGCGGCGGGCGAAGCGGGCGGCGGACCCCCAGGACTGCAGGGGCCCCGCGAGCCGTAGCAGGAGCACGCTCATGTGCCGGACCCCAGCCGCTCGGCGACGGCGGCCGCCACGTCCTTGACCAGCTCCGCCAGTGTCACCTCGGCGCCCAGTTCCTCAAGCGACTTCGTCTCCTCGCCGACGCGCACGACCCAGCTCTGCTCGCCGGTCGTCACGCCGTACTGCCTCTCCAGATCGGGTACGTACCTGGCCAGACGCTCGCAACTCCTCCGCATGAAGCCGCCTGCCTCGCCCGCTGCCACCGGCTCCTCGAAGGCGCCGACAAAGCTGATCGGACGCCGCGAGCGGAGTTTCACGATCACGGCGGCCGGCAGCGTGTGGTTGCCGAACGAGTTGATCTTCCCGGTCGGCAGTGACGTGATGAAACCTTCGAGGAAAGCGCCCACCGCCTTCTGCGCGGGCGTCGTCGGCGACTGGTCCTTATTCATTCCTGCACCGAGGTTTCTGTGGAGCTCGTCGACGTCCACGGCGGCGTACCTGTACAGCGTCGCGGAATTGAAATCGATCGAGCCGATCATTCCGGCTCCCGACTCGGCGTCGGTGTTCCGGTCGTCCACAGCGGTGTAGTAGTCCGACTCGATCTCCGACATGTGCACACTGATCGCGTGCGCGACCTGCGTGGCCGCTTCCACGTTGAGGTCGGGCGAGTCGGCGACCATACGGCCGAAGAGCGCGATGTCCACCGAGTGCCGGGTGTCAGCGGCCTGTCGGGCTCTGACCTTGTTTTCCTTGATTTTAAGGAAATCCTTCAGCGCCTTGATCTCACCGCCAGAGCTACCCTCCAAGGCCAAAGCGGCCAGCACATCGAGTTGCCCTCTGCTCAGGAACATCAAGTAGGCGGCCTCGGGAGCCGCTTCGCTTTCAGGCGCGCCCTCGCGCTCCGGGTCGCCCTTCGACTTCCGTTTGGGTACCTCGATTTTGCTGCCCATGGCGGCACGCATGGTTTCGGCTGCCAGCTCGACCGCGGCGGAGGTCGTCAATGACTCGTCCAGCTTGATGATGCGCTCGGCCAATGCCTCGGCAACCTTCTTTGTCCGTACTCCCAGTTCGGAGGCGGGCAGCAGTTCCCGAAAGGCCTCCCGAGTGGCGCGCTTCCATGCCTGGCTGGAGACCCGCGCCCGCCGTACACCACCGTATGTGGCCGACTTCGGGGTGCCGGTGTCGTCGCGGTTCAAGTTGCTCGGCGGGACAGTCTGAAGGATGTGGATGTCAAGGATGGTTCGCGTCACTGGGAGTTCCGTTCCTTGCTGTGCCGAAGTGTGAGGGAGTGGTTCGGAGAGAGCCCGTGGGGCATGCCGGAAGCTGGAGACTCATTCGCCGGAGCCGTAGAAGTCGCCTTCGTCATCGCCTTGATCGACGTCCTCGCCGCCTTGGCCACCAGGCGAAGAAGCTGCCTCCGGGGCGCCCGTACGGGGGGCCGCCTGCCCCGCGACACGTGCCCGTGCGCTGTCTCCGAAGGCGAGATGGAACTCGCGACCCCAGGCCCGGCGCACTTCGCTCCGTCGCCTTTCGTCCTGCCATGAGCAGAGCTGGCCGGCGAGGCGCCCGTAGTCGAGGGGGATCCGCGCGGTGCGCAGCAACAGAACCATCTCGCGGAGCCGGATGGACAACGAGTCGAAGGAATTCGCGGTGCCGATGCATACGAAGCGTTTGCGCAACGCCTCACTCAGCCCGTCGTCGGGGTGAGCCGCGGTCTTCCGGGAACCCTGCTCCTCCGCCGCGCCCGCGTTCCCCGTACCGGCCTTCCCCTCGGCCAGTCGCCGGACCGCCCGTCCCAGGGGCCATTCGAAGTCGTGCATATTTGCGTCCCCGATGGACTGCTGGTGGAGGGCCCAGAGGGTCACCGCGAGGTGGACCGCTCCTTCCTCGGAATCCATCCTTCGTTCGTCCCTGCGCCGCTGTTCGGCAGAAAAGAACTTGGGTGGCGCTTCGCTGCCTTTCGTGCCCGACGAGGCAAGCCACTGCTCTCTTTCCCGTAAGCGAGCCAGCTCTTCCAGACCGTCGATGCCCCAGGTGCCGGGGGAATCGTACGGGTGCTGCCCGACGCCTCGCCGTAGCCGCGCCAGAGTCGCCACGGCGGCCGGATCGTCCTTGCGGTACATGGTCTGAAGCCGGCTGACACAGGCCACCGTGGCCCGTCCAGGAAGGGACGGCTCGGGGCGGTGGCCACCGGGCGAGTGTGACGGAGCGCCTGACGGACCGACCGCTGCACCGCCTCCGGATGGCTGTGTTGTGGTGGTCATACGGCGGCCCCCATCTGGTCGTCGTCATGGCTGATGGGCTCTTGAGTGGTGAGTGAGGCGGGGGCCTGGGCGGGAAGCGGAACCGGACCGGGCGCGTTGGTCCTCGGTTCTGCGGGGCCTGGCCCCTCCGATGCCCGGGCTGCCAGAGGCAGCACCCGGTTCAGCCGCCACCGGAACCAAAGGTCTGCCCGGGCGTCGTTGATCCAGAGCCTGCTGCCTTCGGGGGCATCGACAACCCGTCCCTCCGACGCAGCCGGCCCCGCGGAGTCGAGCAGCCCCCGGCTGAGCCGGACGGTGCGGTGGCGTACCTGGGTCTGCCACTGCTGCCTGGCAGCCTCAAGGTCGGAGTGTGTGGCCAGGCCCGTCAGCCACTTCCGATACGGTCCGTCGAGCTCTCCGAACCCGAGATCCCGGGCGGTCGCCGTGGGCGGCGCGGGGTCCGCCCCTGTGGCCCGGGCCAGATTGCCTGCAAGCTGGCCGAGAGCGCGGACAGCGTTTTCCGCGTCGGTCATGGCGTCGACTGCGGTGGCTCCGTATGCGGGGTGCTCCTGATGCAGCAGGACGACAGGAAAGACGACGGCGTCATCCACAATCTCGTCCACGACGGACTGCTGGGTGCCGTACACAGCTCCGACGATCCGCACCCGGAGCAGCGAGAGCGGATCGAGCTCTCCCTCAGTGGTAAGCATCGAGTACCAATTGACGACCCCTGAGGGGAGCGATCGGGGCGCTTCCCCACTGCCTGAGTCGTCCGTCGCGGAGCGCCTGGCAGGGAGAAGAGATGCCAGCCCCCGCCAGGCCGCCCGGCTCGGGTCGTGCTGTTGCGGCATGTAGACGGGCGACCGGCCCCGTTTCTTCTCCTGGGCGGCGCTGCGCCGCCAGGTCGACATGGGTTCCAGCTTCCAGGGCGCGGATAGGGCGAGAGGGTCTCCGTAGCCGAGGACGACACCGGTCACCTCACCGTTCTCGGCATGCAGCCGAACACGCCGGGACTGCCATGTGTAGAGGTCACGGAGACCGGTCGGCCGGTGGGTATGCCCGGCTTCCTCCATCTGTCCGGGACCGGGGGAAGGGCGCTTCCAGGCGGGCAGGTCGCTGTCTTCCGCTCCTTCACCGCTCGCGCCGTCCACGATGCCCTCGGCGAGTGGGATCAGATTCAGCAACAGGGTCTCGCGCAGGTTCGTACCCTCGGCGAATACTCCGCCCAGATTGCCGGCGGATCCCACGCCCAGTGGGTAGACCTTTCCCGCCTTGGCTCGGGTGTCACCCGCCATGCCGGACTTGATACCGGAAGAGTCGTAGGCGTGCGTGTGCACCAGCCACCGGGCCGCCTCGGCGTAGGTAAGCCGTTCCACACCTGGGTGGCGCATGGCGAAGAAGGGATCACCGTTCGGGACGTCGGCCACGATCCGGTTGAGCGAGGCGACCTCGTTCTTCTCCGTGCACAAGTCGGCCACTTGGAAGAACGGGTCGTCCGGGTGCAGCAGATCGAAGCGGTGCCGGTGGGTGTCGAGATAGCCGGGGACGGCGCCGAATGGATCCCGGGACTGCCACAGCTCGCTCCAGTCCTCCAGCTCCGCAGGACCGTCGAGGGCGTCGTACAGAATCGCGAGCAGTAGCCGGAGCAGCGCGAATTCTTGGGTGGGTACATCCCCCACCAGGCGTCGCACGTCATGTGCGTGGGCGAAGACGTCCCGCAGTGACAGCTCCTCCGTGCGTCCGTCGAGCCACTGGACCGGCAGCCAGGGGGACGTGGTGAGGTCGAAGGAGGACGACAGTGGAGGCGTTGACAAGTCCCGAGATGCCAAGGAGCTCACCTCCTCCGGGTCGTCGGACTCGGGGGCACGGCGGCAGGGGACCGTAAGCGCGGAGGATCCGTGAGAGGCGGGACTGCCCGCCACCTTCTCGTGATCAACGTCGTCGTCCTCTCCTGGATCGAGTCCGCCCTCGGATACGGCAGGCGAGGGCGCGGACGCGTCGGCGGACGACACCCGCAGTCCGTCGGCGCTGCTGTACCTGAGAACGAAGCCTCCCAGAGGGGTCTGACAATCCTCATCGAGAACGAGCATCAACTCTCCTGCCAACCAGGGGCATTCCTTCACTTGCCAGGCCCGCACCACAAATCGCTCGAGCTCATCGATGGTCCGGTCGATCACCCACGGTTTGGAGAACTGCCAGGGCAACGTGATCGCACTCGCCGCGACGGCCTCTGCAGCGCGCCTGGACGGTGGGAAATCAGTGGGCAGCTCCAGGCCACCCCGACCATCACCGAGCCACGGCACAGTGGTCAGCCCGCCGTCCCGCCGCCGCTGGACTACGAGCACCTCCAGACTTTCCTCACCGTCCCGTACCTGGGCGCGGCCCGTACGGCTGTCGTCCACATCCCCTGCGTTGGCACCCAGCCAGCCATACACCGGCCGCCCCGCCCGGCGGACCGGGGCGAGGAGGAACGCCTCGGCCTTCTCCTGTTTCTCTGCCAGGAGCCGCAGGTGGTCGGCGCGGGCCGTGCTCATCTCCTCGGACCAGCTCACCGGCCCGACGTCGCCCTCCCCGTAGGCGGCCTGAACCAGCGGGCTGATGTGCTCCGGGAGCACGAGGGCCGCGCCGTCCATATGGGGGCCCAGGACAGCGAGTGCCCGCAGCAGCGTGTACGGCGGGTAGATGGCGCGCGAGCCGCGTGCGGGCAGAGGGGGTTCCGCCTGCCAGTTCACCCCGGTCACCAGGCAACGGGCTGTGGACAGCCGACGGGGTCGGGTCCGAGGGTGTCGGTGCAGACGCCCCATACGCTGGAGCAGGAGGTCGACAGGGGCCAGGTCGGTGACGAGCAGGTCGAAGTCCACATCGAGTGACTGCTCGACGACCTGGCTGGCCACGACTACGTGGGGACCGGCTGGTCGGTCCCCACCTGGGCCGAAGCGCTCCCGCAGCTTGACGTCGTTGGCAGCCCGGTCGGCGGCCAGGAACCGGGAGTGAGCGACGGTCACCGCGTCGTCGCCGAACCGCTCCCGCAAGGCGTCGGCCGCTTCCAGCACCCGATCCACAGTGTTGCGGACGACCAACGCGCAGCCGCCCCCGCTCAGTTCTGTCTGCAGCCGGTCGGCGAGCAGCGCGAGGTCGTCGTCCAGCCGTTCCAATGACACCTCCGTCCGGCGATCCGAGGCTGCTGCGGGCTCGGTGGTACGAGTCGGAAGGCCTGGCGCGACGGCTGTGATCAAGGGATACGCGTTGTCGGGGACATCGAGCGCCGTGCCCGATCCTGAGTAGGCAGCGGCCAGAGCCTGCCTACGCGCCGCCGGGAGGGTGGCCGAGAGCAGCACGACCGGCACGCGGTAGGCGGCGAGCCATTCCAGTACGCGGTCAAGGTAACGGCTCATGTAGGCGTCGTACGCGTGAACCTCGTCGATGATGACGACCTTGCCGGCAACGGCCAGGTGCCGTAGCGCCAGATGCCGGCTCTTGAGCCCGGCGAACAGAACTTGGTCGATGGTTCCCACGGCGAAGGAGGCCAGAAGCGACTTCTTCCGTCCGCGGAGCCACTGATGTGCGTGCAGCCCGGCTGGCTCGGAGCGCGCGGCCCGCACTTCGCCCACCCGGTCGGGGCGGTCCAGCTCGACGGCGGCGATTGCGCGGTGGCCCGAGCGCATCATGCCTGCCCAGAGGTCATTGAGCGCGGACTTGGCATGCGCCAGTACGACCGATCGTGGGCCGTCGAGGGGCAAGCGCCCCAGCCAGTCCAGGAGACGGGGGAACATCGCGTCGCCTGTGGCGCGAGTGGGGAGGGCCACCAGGCATCCGCCTGCCCCTGTTCGGGCGGCCAGGATCTCCGCCGCGGCAAACGCGGCCTCGGTTTTGCCCTCGCCCATGGGCGCCTCGATCATCAGCAGGCCGGAGGCGGGCATGAGCCGGGCCATTCGAACGGCCTCGGCCTGGACCGGTCTGACCTCAGCCCCGGCAGGCAGATCGAAACGCTCTGCGAACAGTGCCTTGGCCGACCGGTCAGGTTCCGTGGGTAACCACGGTCCCGGCAGATCGAGACCCTGCCATGCCGCCCTGAGCCGGCGAGCCTCACCGACTGAGCCGGAGGGTTGCCAGGAGGCGGGGTCGTAGGGGAACAGCTCGGGGGCGCTGGCTATCCAATCGGAGAGGATCACGATGGCGGTGAGCAGTACCTGGACGGTTTGTGGGAGTCGCACTGATTGCCAAGCGGGTAACCGCCCGACGACCTGCGCGAGTTCGGCGCATCCGTCCATCAGCTCGTACTGGACGTGCCGCCACACTGCCTCGCTCGCGCCGGGGTGCCGCAGCAGGCGGGGCCGGAGCTGAAGGTCATGAATCTGCTGGTGCTCGGGGGGAGTTCCGTGATGGCCGCCTGCCACGACGGCGAATTGCCCGGATGCCCGGGCGCTCATTCCGTGGCGCTCGGACAGCCACTCCTGAAGCAGCAGTTGACCGGCTAACCCGTGGGGCGCCATTCGTCGATCGGTGCCGTATTCCTTGGCGGAGAGCATGTCGAGACCGGCGGCTCGCATGCAGTCGGCGAGGGATTCCACTTGGCAGGCGAAGGCGCAGGTGGCCTTGCCCGCATCGTGAGCGGCAGCGAGGAACACGACGAGTCGACGTGCGTCGTCATTGCCACCTGGGAGTGACTCGGCCACAAGAGACTTGACGTTGCCGGGAACCCATTCATCCCATAACTGGCCGGCTACGGAGGCGCTGTCGGCCATGTGTCGCCACAGTGGCATCCATCCGTCGGTTCGCCGATCGTGTTTGGCCCAGGCGGTCCGGGCGGCTGGGGAGAGGTGGGCGAAGGGTGCCTCGCCGGAGGTGGCTCCGCGTGTAGGCGTATGGGACATGGCTGAGCCCTCTTCGCGATGTGCGTGGCGGAATGGGGCGGCTGCGAGCGGTGGAAGGCGTATCCGCACAAGCGGATGTTGGCGAGCTGTCGGGATCAGTAGGGGCGGGCCAAGCTCGGCCTTCTCGCTCCACCAGGAGGTATGACGGGCTCGGCCCCTTAGCCGGATCCTGAGCTTCGGGGCCGGCGGCCCCTGAAGGGCGTGCGTCACGGTAGCACTGCGGAGCGTGCTCCTGTCGTAACTCTCTTGCAGTGCAGGGAAAGAGAGGTCCTCGGTTGGGTGGATCTGCTTAATGGGCAGCTGGTAGCTGGTAGCTGGTAGCTGGTCGAGTCTGCTGCGAGCCCCGCATGCGCGGGGACCACACCTTCAGACGGGTCTGAATGGCGCGCTGGTCGGGACCACCCCCGCATGCGCGGGGACCACAAGGCCGACGTCCTCGGCGAGCTCCCGCAGATGGGACCACCCCCGCATGCGCGGGGACCACCTCGCCGGGATTGCCGGGCACGGCTATGCGTTGGGACCACCCCCGCATGCGCGGGGACCACGGCGATGCGGGAGCCGGGCTCGGGTCGGCTGACGGGACCACCCCCGCATGCGCGGGGACCACGTCTTCCACCACGTCGTGAAGGAGGCCGAGGCGGGACCACCCCCGCATGCGCGGGGACCACCTTGTCCAGACCAAACCAGGCCGAACCGGCCGGGGACCACCCCCGCATGCGCGGGGACCACAGGACTGCGGTGACGGCCCGGTCAGCGTCCCCGGGACCACCCCCGCATGCGCGGGGACCACTCGAGGAGGGGGAATTCCGGACCGCCGCCCAGGGGACCACCCCCGCATGCGCGGGGACCACACGTCAACGAGGGTGCCCGGGGGCGTGGCGGCGGGACCACCCCCGCATGCGCGGGGACCACAAAGGTTCCTTCGTGTCGAGATGACCGGTTGGGGGACCACCCCCGCATGCGCGGGGACCACCTCTTCGTACGGCTGCGGGCGGAGACCGGGGCAGGACCACCCCCGCATGCGCGGGGACCACGCCGCCTATCCGTTCCTCGGGCCGGCGTACCGGGGACCACCCCCGCATGCGCGGGGACCACGCAGCGAGCATCCGCACTGCTGCGCGCAGTGAGGGACCACCCCCGCATGCGCGGGGACCACTCATCTGTTCCTTCCCTTCGTCGGGTTGGCTAGGGACCACCCCCGCATGCGCGGGGACCACTCCGCTAAGGAGCCGGGGAACCAGCACCCCGGGGGACCACCCCCGCATGCGCGGGGACCACCCTGCTCGGTACGGACCACGCGGGTCTCCCAGGGGACCACCCCCGCATGCGCGGGGACCACCTCATCTGGTTCGCCCTTGCCGGGTCGCTCCTGGGACCACCCCCGCATGCGCGGGGACCACGCAGACCATCTCGTCCACCTTCAATGCCTACAAGGGACCACCCCCGCATGCGCGGGGACCACCGGCATACCCGGGAAGATCTCCGTAAGGAACTGGGACCACCCCCGCATGCGCGGGGACCACCAACCAGTGCAAAACCAGTTGTACGAGTCAAGGGGACCACCCCCGCATGCGCGGGGACCACAGCGGCTGACCTGCGCGATTAAGACGGGCGACGGCCGTTTTTACTCACTAGCCGAGATTCCGGCATTACGGGCATTCGGTGCCTCCGGGTGCAGGAGTCGGGGTCGGTTGCGTTCCCTCGGCGATCAATCCCCGAAGCTACGCGATGAACCCGCAGTCCACGCCCGCTTAGCCGGTTTCTCATGCCGCTCCGCACGGGGTGGGCGAGCAGCTTTACGTCCGGCTGGCCGTCGACTCCGGCAAGGCACACAAAAGGCCCCGGTCGATGACCTGGGCCTTGAAGGAAAAGAGCGGGTGACGAGAATCGAACTCGCGCTCTGAGCTTGGGAAGCTCATGTTCTACCATTAAACTACACCCGCGAGGGCGCCCGTATCGGGCGTCGCATCGTCGCATACTGTACCCCATCCCAGGCCCCCGGCGCATTGATCGCGGGGGCCTTCCTGCTGTGTCCGGGGGTGGTGGGGCGGGTGGGGACGCGGCCTCGGAGGGCGGGAGTTGGGGCGTACCGTGGGGTGGGGCAAGTCGCCGGGGGGTCCCGGGAGTGCCGCCTTCGAGCGCGTCCCGTGCATCCCCTAATGTGGCTTTTGTCTTTCACGTACATGGGGAAAGGGACTCGATGGAGCGCACCGTCGTTCGTTGTGTCGAAGGGCACGTGTTCAGCACCGCTTCGTTCCCGATGCAGAACCTCGGACCCGGCCGGATCGGCCCCGGGCGGCTGCTGCGCTGCCCGCGCTGCGCCCGGCTGCGGCATTCCGTACCGGTGGCGTCCGAGAAGCGCTGACGAGAAGCATCCACAGGGAGGCGCGGGCCCGGTCCACTCGGACCGGGCCCGCGTTGTCCCGGTTCTCCGCGTATCCTCGACCCGTGCTTCTCTCAGACAAGGACATCCGGACCGAGATCGACGCCGGCCGCGTGCGCATCGACCCGTTCGACGAATCGATGGTGCAGCCGTCGAGCATCGATGTGCGGCTGGACCGCTACTTCCGGGTGTTCGAGAACCACCGGTACCCGCACATCGACCCCGCGGTCGAGCAGGCGGACCTCACCCGTGAGGTGGTGCCGGAGGGCGACGAGGCGTTCATCCTCCACCCCGGTGAGTTCGTGCTGGCCTCGACGTACGAGGTCATCACCCTTCCCGACGACGTGGCCTCCCGCCTGGAGGGCAAGTCCAGCCTGGGCCGGCTCGGCCTGCTGACGCACTCGACGGCCGGCTTCATCGACCCCGGCTTCTCCGGGCACGTGACGCTGGAGCTGTCGAACATGGCCACGCTGCCGATCAAGCTGTGGCCGGGGATGAAGATCGGGCAGCTGTGCATGTTCCGGCTGACCTCACCCGTCGAGCATCCTTACGGGTCCGCGAAGCACGGTTCCCGCTACCAGGGCCAGCGCGGGCCGACGCCCTCCCGGTCCTTCCAGAATTTCCACCGCACGCAGGTCTGAGCGACCAGGGAACAAGGCGAAGAGCAACAGTGAGTGACATCCGCGAGAACCTGACCTACCCCATCTTCGGGCAGGCCATCCGTGAGCTGGCGCAGACCATCGCGGACGACGGCTACGAGCCGGACATCATCCTCTCCATCGCGCGCGGCGGCGTCTTCGTCGCCGGCGGCCTGGCGTACGCGCTGGACTGCAAGAACATCCACCTCGTGAACGTCGAGTTCTACACCGGTGTGGGTGCCACGCTGGAGATGCCGGTCATGCTCGCCCCGGTGCCCAACGCGATCGACTTCTCCAACAAGAAGGTCCTGATCGCCGACGACGTCGCCGACACCGGCAAGACGCTCAAGCTCGTCCACGACTTCTGCCTCGACCACGTCGCCGAGGTCCGCAGCGCCGTGATCTACGAGAAGCAGCAGTCGCTCGTGAAGTGCGAGTACGTGTGGAAGCGCACCGACGAGTGGATCAACTTCCCGTGGAGCGTCGAGCCGCCGGTCGTGCGGCGCGAGGGCCAGGTCCTCGACGCGTAGCCAGTACGCATCCAGTACGCATGAAGGGCCCCGCCGCATTCAGCGCGGCGGGGCCCTTTCGTCCGTGTACGGGTTCTACAGCGTGCCCAGCTTGATGATCGACAGCAGCGCGATCAGCTGGATCGCCGACGCCGCCAGTGCCTTCGGCCACGGCAGGTCGTGCGACTTGCTCACCATCGACGTGAACAGCGCGCCCGCCACCAGCCAGGTCGCCCAGCCCAGCACCTGGACGAACGGGCTGTCGCCGCCCATGAACATCGCGAAGAGCAGCCGCGGTGCGTCCGTGAGGGACATGATCAGCATCGACAGGCCGACCGTCGGCTGCCAGATGCCGTCGCCGCCGAGCTGGCGGGCCAGCGTGTGCGTGACCGCGCCGAGGATCAGGCCGGAGACCACCACGACGACACCGGTGATCAGCACCGACGGCAGGCTGTTGGAGAGCGAGGCGTTCAGCACGTCCTCGCGGGCCTTGTCGAAGCCGAAGACGGCGAGCAGCCCGTAGACGAACGTGACGATCAGGGCCGGCACCCACACCGCGTGGTCGCGCATCTGCCAGAAGGTCGCGGACGGGCGCAGCACGATGCCCGTCAGCAGCTCCTTCCACGGCAGGCGCGGGCCGGCCGGCGGGGCGTATGTGTCGGGGCCGCCGTTGTACGGGTCCTGGTGGCCGTACGCGTCCGGGGCCTCGCCGACGCTGAACTGCTGGGTGTGGCCGGGGTCGCCCGCCGGCCGCTGCCCGTGGAACGGGTCCTGGGGGTGCGCGGGGCCCGGGCCCTGGCCGTACGGCTGCTGACCGTAGCCCTGCTGCCCGTACGGCTGCTGCTGATAGCCCTGCTGCGGGGCACCACCGCCGAAGTACTCCGGCTCGTCGTACGCCGACGGCTCCTGCCACTGCCGGCCACCGCCCTGACCACCCTGACCGCCGTACGGAGCCCCTCCTTGCGGAGCCTGACCGTACGGAGCCTGGTACTGCCCCGGGCGCTGTCCTTGCCGCGCGGGGCCGGGGTCCTGAGAGTCCCGTCCGCGTCCCATCCTGAATCCAGCCACGCTTCGAACGTACCCGCTCCCGGGCACGGCCGAGCCGGGCCCGGGGGAACGGGCCCGGCTTTGCTGCCGAGCTGTGACATCCCTTAGGGGAAAGGTCAGGGGGAGTACCGGCTTCCCCTTCGGCGCGGCTCTTCAGCGCAGCGTCGTCTTGACCGCGGGGCGGTCCTTGCCGGTCGTCCCGCCCACGTTGCTGATCATGCGCTGGAGGACGGTGAGCGTGGCCACGTACTCCTCGTCCGTGATGCCCTCGTGGATCTCCGCGCGCAGCCGGCCGACGAGGTCCTTGGTCCGGTGCTTGGCCTCCCGGCCGGCGTCGGTGAGGTGGAGGCGGTCCTCGTCGCCGGCGGCGAGCCAGCCGCGGGCGACGAGGCTGTCGACGGCCTGCTCCACCAGCTCGGGGCCGAGGTCCAGGTACGGGCGCAGCCGGTCGGAGACCTCCTCGCGGGTGAGGCCGTTCTCGGCGCCCTCGACGTGGTTGAGCGTCCACCACTGCGGCTGGTTGATGTCCGTACGGGCCATCGCGCTCTGGATGTGCCGGATGACGGCCTTGTTGGCGACCCAGCTCCAGTAACCGATGGGCTGTGCGGCGAGGGCCGCGCGGTCCGTGCTGTCGGTGAGGTCGGTGAGGTCGGTGAGGGCGGGGGCGGGAGTGGTGCCGGGGAGCTCACGAGGTGTCGTCGTCATGTGGACGACGCTATGACCTCAATCATTGTTGAGGTCAAGGGATGCCGGGATGACGGCGTGGGGTCCGTCACGGACATGAGAGCGCGTCAGGATTGGTAGAGGGGGAACTCCGCGCTGTCGACGGTCCACTGGCCGATGACCACGCTGTCGCCGAACGCGTAGTCGTGCCGGGCGCGGTAGCGGGGCTGTCCGTCGGCCCCGGGGCCGGGGTCGGACATCACCGCCATGATGCCCTTGCGCGGGTCCACCAGGAGGTAGAACGGGATGCCCATGGCCGGGTAGTCATGCATCTTCTGCGCATAGTCGTTGGCGTGGTTGGCGTGGTTGGCGTGGTTGGACGGGGAGACGATCTCGGCGGCCAGGGTCAGATCCCGTGGGTGGAAGGGGCCAGGCGTGTCCATCGCGGCTACCGGGAGGACGACCAGATCCGGCCGTCGCAGAATGCCGATGGAGGGGTCTTCCACGTCTCCGCCGGTGTGAGCCGCCAGAGTGTCCGGGATCTGGCGGTCGAGCTGGCGGCGCAGCTTCCAGGCGACGAGCTCGTGAGTGCCTGACGGGCTCATCGTCATGATGATTCCGTCCGGCGTGATCTCGACACCGGCGATCGGTTCAGGAGCGTGTTCCATCAGTTCATCGGCGATCGCGCGCATGCGGGCATAGTCCATGGCGTGGCTCCTGCTGGAGTGCGGACGCGTGCGCGTTCACCATGGCACGCCGGTACGACAACGGGCTGGGCCAGGGCCGATGCCGCACCGGCCCCTCGGGAGTCCGTGTTCTGAGGGTCGCCCCCCGCCTATCGCGCCTCCAGCGCCGCCGCAGCCCGTGCCAGCAACTCGCGTAGCAGGCGCTCCTCTTCCTCCGAGAAGGCCGCCGAGAGGCGCGCCTCGGCCGCCCGGGCCGCCGCGTCCGCCTCGCCCAGCAGTGCGGTACCGGCCGGCGTGAGGCGGGTGATGAGCGCCTGCGCGTGGTCGGGGGACGGCCGGCGCTCGATCAGGGCCTTCGCCTCCAGGCCGGAGAGCAGCGAGGCCATGCTCTGCGGGGTCACCGAGCAGAAGCGCGCGAGGGCGGCGCCGGAGGAGCCGGGGGCCAGGGAGAGCGTGTAGAGGGCCGCGTACTGCGGAACGGTCAGTCCGAAGGGGCGCAGGACCCGGGTCTTCTCCGAGATGAGGGCCTGTTCGGCCCGCTTGATGTGGCTGCCCAGGCGGGCGTCCACCGCGGCGTGGACCTTCTCTTCGGCGCTCATGGGAGAGAAGGCTAGCCGGGGGGCGGTGGATGCCCGTGGGGTGTGGATTGACGCCTGCGGCGGCAGGGGGCATGCTGAGCCAACCATCAGAGCTCTGATGGATATAAAACTTCTGATTGTTTGGGGGGACGGGCATGCCCGTTGTGGAGATCGAGCAGGCAGGCGGCGTGAGCGCGGTCGAGTACCTGGTGGAGGGCACCGGCCCCGGCCTGCTGCTCGTCCACGGGACGGGGGCCACGGGGGAGACCAACTGGAGGCCGCTGATCGACGCCGTCCGCGACCGCTTCACCGTGGTGGCGCCGGACCTCTCCGGCTCCGGCGGCACCACGGACGAGGGCCTTCCGCTGACGGTGGAGACGCTCGCCGGGCAGGCCGAGGCCGCCGCCGCGCACGCCGGCCTGGAGAGCTACCACGTCGTCGGGCACTCCCTCGGGGCGTCCGTGGCCGCCGCGATCGCCGGCCGGCGCCCGGAGGCCGTGCGCTCGCTCGTCCTGCACGCGGGGTTCGTACGGACCGACCCTTGGCTGGCGTTCGTGGCGGACCTGTGGGAGCGGCTCGTACGGACCGATCCCGAGCTCTTCGCCCGGCTGCTCCAGATCACCGCGATGGGCCCGGCCTCGCTGCGCGCCCGTAGCACCGAGGACTTCGAGGCGGCCGCCGCGGGCTTCACCTCGATGATCGAGCCCGGCATCCTCCGGCAGATCCGCCTGGACGCCGACCTGGACATCTCGCACCTGGTCGGCCGCGTCATCGCGCCCACGGTCGTCATCGCGAGCGCCCACGACCAGATCGTGCCGACGCACCACCAGCGCGAGCTGGCCGAGCGCATCGCGGGAGCGCGGTACGTGGAGGTGGACGCCGGGCACGGGCTGCCCTTCGAGAACCCGAAGCTGTTCGTGGACGTGCTGCTGGAGCACCTGCCCGCGTAAACGGCCCACACGGTGGTGGTACGACAACGGCCGGCCCCCGCATCCCGCGGGGGCCGGCCGTCGTGGTGTCCGTAGCGGCTACGGCGTCGTGTCCGTACCGGCTACGTATCCGTACCGGCTACTTCACCGGCTCCGGCTCCGGCGACTCCGCCTTCTCGCCGTCCTCCTCCGGCTGGGCCGGGGTCCGGACCGAGTCGAGGAGCAGCTGGGCCACGTCCACGACCTGGATGGACTCCTTGGCCTTGCCGTCGTTCTTCTTGCCGTTGACCGAGTCGGTCAGCATGACGAGACAGAAGGGGCAGGCGGTGGAGACGATGTCCGGGTTGAGGGCCAGCGCCTCGTCCACGCGCTCGTTGTTGATGCGCTTGCCGATCCGCTCCTCCATCCACATGCGCGCGCCGCCCGCGCCGCAGCAGAAGCCGCGCTCCTTGTGGCGGTGCATCTCCTCGTTGCGCAGGCCCGGCACCTTCGCGATGATCTCGCGCGGCGGCGTGTAGACCTTGTTGTGGCGGCCCAGGTAGCAGGGGTCGTGATAGGTGATCAGACCCTCGACCGGGGTGACCGGGATCAGCTTGCCCTCGTCGATGAGGTGCTGGAGCAGCTGGGTGTGGTGGATGACCTCGTACTCGCCGCCGAGCTGCGGGTACTCGTTCGCGATGGTGTTGAAGCAGTGCGGGCAGGTCGCGACGATCTTCTTCTTCGCCTTCTCGACCTTGACGCCCTCATCGGCATCCTCGCCGAACGCCATGTTCAGCATCTCGACGTTCTGCTGGCCGAGCTGCTGGAACAGGAACTCGTTGCCCAGGCGGCGGGCGGAGTCACCGGTGCAGTTCTCCTCGCCGCCCATGATCGCGAACTTCACGCCCGCGATGTGCAGGAGCTCCGCGAACGCCTTGGTGGTCTTCTTGGCGCGGTCCTCCAGGGCGCCGGCGCAGCCGACCCAGTAGAGGTAGTCGACCTCGGTGAGGTCCTCGATGTCCTTGCCGACGACCGGGATCTCGAAGTCGACCTCCTTGGTCCACGCCAGACGCTGCTTCTTGGCGAGGCCCCAGGGGTTGCCCTTCTTCTCCAGGTTCTTGAGCATCGTGCCCGCCTCGGACGGGAAGGAGCTCTCGATCATCACCTGGTAGCGGCGCATGTCGACGATGTGGTCGACGTGCTCGATGTCGACCGGGCACTGCTCGACGCACGCACCGCACGTGGTGCACGACCACAGCACGTCCGGGTCGATGACGCCGTTCTCCTCAAGGGTGCCGATCAGCGGGCGCTCGGCCTCGGCCAGCGCTGCCGCCGGGACGTCCTTGAGCTGCTCCTCGGTGGCCTTCTCCTCGCCCTCGGCGTTCTTGCCGCCGCCCGCGAGCAGGTACGGCGCCTTGGCGTGCGCGTGGTCGCGCAGGGCCATGATCAGCAGCTTCGGGGACAGCGGCTTGCCGGTGTTCCAGGCGGGGCACTGCGACTGGCAGCGGCCGCACTCGGTGCAGGTGGAGAAGTCGAGGATGCCCTTCCAGGAGAACTCCTCGACCTTGGAGACGCCGAAGACGTCGTCCTCGCCCGGGTCCTCGAAGTCGATCGGCTTGCCCTCGCTGACCATCGGCTGGAGCGCGCCGAGGGCGACGTCGCCGCTCGCCTCGCGCTTGAACCAGATGTTCGGGAAGGCGAGGAAGCGGTGCCAGGCGACGCCCATGTCCGTCTTCAGCGCGACCGTGATCATCCAGATGAAGGACGTCGCGATCTTCAGGCCCGCGAAGAAGTAGGTGAGGTTCTGGAGCGTCGAGACGTCCATCCCCTCCAGCCACGAGACAACCGGGTACGAGACGAAGAACGAGGCATCGTAGCCGTCCACGTGGTGCTGGGCGCCTTCGAGCGCGTGCAGCATGAAGATGCAGACGCCGACGATGAGGATGACGGCCTCGACGAAGTACGCCTGGCCGGTGTTGGAGCCGGCGAAGCGGGACTTGCGGCCCGGCTTGCCCGGCCGGTTCAGCTGCCGGATGACGATGAGGGTCAGGATGCCGAGCGCGGTCATCGTGCCGAGGAACTCGACGAAGACGTTGTACGGGGTCCATTCGCCGATGATCGGCAGGAGCCAGTCGGCCTTGAAGAGCTGACCGATGGCGTTGACGATCGTCAGCAGCAGCGAGAAGAAGCCGACCGCCACGAACCAGTGCGCGACGCCGACGATGCCCCACTTGTTCATGCGCGTATGGCCGAGGAATTCCTTGGCGACCGTGACCGTGCGCTGCGTGGGGTCGCCCGTACGGGTTCCGGCGGCCACGGGCTGGCCGAGTCGTACGAAGCGGTAGATCTGCAGGATGGCACGGCCGAACAGCGCGACGCCGACCGCGATGAGAACCAGCGACACGATGATCGCGGCGAGTTGCATGGTGGCTCCTCGGCCTCCGAGAGCGAACTATTACTAACGGGTAACTTATCCAGTCCGTACGAGACTACTCACTCACCCGCGCGCGATATAGCCGCACCGCCGGTGATCTGTGTCGCTCAGGGCAGCCTCACTGCGAGATGCGGGGGCCCTGGGCCTGCCGTGACGCCGCCTGCCGGCCCTTGCCTGCGCATAAGTCCAGCATAAGAGTTGAGTCGCCCCGACTCAGCTCCGTTGACAGCGGCGAATCCGTGTTGCACCCTTGAGTCTGTTCCACTCAAGTCAGCTGGAGGAATCGACATGGCACGTGCGGTCGGCATCGACCTGGGTACGACGAACTCCGTCGTCAGTGTTCTCGAAGGCGGTGAGCCCACCGTCATCACCAACGCCGAGGGCGCCAGGACCACGCCGTCCGTCGTCGCCTTCGCGAAGAACGGCGAGGTGCTCGTCGGCGAGGTCGCCAAGCGTCAGGCAGTCACCAACGTCGATCGGACGATCCGCTCGGTCAAGCGCCACATGGGCACTGACTGGAAGATCAACATCGATGGCAAGGACTTCAACCCGCAGCAGATGAGCGCCTTCATCCTGCAGAAGCTGAAGCGGGACGCCGAGGCATACCTGGGCGAGAAGGTCGTCGACGCGGTCATCACCGTCCCGGCGTACTTCAACGACTCCGAGCGTCAGGCGACCAAGGAGGCCGGCGAGATCGCGGGTCTGAACGTCCTGCGTATTGTCAACGAGCCGACGGCGGCCGCCCTGGCCTACGGTCTCGACAAGGACGACCAGACCATTCTCGTCTTCGACCTCGGTGGCGGCACGTTCGACGTCTCGCTGCTGGAGATCGGCGACGGCGTCGTCGAGGTCAAGGCCACCAACGGTGACAACCACCTCGGTGGTGACGACTGGGACCAGCGCGTCGTCGACTACCTGGTCAAGCAGTTCCAGAACGGCCACGGCGTCGACCTGTCCAAGGACAAGATGGCCCTCCAGCGTCTCCGCGAGGCCGCTGAGAAGGCGAAGATCGAGCTGTCCTCGTCCACCGAGACCTCGATCAACCTGCCCTACATCACGGCGTCCGCCGAGGGCCCCCTGCACCTGGACGAGAAGCTCACCCGCGCGCAGTTCCAGCAGCTGACCGCGGACCTCCTCGACCGCTGCAAGACGCCGTTCCACAACGTCATCAAGGACGCGGGTATCAACCTGTCCGAGATCGACCACGTGGTCCTGGTCGGCGGCTCCACCCGCATGCCGGCCGTCGCCGAGCTCGTCAAGGAGCTGACCGGCGGCAAGGAGGCCAACAAGGGCGTCAACCCGGACGAGGTCGTCGCCATCGGCGCCTCGCTCCAGGCCGGTGTCCTCAAGGGTGAGGTCAAGGACGTCCTGCTCCTCGACGTCACCCCGCTGTCCCTCGGTATCGAGACCAAGGGCGGCATCATGACCAAGCTGATCGAGCGCAACACCACGATCCCGACCAAGCGCTCCGAGATCTTCACGACGGCCGAGGACAACCAGCCGTCCGTGCAGATCCAGGTCTACCAGGGCGAGCGCGAGATCGCGGCGTACAACAAGAAGCTCGGCATGTTCGAGCTGACCGGCCTGCCGCCGGCCCCGCGTGGCGTCCCGCAGATCGAGGTCTCCTTCGACATCGACGCCAACGGCATCATGCACGTGACCGCGAAGGACCTCGGCACGGGCAAGGAGCAGAAGATGACCGTCACCGGCGGCTCCTCGCTCGCCAAGGACGAGGTCGACCGGATGCGCCAGGAGGCCGAGCAGTACGCGGAGGAGGACCACCGCCGCCGCGAGGCCGCCGAGACCCGTAACCAGGGCGAGCAGCTCGTCTACCAGACCGAGAAGTTCCTCAAGGACAACGAGGAGAAGGTCCCGGCCGACGTCAAGACCGAGGTCGAGACCGCCGTCGCCGAGCTGAAGGAAAAGCTCAAGGGCGAGGACACGGCCGAGATCCGCACCGCGACCGAGAAGGTCGCCGCGGTCAGCCAGAAGCTCGGCCAGGCGATGTACGCCGACGCCCAGGCCGCCCAGGGTGCCGCCGGCGCCGAGGGTGCCGAGGGTGCGGGCGCCGGCGCCGGTCACGCCAAGGCCGAGGACGACGTCGTCGACGCCGAGATCGTGGACGACGAGAAGCCCAAGGGCGGTGCGGCGTGACCGAGGAGACCCCGGGCTTCAACGAGAACGAGAAGCCTGAAGTCCCCTCCGACGCCACCACCCCCGAAGACGCGGCGCAGGGCGCCGGGTCCGCCGACAAGGCGGGCCCGGCCCCCACCGGGGAAGAACTGGTCGAGGTAGGGCTCCAGGCACAGCTGGACCAGGCCCAGTCGGCGCTCAACGAGCGCACGGCGGACCTCCAGCGGCTCCAGGCCGAGTACCAGAACTACCGTCGCCGAGTGGAGCGGGACCGGGTCACGGTCAAGGAGATCGCCATCGCGAACCTCCTGTCCGAGCTCCTCCCGACGCTCGACGACGTCGGCCGCGCCCGTGAGCACGGCGAGCTCGTCGGCGGCTTCAAGTCCGTCGCCGAGTCGCTGGAGACGGTCGTCGCCAAGATGGGCCTCCAGCAGTTCGGCAAGGAGGGCGAGCCCTTCGACCCGCTGGTGCACGAGGCGCTGATGCACTCCTACGCGCCGGACGTCACCGAGACCACGTGCGTGCAGATTCTGCAGCCGGGGTATCGGATCGGCGAGCGGACGATCCGCCCCGCGCGGGTCGCCGTGGCGGAGCCCCAGCCGGGCGCCCAGAAGGGCGACGGCGAGGGCGACGAGCCGGCCGAGGAGAGCGGTGGCCCGGACCAGGGCTGACGCGATCCAGGCCGGCCCGATCAAGGCTGACGCGATGAACGACCGCAGGGACCGGAAGGAGGGGCGCCGAGGATGAGCACGAAGGACTTCGTGGAGAAGGACTACTACAAGGTCCTCGGCGTGCCCAAGGACGCCACCGAGGCCGAGATCAAGAAGGCGTACCGGAAGCTCGCCCGCGAGAACCACCCGGACGCCAACAAGGGCGACGCCAAGGCCGAGGAGCGCTTCAAGGAGATCTCCGAGGCCAATGACATCCTGGCCGATCCCAAGCGGCGCAAGGAGTACGACGAGGCGCGCGCCCTGTTCGGGAGCGGTGGCTTCCGTCCCGGGCCGGGCGGCGCCGGCGCCGGCGGTTCGTTCAACTTCGACCTGGGCGACCTCTTCGGAGGCGGCGCCCAGGGCGGAGGGGCCGGCGGCGGCTTCGGCGGCGGTCTCGGCGACGTCTTCGGCGGTCTGTTCAACCGGGGCGCCGGCACCCGCACCCAGCCGCGCCGAGGCCAGGACATCGAGTCCGAGGTGTCGCTCAACTTCACCGAGGCGGTCGACGGGGCCACGGTCCCGCTGCGAATGTCCTCCTCGGCGGCCTGCAAGGCGTGCTCCGGCACGGGCGACAAAAACGGTACGCCTCGGGTCTGCCCGACCTGTGTCGGCACCGGTCAGGTCTCGCACGGCTCGGGCGGCGGCTTCTCGCTGACCGACCCCTGCCCCGACTGCAAGGGCCGCGGGCTCATCCCCGAGAACCCCTGCGACACGTGCAAGGGCAGCGGTCGCGCCACCTCCTCCCGCACCATGCAGGTCCGTATCCCGGCGGGCGTCTCCGACGGCCAGCGGATCCGGCTGCGCGGCAAGGGAGCCCCGGGCGAACGCGGCGGCCCGGGCGGCGACCTGTACGTCGTCGTGCACGTCGGCAGTCACCCGGTCTTCGGCCGCAAGGGCGACAACCTCACCGTCACCGTGCCGGTCTCGTTCGACGAGGCGGCGCTCGGCGCCGAGGTGAAGGTCCCGACGCTCGGCGGCCCGCCGGTCACCCTCAAGCTGCCCGCGGGTACGCCCAACGGCCGTACGATGCGCGCCAGGGGCAAGGGCGCCGTCCGCAAGGACGGCACCCGCGGCGATCTGCTGGTCACCGTCGAGGTGACCGTACCCACGCAGCTCGACGACAAGGCGCGTGAAGCCCTGGAGAGTTACCGCGCCGCGACGGCGGGCGAGGATCCGAGGGCCGAGCTGTTCAAGGCCGCGAAGGGAGCATGAGATGGACGGCCGACGACGACGTTTCGAGCAGGCACAGCCCTTTCAGCTGACCGACGAGTCGCCGGTCTACGTCATCTCCGTGGCCGCCCAGCTGTCGGGCCTGCATCCGCAGACCCTGCGGCAGTACGACCGCCTCGGCCTGGTCTCCCCCGACCGCACGGCTGGTCGCGGCCGCCGCTATTCGGCCCGCGACATCGAACTGCTCCGCCAGGTGCAGCAGCTGTCGCAGGACGAGGGCATCAACCTCGCCGGCATCAAGCGCATCATCGAGCTGGAGAACCAGGTGGCCGCGCTGAAGGCGCGCATCGCCGAACTCCAGGGCGCGGTGGAAGGCGCCGCCATGGCCATGCAGCAGCGCGAGGCCGCGGTCCACGCCTCGTACCGCCGCGATCTGGTTCCGTACCAGGATGTGCAGCAGACGAGCGCGCTGGTGGTGTGGCGCCCGCGGCGCGATACCGAGCGCTGACGCCGCCGCTGAACTCGTGACAGGCACGCCACCCTTCGGGGTGGCGGGCCTGTTTCGCGTCACGCCCACGCGGCGGGCACCTTCCGGCTGATCTCGCACCAGACGGCTTTGGACTCGGTGGTGGTCAGGCCGCGGGGGAGCGAGAAGTAGTTCCAGCGGTCGGACAGTGTCTGGAGGAGGTGCA
Organism: Streptomyces sp. ISL-11; assembly: GCF_018614525.1. Lineage (GTDB taxonomy): Bacteria > Actinomycetota > Actinomycetes > Streptomycetales > Streptomycetaceae > Streptomyces. The sequence continues at coordinate 54,650 of NZ_JAGGOL010000039.1, forward strand.
GGCCGCGGCCGTTGTCGCTGTACGGGTGGGTGGTGCGGGCGTCGGGCGGGGTGGGGCAGCTGTCCCAGACGGTCATCCGCAGGATTGCCCACTCCGACCAGCGGAGGCGTAGTTCGGCGTTGCCGGTGGTGTGCACGATGGCATTGGTGAGCATCTCCCCGGCCAACAGTTCGGCCCGGCCGACGAGTTCGGTGAGTCCGTGCGCGGTGAGCGCGGCGCGGAGGGTGGTGCGGGCGACGCGGACGGCCCGGGGGTCGTGGGGGACGTGCAGGGTGTATTCGAACGGTTCGACTGCGGGAGCGGGAAGGTGCGCGGGAGCGGGTAGGGGCAGCACGATGCCTCCTGCGGTGGGGTGTTGGGGGCGGCCCCGGTGTCAGTGTCGTCATGCGGGCATGACGGTGCGCTTCCGGGGGCCGGATCAGGCTGCTCTGTGAGCTGCGCAACACTCAACGTAGAGTGCTAGATAGCACCGTCGCAACCGGCTCTGGGGAGTTCGCCCCATCGGGGCATGCCGTGGAATCGTGTCGTGGCCGAGGTCGGGGAGCAGGGAGAGTTGACGTATGACGCCCAGAACAGAGCCCACCGCCCGCCAAGCCCGTCTGGGCGTGGAGCTGCGCAGGATGCGTGAACGCGCGGGAATGACCTCCCGCGAGGCTGCGGAACTGCTGGGTGTGAGTCCGATGCAGATGAGCCACATGGAGGTCGCCCGCATCGGTGTCGGCGAGGAACGTTTGAGGAAGCTCGCGGCCCAGTACGGCTGCGACGACGCGGAGTTGGTGGACGCACTTGCTGCCATGACCGGGCGCAGAGGGCGGGGCTGGTGGGAGGACTACCGAGGTGTCCTGAGTCCGGTCCTTCTGGATCTGGCCGAGTTGGAGCACCATGCTCTGCGTTTGCGTGCGCTGCAAGTCGTGCACATCCCTGGCCTCTTGCAGACCGCAGATTATGTGCGCTCCCTCTACCGCGACACCATGCCGGAGTTGCCGCCGCAACAGGTTGAGGCGATCGTCGACTTCCGCGTGAGGCGCCGCCAAGTCCTTGACCGGACGAATCCTCCAAGGCTAGATGTCATCGTCCATGAGGCCGCACTGCGCATTAAAGTGGGAGATCGGAAGGTCTTGCGCGACCAACTGCGTTTTCTTCTGGAGACGGCTGACCGGCCGGGAGCTACTGTGCGCGTTGTCCCTTTCGAACAGGATGGTTTTACAGGAGCGTCATTTTCCATGCTGTACGCGGAAGCGGTCGTCCGGAGGCTGGATACGGTTCAGTTCGACACCGTGCACGGCAGCATCTTCGTTGACGATGAGGAGAAACTCGCGGGCCACCGTGGTGTCCTGGACAGGGTGGAAGCGGCCGCGCTGCCGCCGTCCGAGTCGCGGAATCTCATTCGTCGTATTGAGCAACAGCTGTAGGGGTCGGAATGTTGTCGCCACTTGCTTGGCAGAAGAGCACGTACTCGGCTGGCACCACGGGGAACGAGTGCGTCGAACTAGCCCGGACGGACGGCGTCGTGCTCCTTCGCGAAAGCGACGAGCCCGACATGGCCATAACCACCACACGGCATCGGCTCGTCGCCTTCATACATGCCCTCAAGGAAGGAAGGTTGCATAGATGATCGCGTGGCAGAAGAGTTCCTTCTCGGCCTCCGCTTCGGGCAATGAGTGCGTCGAACTCGCCCGCGTCGACGACGCGATTCGCATACGCGAAAGCGACGAGCCCGGAACGGTGGTAGCCGCCACCCGGCGCGCGCTCCACGCCTTCATGCGCGCGGCCCAAGCGGGACGCCTGGATCGCCCTCACCGCCACCCCCGCCCGTAACCGGGTCTCCGTCGGCCGACCACCCCGCACCAGCCCCATTTATCTGCCGGAAGGTAAATTCGAGCGTGGCTGCCGCAATGCCCGGCTCGGAATCCGGGTGGGGCGGCAGCCGCGCGTCGAACCCCATTCCGTTTGTCGTAACTCTTTTCGGTTCTCGTGCGCGCCATTGTCCCGAAGAAGCGCCCCACAGGCCACATTCATCCACTCCCGCACCACGCGTTCGCCTCACGTGGATGAATCCTGCAATTCACTGCAGTTGGTTTCCGGCAGGGGTTGCGAAGTCCCCCCGGGGTGTAGCTAATCTTTTAATACGTTCAACTCCCTGGGCGCAAAAGGTTTTGCGCTGTGTCCCGCCGAGGCAGGGGTCTGAGCACGTATGCCCCACATCGGCCAGGGTGTAGACGCCGCGACACCGAGGAGATGTCATGAAGAAGGCTTACGAGGCTCCGACGCTCACCCGGCTCGGCACGTTCCGCAAGAAGACCGGGCTGCTGCAGTTCCGCGGCAACGACCGCCTGGTCCTCAGCAAGAACTGAGGCGTCGGCTGATTCGTAGCCATGTTCCCGTCGCATGAGGCGGGGGGAGCGGGCCCCGGTGACGCGCACTTCGTGGTCCTTCCGGACTGCGAGGGCGCGGCCACCGCGGCCCGCTTCTTCCTCCGCCCCGAGTCCCGTGTCCTTGCCCACCCCTCCGGACGGCCGTGGCTGATCGGCCGCTGGAGCGACCAGGAGATCGTCACCGCACGCGCCGGCCGGGCGGCCATCGCCCTGGTGGGCTGTTGCCCCGTCGACCAGAGTGAACTCGACCGTCAGGCAAGCCGGTTGCGTGACCTGACCGCGCTCGACGCGCAGGCCCGTTCCCTGCCCGGCAGCTTCCACCTCGTGGCTTCGCTCGACGGGCAGGTGCGCGTGCAGGGCACCGCGTCCGGCCTGCGCCTGGTGTTCCACGCGCCCGTCGACGGCGTACACGTGGCCGCCACCAGCGCGGACGTGCTCGCCGCCGCGATCGGTACCGGACCGGACGAGGAACAACTCGCCGTCCGGCTGCTGTGGCCGGTCCCCTACCCGTTGTTCGAGAGGTCACTGTGGCGCGGGGTCACGGCAGTGGCTCCGGAGGAGGCCCTGATCGTCGCGTCCGACGGACGTACGGTCCGGCGTTCGCGGTGGTGGGCGCCGCCCGAGCCCACGCGCTCCCTCGCCGACGGCGCGCCGCTCGTGCGCCAGGCGCTGGCCGAGGCTGTCGGGGTCCGTACGAAAGAAGGCGGGGTGGTCAGTTGCGACCTCTCCGGTGGTCTCGACTCCACCTCGATCTGCTTCCTGGCCGCCACCTCGCCGGCGCGCGTGGTGGCCAGCACCTGGCCGGGGCGAGATCCCGCCGACAGCGACCTGTACTGGGCCGAGCAGGCCGCCGGCTTCCTTCCGGGCATCGAGCACGTGGTCTGGGACGCCGACGAATCCCCGCTGGTCTACACCGACCTGCTGACCATCGACGACCTCCTGGACGAACCGACCATCGGGGTCATGGACCGGGCGCGGGTCCTTCACCACCTGCCGGAGATGGCCCGGCGCGGGAGCAGGCTGCACCTCACCGGCATGGGCGGTGACCACGTGGCCTGGTGTTCCGAGGCGTACTACCACCGCATGGTGCGCACGCGCCCGCTGCTGGCGTTACGGCAGTTACGTGGCTTCAAGACGTTGTTCCACTGGCCACTGGGGGCCACCGTGCGGGTACTGGCGGACTCGCGGCCGTACGATCGGTGGCTGGCGTCCTGCGAGCGGCAGTTGCGCGACCCGATGTCCGCCACGGTCAGCGGTGCTCTGGGCTGGGGCACGTCGCCCCGCCTGTTCGACTGGGTCACGCCCGAAGCGGCGCACACCGTGGTGGGGGCACTGCGCGAGGCGGCCGCGCGGGCCGAGCCGTTGCACCCCGACCGAGGGATGCACGCGGACATGGAACAGATCCGGATCTGCACGCGCATCGTGCGGCAGTGGGATCGCATGGCCGCGCGGGCGGGTGTGCCGATGGCCTCACCGTTCTTCGACGACCGGGTGATCGAGGCATGCCTGGCGGTCGATCCCGCCGAGCGGGTCACGCCCTGGGCCTACAAGCCGCTGCTCACAGCCGCGATGCGCGGCGTCGTGCCCGACGTGTGCTTGGCGCGCAGCAACAAGGCCCAGGCATCGATGGACGCATCCAACGGGTTGCGGGAGCACCGGGGCGACCTGATGAAACTGTGGGAGGACTCGCACTTGGCCCGGCTCGGTCTGGTCGACGGTGACGCCTTGCGGTCGCTGGCCCAGCGGCCCTCCACGCCGGGGCTACGGGACGCGATCCTGTATTCCACGATCGCCTGCGAGGTATGGCTGCGGAACCTCCCCCGGTAGGCAGCCGAATGATCCCAGGACCTGACGGGCGGGAAATCCGCCGGCTTCAGCAGAGAGGGACTCACACACATGGCACTGCGGTTCGGCACCGATGTCTCCACGGCTCAGACCGACTACGGCACGGTCCTTCTCGACCAGCGCAGTGGTCAGTACTGGGAACTCAACCCCACCGGCACGCTCGTGGTGCGCACCCTGCTGGAAGGCGGGGAGGAACAGGACGCGGTCGACGCGGTCGTCACGGAGTTCGCCGTCGACCGTGCCCAGGCGTCCGAGGACGTCGCGGCTCTCATCGAACAACTGCGAGAAGCGGGGCTGGTCGCCCGATGACCACTCCCAGCGCACTGCACCGGCCTACCGGTGTCCCTTTCACGCGAAGGCTGGCGGCACGCTTCGTCCTGTGCGTCGCCGTGTTCCTCTCCCTCCTGCCCCCGCGCAGGATCCGGGCCGTACTCGACGTCGTGCGGCGCGGAGCCGCGCCGGCCACCGCCGCGCAGGCGAAGTCCGCACGGGACGCGCTGTGCGCGGTCAGCCTGTTCTGCGCCGGCCCCCGCGGCTGTCTGCCGCGCTCCCTGGGCACCGCCCTGCTGTGCCGGCTCCGGGGCACCTGGCCCACCTGGTGCACAGGGGTGCGTGTGGTGCCGCCGTTCACCGCGCACGCCTGGGTGGAGGTCGACGGACATCCGGTGGACGAAGGGGTGCCCGACGACTACTTCAGCCGGCTCATGACCGTTCCACCGGTACGCCGGGCACCCCGGTGACGAGCGGCGGGAGCCGGGGGAGTGAGTAGGAAGGCGCGGCGCGAGGGCGACCGGACCGCGCGGGGTGCGGTCGTCGTGATGTTCGGGCTCACCAGCGGACACCGGTCCTCGATGACCGTCGCCACGGTGCTCACCCTGGTGGGCTCCGCGCTCGGGCTGGCGCAGCCGCTCGTCGCCAAGGCGATCGTGGACGCGACGGGAAGCGGCCGTATCGGGTGGCCCCTGCTGTTCCTGGCGGCCCTCTTCGTGGCCGAGGCGGCGACGGGCGCGGTGGGCCGGTTCGTCCTGGAACGCATGGGGGAACGCATCGTGCGGGGGCTGCGCCGCGGTCTGGTGAGCCACCTGCTGAGGCTGGAGATGAGGGAGTACGACCGGCACCGCACCGGCGACCTGATCTCCCGGGTCACCGCCGACACCTCGCTGCTGCGCGAGGTCGTCTCCCAGGCACTGGTGGACCTGGTGACCGGTTCTCTCGTCGCCGTGGGCGCCGTGGCGCTGATGCTGTGGATCGATCCGCTCCTGCTGCTCCTGGTCACGGTGACCATCGCCGTGGCGGCCCTGGTCGTCACCTCGCTGCTGGCCGGGATCCGGGCGGCCGCCGAACGTATGCAAGGAGCCGTGGGGGCGATCGCCGCCGAGCTCGAACGGGCCCTGGGGGCCCTGCCCATGGTGCGCGTCCACCGGGCCGAGGAACGGGAGGCCGCACGCATCGGGGAGTGCGTCGACGCGGCGTACGGTGCGGGCGTACGCACCGCACGGCTGGCGTCGGTGATGAGCCCGGCGGTCGAACTCGCCGTACAAGGATCCTTCCTCCTCGTCCTGGTCATCGGTGGCCTGCGCGTGAACGGGCACGCCAACTCCCTGGGCGATCTGGTGGCGTTCCTGCTCTACGCCTCCTACCTGGTCGTGCCGCTGTCGTCGGTGTTCCGCGCGGTCGGCCTGATCCAGCGGGGCATGGGTGCCTTCCAACGGATCGACGAAGCCCTTGCCTTCCAGGCGGAACCCGCACACCCCGTCAGCGCGCCCGCGGAGACGTCGCCGCCCTCACTCCGGGGAACCGGCGGAAACGGATCGGTGGCCGAGAAGGGGAGCAACGCGGGGGACAACGCCCTCGCCCTGGAGGACGTCTGGTTCGGATACCGCCAGGACCGGCCGGTACTGCGAGGCGTCTCCCTGGTCGTGCCGCACCGGCAGCAGGTCGCCCTGGTCGGCAGGTCGGGCGCCGGGAAGAGCACGATCTTCGCGTTGGCCGCGAGGTTCTACGAGCCGGACTCCGGGACGTTGCTGTTCGACGGACGCCCCGCGCCGGAACTCAGCCGTGCGGAGTGCCGGGGGCGCATCGCCGTCGTCGACCAGAACACGCACGTCGTCCACGGATCCCTCCGGGACAACATCACCTACGCCGTGCCCGCGGCGACCCCCGAGGAAGTGGACAGGGTGATCGGCCTCGCCAACCTCCACCATGTGGTCGAGCGTCTTCCCGGCGGACTGGACGGCATGCTCGGTGAACGGGGCAACACCCTTTCGGCAGGGGAACGGCAACGCGTCGCCCTGGCCCGCGCCCTGCTCACCCGCCCCACCCTCCTTCTGCTGGACGAGCCCACCTCACACCTCGACGCCATCAATGAGGCGGCGCTGAGCCGGGTGTTGAAGGACATCGCCCAGGAGTGCGCGCTCCTCGTCATCGCCCACCGGCTGTCCACGGTGCAGCACGCCGACCGGATCTACGTACTGGACGCGGGCCGCACGCTCGCCTCCGGCCATCACGAGGAGCTTCTGACCAGCTGCGCCACCTATCGCGAGCTGGCCGCCGGCCAGGCACTGCGCACGGCCGGCACGAGCCTGGGCGGAAACACGCCCTTCCGCTGACCGGGGTGACCGGGGCGCGCGGCCGTGGATCCCGGCGCTGCTCGCCATGCTGCTGGTGGCCGGCGTCAATGTGGGCATCAGCCGGGCGGAGGACCGCAAGGCGGGACGGGCGGCCGACGCCTGACGGCGCGCGGGGGCCCGTACGCCTGGGGGAGGGCGGAAACGGGGAGGGGCGGCAGGGTTGGATCCCGCCGCCCCCACCGATGGTCAGGCCTCGACGATCCCGGACTTCGAGATCACGATCTTCGCGCTCGTGCGGCCGGACTGGGAGCCCTTGCCCTCGATCTTCGTCACCAGGTCCGAGCCATCGACGACCTCGCCGAAGACGACGTGCTTGCCGTCCAGCCACGGCGTGGGGATCGTGGTGATGAAGAACTGCGAGCCGTTGGTGTTGCGGCCGGCGTTCGCCATGGAGAGCAGGAACGGGCGGGTGTGCTTGATCTGGAAGTTCTCGTCCGCGAACTTCTCGCCGTAGATGCTCTTGCCGCCCGTGCCGTCGCCACGGGTGAAGTCGCCACCCTGGAGCATGAACTCCGGGATGACGCGGTGGAAGCCGGAGCCCTCGTAGCCGAAGCCGTGCTGGCCGGTGGCGAGCTCGCGGAAGTTCTGGGCGGTCTTGGGGACGACGTCGTCGTACAGCTTGAAGACGATGCGTCCGGCGTTCTCGCCGTCAATGGTGATGTCGAAAAAGACGTTGCTCATGGGAGCATCCTGACATTGCGGGGCCCGTGATGCGCGCCCGCCCGCCGCATGGCGCTCACGTGAGGCGGAGACGGACCTCCAGCTCGTGCTCGCCCGGGACCGTGCCCCGGTCCTCCACGTCGAAGGCCGCGGCCAGCTCCTGCTTGACCTTGCGCACGGGGTCGGCGGCGCCGAAGAGGTCGACGGAGACGGGCGCGGACAGCGCGACCGGTGCCGCCTCGGACGGCACGTGACGCGTGCGGGCGTCGACGACCATGCACCACACCATGGGGTGCTCCGCGCCCGCCCGCGAGGCCTGCACCTCGCTGCGGGGCGGCTCGGCCACCTCGGGGAACGCGTCCTCCAGGGCGCGGAAGACCGCGCCCGCATCCTGCTGGCCGCAGTCCGTCAGGTGAACGCTGACGTGGTCCGCACTCTCGGGGCCGCTCATCGCCTCGTACTCCTCTGCCGTCGCACCGGTCTCCTTCATGACCGTACGAGTACCCGGATGACCCGGCACCAGTACAGGGCCAACCGGGCTCAGGGCAGGAAGAAATCGAGCACGGATTCCAGTGCCATCCCCAGCACCGTGCGACCGCCGGTGCCGAACCCGGCGGCCAGGGCGTAACCGATCGCGGCGTCGAAGGGCATCACCTTGGCCTCCTTCCGCCAGCGGGCCGCCTCGACTATGCCGTTGCCCTGCGAGACGAGGCTGCCCAGGCGATCGCCGTCGAGGAGGAGCCGGCTGGCCATGCCGTGGTGGGGCACGAGGCGGTACGTACCACCGGCGGTCACGTCGACGGCGTACGAGCGGCGGGTGAGCCGGCCCTTGCCCAGGGCGAGGGGGGCGGGGACGCCGTCCACGGTCAGGGCCAGGTCGGTGGCCTCGCGGGTGCCGATGGGGACGCGGTGGCCGGCCTCGGTGCCGGGGGCGCGGCGGAGAGAGACGGAGGGGATGGCCGGGCCCGTGACGTCGAGGAGCCCTTCGTCGTGGTCCAGCGAGATGTCGACGCGGCCGAAGAAGGGGTCCTCGGAGACGGAGATGATGGGCGTCATCGGGTGTCCCTTGTGAGTGACTGCGCGCGGGTTTGCGCACAGACCTGGATACCGCGCCGGGAGACGCCGAGAGGGGCGCGCGCGGGGGTGCCCGGGAGGCGCTCCGCAGCGCGCACGGTGGTGGGGCGTGCGCCCCGCGCTCAGGCCAGGCCCAGCGCCTTGGTGACGGTGATCTCGATCAGGACGCGGTCGGGATTGGGGCTGGGCATCCGCCCGTACCGCTCGGCGTAGCGGTTGACGGCGTCGGCGATGGCCTCCGCGTCCGTGCTGACGACCGCGGTGCCCTCCAGGGTGGCCCACTTGCGCTCGCCGATCTGACACACGGCGACCCGCGCGCCGCCCGGGCCGGCGGCCTGGATGTTCGCGATCTTGCGGCTGGTCTTGTTGGTGATGACGCGGGCGATCCCGGCCTCGGGGTCGAAGGTGACGCCGACGGGCACGAGGTGCGGGCTGCCGTCGGGGCGGGCGGTGGTGAGCGTGCAGATGTGCCGCTCCCGCCAGAATTCGAGGTAGGCGGGGGAGAGCGCGCGGAGGTCGTGGGCCATGCCGGAAGCGTAGCGGCGGGCCGCTCAGGCGAACTCGGAAGTCTCCAGATCGAAGGAGAAGGGCGGGGGGAGGGGGAGGCTTTTGCCGAAGGCGGTGCTGTGCGCGTCCCCGAAGTCCTCGCCGGAGGGGTCGCTGTGCAGCGTGACGGTGCCCTGCTCGCGGTCCACGAGGAGATAGAGCGGGATGCCCGCGCGGGCGTAGCAGTGGCGCTTGGCGATGCGGTCCACGTCCGCCCGGGTGCTTGTCACCTCGACGACCATGGCGACACCGGCGCACGGCATCCAGGACGGAGCGCCGCGGAAGAGGCGCAGCTCGCGCGGGGCGAAGGTGACGTCGGGGATGACGTGGTTCTTGGGGCAGAGGCCGCCGCTGCGCATGAGCAGCCCCTTGTTGCCCGAGCTGTCCATGTCGGTACGCGACTGCCTCAGCACCTGGCGAATCACGGTGCTCAGGTAGTCCTCGTGCTCGCCGTCCGGAGCCGGTGACACAACGATCTCCCCCTCGATGAGCTCGGCCTTGAAGCCTTCAGGGGTCTTCAGGGCCAGAAAGCTCTCCAAGAGGAGTTCTTCCTGCGTAGGCGTCGGCTCGTGTGCCATAGCCGTCATGCTGCACCCCCTGCGCGGTTGAGGGCCAGTCTCGTCCGCCTCGCGCGTTGGCGGGCGGCGGGCAAGCGGCGTTCACTCGTAAGGGTGTGCGGCGAACGTCAGCGCCGAGGCGCGTACGTCGCCACCGTGGGCAGCGGGTATCGCATCGAGGGCGCGCCCAGGACCGGTTTGCCCGGATTCGCTGATCCACTCCCCCTGGGGCCGGTGGCCAGGGCAGGGTTGAGTGGACTACGCTCAACTTATTGCGCGTTATCTACTCAAGGCAGGACCCGGTCCGGGCCGGACCGGCAGACCGTTCGACCACAGAGGAGGAGCGCACCGTCGTGGATGCCGAGCTGACCAACAAGAGCCGGGAGGCGCTGAGCGGGGCCAGTGAGCGGGCCGTGTCGGCCGGGCATGCCGACATGACGCCCGCGCACCTGCTCCTCGCCCTCCTCGGTGGCCAGGAGAACGCCAACGTCATGGACCTGCTCGCCGCCGTCGAGGCCGACGCCGCGGCACTGCGGTCCGGGGCCGAACGGCAGCTCGCGGCGCTGCCGAGCGTGACCGGCTCCACGGTCGCGCCGCCGCAGCCCAATCGGGACCTGCTGGCCGTGATCGCGGACGCCTCGCAGCGCGCCCGCGAGCTGGGCGACACCTACATCTCCACCGAACACCTGCTCATCGGCACCGCCGCCAAGGGCGGCCGGACCGGTGAGCTGCTGGAAGAACAGGGCGCCTCCGCCAAGAGGCTGCTGGACGCGTTCGAGACCGCGAGGGGCGGGCAACGAGTGACGACTCCGGATCCGGAGGGCACGTACAAGGCGCTGGAGAAGTTCGGTACGGACTTCACCGCGGCGGCCCGCGAGGGCAAGCTCGACCCGGTCATCGGGCGGGACCAGGAGATCCGGCGCGTGGTGCAGGTGCTCTCGCGCCGGACCAAGAACAACCCCGTTCTCATCGGCGAGCCCGGCGTCGGCAAGACCGCCGTCGTCGAAGGGCTGGCCCAGCGCATAGTCAAGGGCGACGTGCCCGAGTCGCTGCGCGACAAGCGGCTCGTCTCGCTCGATCTGGGCGCGATGGTCGCGGGCGCGAAGTACCGCGGTGAGTTCGAGGAGCGGCTGAAGACCGTCCTGGCCGAGATCAAGGCCAGCGAGGGCCGGATCATCACCTTCATCGACGAGTTGCACACGGTCGTCGGCGCGGGCGCCGGCGGCGACTCCGCCATGGACGCCGGCAACATGCTCAAGCCCATGCTCGCCCGCGGCGAACTGCGGATGGTCGGTGCGACCACGCTCGACGAGTACCGCGAGCGGATCGAGAAGGACCCGGCGCTCGAACGCCGCTTCCAGCAAGTACTTGTCGCCGAGCCGTCCGTCGAGGACTCCATCGCGATCCTGCGCGGACTCAAGGGCCGCTACGAGGCCCACCACAAGGTCCAGATCGCCGACTCCGCGCTGGTCGCCGCCGCGACGCTCTCCGACCGCTACATCACCTCCCGCTTCCTGCCCGACAAGGCCATCGACCTCGTCGACGAGGCCGCGTCCCGGCTGCGCATGGAGATCGACTCCTCGCCCGTGGAGATCGACGAGCTCCAGCGCGCCGTCGACCGCCTGAAGATGGAGGAGCTCGCCCTCTCCAAGGAGTCGGACGAGGCCAGCAAGCAGCGCCTGGAGAAGCTGCGCCGCGACCTCGCCGACAAGGAGGAGGAGCTGCGCGGCCTGACCGCCCGCTGGGAGAAGGAGAAGCGGTCCCTCAACCGGGTGGGTGAGCTGAAGGAGCGCCTCGACGAGCTGCGCGGCCAGGCCGAGCGCGCCCAGCGCGACGGCGACTTCGACACCGCCTCCAAGCTGCTCTACGGGGAGATCCCCGGCCTGGAGCGGGAGCTGGAGGAGGCCGCGAAGGCCGAGGCGGAGCAGGAGGCGGTCGACGCCAAGGACCTCATGGTCAAGGAGGAGGTCGGCCCGGACGACATCGCCGACGTCGTCGCCGCCTGGACCGGCATCCCGGCGGGCCGCCTGCTGGAGGGCGAGACGCAGAAGCTGCTGCGCATGGAGGACGAGATCGGCCGCCGGCTGATCGGCCAGACCGAGGCCGTACGGGCCGTCTCCGACGCGGTGCGGCGCTCGCGCGCCGGCATCGCCGACCCCGACCGGCCGACCGGCTCGTTCCTCTTCCTCGGCCCGACCGGCGTCGGCAAGACCGAGCTGGCCAAGGCGCTCGCGGACTTCCTCTTCGACGACGAGCGGGCCATGGTCCGCATCGACATGAGCGAGTACAGCGAGAAGCACTCCGTCGCCCGGCTGGTCGGCGCGCCCCCCGGCTACGTCGGCTACGAGGAGGGCGGCCAGCTCACCGAGGCCGTACGCCGGCGCCCGTACTCCGTCATCCTGCTGGACGAGGTGGAGAAGGCCCACCACGAGGTCTTCGACATCCTGCTCCAGGTCCTCGACGACGGCCGGCTCACGGACGGGCAGGGGCGGACGGTGGACTTCCGCAACACGATCCTGATCCTGACCTCGAATCTCGGATCCACCTATCTGGTGGACCCGCTGCTCAAGGAGGACGAGAAGAAGGCCAAGGTCCTGGAGACGGTGCGGGCCTCCTTCCGGCCGGAATTCCTCAACCGCCTCGACGATGTCGTGGTCTTCCACCCGCTCGGTACGGAGCAGCTCGAGCGGATCGCGCGGATCCAGATCGAGCATCTTCAGCGGCGGCTGGCGGACCGGCGGCTCACGCTGGACGTGTCCGAGCGGGCGCTGGCGTGGCTGGCGACGCTGGGGCGCGATCCGGGGGCGGAGGGCGGGGCGGATCTTGCGTATGGGGCTCGGCCGCTGCGTCGGCTTGTGCAGACCGCGATCGGGGATCGGCTGGCTCGGGCGATTCTTGCGGGGGAGGTTCGGGACGGGGACACGGTTCGGGTGGATCGGGTGCCGGGGGAGGGGGACGGCCTGGTGGTGGGCGTGGCGTAGAGGGCGGGGTCTTTTTCCCCTACCCGCCCCTTCCCGAACCGGGGCTCCCGCCCCGGGCCCCGGTGTCCTCAAGCGCTGGACGGGCTGGGGTGGCCGCATTCGGGGCTCCCGCCCCGGGCCCCGGTGTCCTCAAGCGCCGGACGGGCTGGGGTGGCGCCTGGACGGGCCGGGGATGGCCCCGGGCGGGCTGAGGCGGCCCCGGACGGGCCAGGTGGTGGCCGGCTTTGCCGGTTCCGCGCCCCATGCCGTGCCTGCCCCGTTGTGATCACTTTTCCGGAAGTGGATCAGGTTACGTCAGGGGTTGCGGGGCAGGGGCGGGTGTGGGGGAGGATGGCGGTAACCGTACGAAGGGAAATTCACGGTGAGCATCGACCCGTCCTCGATTCCGAACTTCGGGGGCCAGCCCGAACCGCAGGAGACGGGCCCGGCCGGCCCCGTCATCCCCGACCAGGACCTGGTCAAGCAGCTCCTCGACCAGATGGAGCTGAAGTACGTCGTGGACGACGAGGGTGACCTCGCCGCACCGTGGGAGCAGTTCCGTACGTACTTCATGTTCCGCGGCGAGGAGGAGCAGCAGGTCTTCTCCGTGCGCACGTTCTACGACCGGCCGCACGGCATCGAGGAGAAGTCCCAGCTCCTCGAGGCCATCGACGACTGGAACCGCCGCACCCTGTGGCCCAAGGTCTACACCCACACCAACGACGACGGCACCGTCCGTCTGATCGGTGAGGCGCAGATGCTGATCGGCGTCGGCGTCTCCCTGGAGCACTTCGTCTCCAGCACGGTCAGCTGGGTCCGGGCGTCCATCGAGTTCGACAAGTGGCTGGTGGAGCAGCTCGGCCTGGAGGCCGACGCGGAGTCCGGCGACGAGAAGCCGGACGACGACCAGAACTGACCCACCGGACCAAGGGTTCACATGGGCATGCGGGCGACCGTCAGCAGGTACGTCCCGTAGAAGAAGGAGAGCCCGGCCAGCGCACCGACCGTCACGGCGACGGTGCGCGGCCGGGCTCTTGCCATGGCCACGGCGACCGGCAGCAGCAGCGGGAACGCCGGCAGCAGGAAGCGCGGCTTGGACGCGAAGTAGCTGGTGCCGCCGATGGCGATGACGACGAGCACGACCGTGTAGACCGACAGCGCCGCGGGCGGCCGGTCGAGCAGCAGGAAGGCCAGTGCGACCACGGCGACGGCGATGACCGCCACGGTCATGTAGTACGCCATGGAGTCGCGGCCGATGATCAGGTGCCGGATGAAGCCGAGGGCGTTCATCCCGAAGTCGAAGCGCGAGCCCCACAGCCGCTGCACCTCGAAGTAGCCGAACGGGCCGCCGCCGGAGCGGTAACCGGCCCAGACGACGTAGCCGGCCCAGCCCAGCGGGGCGAGGGCCGCGCCGGTCCACACCCTCCAGTCCGTACGGGCCCGCCGGTCGCGCAGGAGCGCCAGCGCCGTCGCGCAGCCGATCGCGGCGGCCACCGCGATCGCGTTCGGCCGGGACAGCCCCGCCAGCAGGCCCAGCGCGCCCGCCCACATCCGGCGGCCGGTGACCAGCGCGTACAGCGACCAGGCGGCGAGCGCGGTCATCAGCGGCTCGGTGTACGCCATGGACTGCACGATCGCGTGCGGCAGCAGCCCCCACAGCACCACGAGCAGCGTGCCGGTCCGGCGGCCGTGGAGCCGTTCGCCGATCGCGTAGATGCCCCAGGCCGCGGCGCCGGCGGAGGTCCAGGCGACGAACAGCCCGGCGACGACCGGGCCGACCGGCATGACGGTCGTGACGGCCCGGACCAGGCCGGGGAAGAGCGGGAAGAACGCCAGGTCGTTGAAGACGACACCATGGGTGGTGAGGGAGGGGAGGACGAGCCCGTAGCCGTGGCGGGCGATGCCGGCGTACCAGATGCCGTCCCAGTAGTGGCCGAGCAGCGTGAGCGGGTGGCGGCCGATCCACCAGGCCCAGCCGGCCATGACCGCCATGCCGGTCAGCCGCGCGGCCGCGTAGAGCGCGAGCGCGGGGGCGGCCCGGCGCAGGGCGTCGCGGGCGCGGTCGAGGCGGCGGGCGCCGGCCGTGGGGCGCGGTTCCGGTGCCTCGCGTACGGGCACGGCGGTGTCGGCTGACACGGATGGCACCTCCGGTGCGGGCACGGCCCGGCGGCGCGCCGCACGGCGCGGTGCGGCGGTCGTGGCGCTGGGGGGACGGACGTGGGGCGAGCTCGGCATACCGACCATGCGGCGCGGGTCTCGCGCGCGCGACCCGGGACGCCCGTAAGCGGTGCGCCTTCCACCCGCTCGGCGGGCACGGCGGAGTGTCTGCGCGGCGGCGGACCCCGTGTGTGCTGTGCGCGCTGTCGCCGCGGCGCGCACCGCGCCTATCGTGAGCCGACTCGTCGGCAAGCAGGCACGGGGGCATCGACTCGGCGATGTCATTCACCCAAGTGGAAAGCGGGAGCGCATGAATTCGGACTGGAGCCCGGCGGCGCGGGTGCGGGGCATGGGTGCGTCGGTCTTCACGGAGATGACCGAGCTGGCGCGCAGCACGGGCGCGGTCAACCTCGGCCAGGGCGTGCCGGAGCTGGCCGCCCCGGAGAGCCTGCTGAAGGAGGTGGCGGAGGCGGTCCTGGCCGGCAGCAATCAGTACCCGCCCGCCACCGGCTTCCCGGCGCTGCGCGAGGCGGTGGCCGCGCACCAGAGCCGGCGCTACGGGCTGGAGTACCGGGCGCGGGACGAGGTGCTGGTGACCACGGGCGCCACGGAGGCCCTCGCGGCGACGCTGCTGGCGCTGTGCGACCCCGGTGACGAGGTGCTGGCCTTCGACCCCTGCTACGACGCCTATCCGGCGGGGGCGCGGTTCGCGGGGGCGACGCTCGTGCCCGTACCGCTGGCGCTCGACGGCGACGCCTTCGTGCTGGACGCGGACGCGCTGCGGGCGGCGGTCACGCCGCGCGCCCGGGTGCTGCTCCTCAACACCCCGCACAACCCGACCGGCAAGGTGTTCACGGCCGGGGAACTGGACGTGATCGCGGAGATCTGCCGCGAGCACGACCTGACGGTGGTGACGGACGAGGTGTACGAGCACCTGGTCTACGACGGCGCGCACCGGACGATCGCCGCGCTGCCGGGGATGCGGGAGCGGACGCTGACCATCTCGTCGGCGGGCAAGACATTCAACGTGACCGGCTGGAAGGTCGGTTGGGTCTGCGGGCCGGAGCGGCTGATGGCGGCGGTCGGGGCGGCCAAGCAATTCCTCACGTACGCCTCCGGGACTCCTTACCAGGAGGCGCTCGCGCGGACGTTGGGGGGCGTGGAAGCGTGGGCGGCAGAGCTACGGCGCACCCTGCGGCGCAACCGCGACCTGCTGAGCGAGGGGCTCGCGCGTGCCGGACTGCGCCCCTATCGCGCGCAGGCGGGGTATTTCGTCCAGGCGGACATCCGCGCATGGGGGTACACGGACGGCGTGCGATTCTGTCGTGAACTCCCGCTGCGCGCCGGGGTGGTGGCCATTCCGACGTCCGCCTTCTATCTGCGCCCCGGTGCGCCGTCATATCTCGTGCGTTTCTCGTTCTGCAAGCGTGAAGAATCGGTGATTTCGGCGGTGGAGAAGCTCGTTCAGGGTTCTTGATCAGCGGATTTCGACCGGCTCATGCTTGATCGCATATGCGTCCGGCGGGTTCCGCGGGGGCCCGCCGGTCACATTGATTCTGAACAGTTGAACTGCCCGGCCCTCGCGTGGATGGAAAGCACGATGAGATGGGTAAAAACTCTGTGAGCGCGGCTCAATTCATGATTCCCTCTCATTCAGCGACACGTTCAGAGACGACTCCCGGGGACAACGCCCCGCGGAATCCCCGGAATCACTGTCCTCGGACCCCACGGAACTCCCGTTCGTGGGCATGAGCCGGCGCACTCGACCCTGGTCCTCCTCGGCGGGCCGGCCCACCCCCCACTGCGTGCTTGCGGAGCCGACCCATGCTCACCACTCTCAAGACCACCTACACCGACACCCGCGCCGCCGATCTCGCCTGGTGTCTGGGGAAGGATCCCCTCCCCGCCCTGGCCGTCCTCGATCTGCGGCTCGCCGACTCCCTCGTCCAGCTGCGCCTGCTGGGCGCCTCCCACCAGGTCCTCCTCGAAGAGGGCGACGGTGTCTGCTCCGAGACCGTCGCCTGCCTGCCGGGCAGCCAGACGCCGCTGCCGCTGGGCGTGGCCAAACGCGTCGGGGCCTGGGAGTACGAATTCGCGGCCCGGATAGAGACGCTCTCGCGCGGCTCCTTCGCGGGGCGCGCGCAGGAGCTGCTCGCGCTGGTCGCCGAACATCCGTACGGCCTGGCCGGGACCTTCCCGGGCAGCCCGCACGCCTTCACCGCGCTGCTCGCGCAGCGGTGCGACGGACAGATCAGCTGGCGCACCTGGCACGCCTATCCGCAGGAGGGGCGCCTGGTCGCCACCCGCACGCGGGTCGGCGCGCGGGCGGCGGTGTCGCTCTAGGGGCCCGCGCCGTGGGCTCGATCCGGCCGGCGGTCACGGTAATGAACCCTTGTGGGTGACAAAAGGTTGCCGGATCGTGACGTAGCGTTCCCGGCATGATCTACCGCCCGGTACCGGCGCGGCTGCCCGTACCGGCCGGGCTCGGCCGCTTCGTGGTGCTGACCACCGTCTTCATCTGTGCGGCCTGCGGGCTGGTGTACGAGCTCGAACTGGTCGCCCTCGCCTCGTATCTCATAGGTGACTCCGTCACCCAGGCGTCCGTCGTCCTGTCGGTGATGGTCTTCGCCATGGGCATCGGTTCGTTGCTCGCCAAGCGGCTGCGGACCCGGGCCGCGCTGGGCTTCGCCGCCGTCGAGGCCGTTCTCGCGCTCGCCGGCGGGATGTCGGCCATGGCGCTGTACGCCTGCTTCGCCTGGTTCGGCCAGGCGCGGCCGGCCCTCGTCGGCTTCTCGCTGACCATCGGCGTGCTGATCGGGGCCGAAGTGCCCCTGCTGATGACCCTCATCCAGCGCATCCGCCGGCAGGACGCGGGCGGCGCGGTGGCCGACCTCTTCGCCGCCGACTATGTGGGCGCGCTGGTCGGCGGGCTGGCCTTCCCCTTCCTCCTGCTGCCCATGCTGGGGCAGTTGACGGGCGCGCTGCTGACCGGCGCGGTCAACGCGGCGGCGGGCGGGGCGCTGGTGCTCTGGATCTTCCGCGGCGACCTGAGCACACGGGCTCGCTGGTCGCTGATCGCGGCCAACGGGCTGGTGCTGGCGCTGCTCGCCGCCGGCTCGGCCCTCACCGGCCCCTTCGAACGGGCCGCGCGCCAGGCGGTGTACGGCGCGGATGTGCGGGTGGCCGTGCGGTCGGCCGTGCAGGAGGTCGTGCTCACCGGCGGCGCCGGCAGCGGCAAGCCCCTCGCGCTCTTCCTCGACGGCAGGCTGAAGGTCAGCGGCCATGACCAGTTCCGCTATCACGAGGCGCTCGTCCACCCCGCGATGGCCGGCCCGCGCCGCCGCGTCCTGGTGCTCGGCGGCGGCGACGGCCTCGCCCTGCGCGAGGTGCTGCGCTATGACGACGTCGCCTCGGTCACCGTCGTCGAACTCGACCCGGAGCTCCTGCGGTTGGCCCGTACGGACACCGGCCTCGTCGCCCTCAACCGCGCCGCCTACCGCGACCGGCGGGTGCGGGTCGTCACCGCCGACGCCTTCGAGTGGCTGCGCGGGCGGCCCGCCGGCGAGGCCCCGTACGACGTGGTCGTCTCCGACCTCCCCGATCCCGGCACCACGCCCAGCACCAAGCTGTATTCCCAGGAGTTCTACGGCCTGGTGGAGCGCCGGATGGCGCCCGGCGGGCGGCTCGCCGTCCACGCCGGCACGCTCGGCCTGCGCCCGCAGGTCTTCTGGACGGTCGACGCCACGGTCCGCTCCCTGGGGTTCACCACCCGGCCCTACCGCGTGGACGGCGGTTCCGGTCGCGGTGAGGCAGCGGTGGACTGGGGCTTTCTGCTCGCGGCCCGCCGGTCCGTCACCCTGCGGCTGCCCCCGCTGGGGCCGTGCCTGCACTCGCTCTCCTCGCAGTCGCTCGCCGAGGCGTGGCGAGCGGCCGAACGGAGCCGGGAGCCGGGGCTGCTGCCGTCTACGCTCATGCACCCCCGCTATGGGGACCGATGATGGCCAGCCTCTGCCGCGCTACGCCTGCTGGCGGATCATGCGAGTGGGTGGCTGCGGGCCGGTCGTGCGCACCACCGCTGCGCGGCGGTGTCCTCAAGCGCCGGACGGGCTTGTTTCGGCTGAGCTCAGCCACAATCAGCCCGTTGGGGGCACCTCCCAGCGGTAGCTGGGGGAGATTGAGGACGCGCCCGCAGGGCGCCCGCCGCCGCAGGCGGCAAAGACGACCCGCTCCGCCGCAGGCGGCCAGGCGGCACAGACGGCCCGCAGCCGAAGATCCGCCGGACACGGTCTAAGCCTGACCGGCCGGCTCCCCGCCCCCGCGGAGCGCAGCGCGAAACGCACCCGGTGAGCAATCAGCCCGGTGCTGGAAGAACTTGGAGAAGTTCGCCGCGTCGTCGAAGCCGATCCGGCCGGCGATCCGGGCGGCCGGCAGATCGCTGTGCGCGAGCAGCCGCTTGGCCTCCAGCATCACCCGCCGGTCGATGAACTCCTTGGCACCCACCCCGGCCGCGCACAGCGAGGCCCGGGACAGGGTGCGGGTCGAATAGCCGAGCGCGCGGGCGTAGTCGGCGACGCGGTGGTGGGTGGCGAAGTCGCGCTCGACGGCCGCCCGGAAGCGGACGAAGGTGTCACCGGGCGCCGGGACCCTGCTGCCCACCGGCGCCGTGAGATGGGCCAGCCGCAGCACCAGTACTGACAGCAGGTGCCGCAGGACATCGGTGTGCACGTCGGACGGCAGGCCGCGACCGGTACGGAAGTCGGCCTCCAGATGCCCCACCGCGCAGAAGACCGCCTCCCGGTCCGGTCCGGCCGGCTGCCACAGCACCGGCCGGAACGGATCGTCGGCCACCGCCGCGACCGCCGTGCCCGAGGGCAGGAAATTGGGCTGGACGAGGATCACGACACCTTCGATCTCCGCACCCGGCCGCCCCTCGCCGAACTGCTGCACTTGTCCGGGGCGCACCCACAGCACCGACCCCTCCTCCAGCCAGTGACCGGCGAAGTCCACGGTGTGCTCGGCGGCGCCGGACCGGACGGCGACGATCTGGTGGAAGTCCAGCCGCTGCGGTCTGGCCAGCAGCCCCTCGGGCGCGCGGCGGCGCAGCTCGGCCAGGGACATCACCTCCACGCCCGTGGGCGTCCCGGGCGGGGCCTGATAGGCGAGCTCGACGATCTCTTCGCGCCGGTCACGCCGGTCGTGTCGCATTTTCACCATGAGGAGACCCAAGCCTACCTGGTTACGTCCGAAAAGTGCCCTTAGCTTGGACACAACGCACAACGAACCGTCTGTGCGACCTCCGGACCTCCCAGGGAAAGACATGGCACAGCACCGGCTCACCTACGCATTCGACGCCTACTGCGGCTGGTGCTACGGCTTCGGCCCCACGATCCGCGAGTTCGCGGTCGCCAACGCCGACCGCATCGAGCTGAGCGTGCTCAGCGGCGGCCTGTTCACCGGCCCCCGGGCGCAGCCCGTCGCCGCCTTCCCCTACATCGCGCAGGCGGACGCCCGTATCGGCGAACTGACCGGCGCGGTCTTCGGCAAGGGATACGCCGACGCGTGCGCCGAGGGCACCTCCGTGCTCGACTCGGCCGCCGCCGCGACGGCCCTCGCCGCGCTGCGGGAGCAGGCACCCGGCAGGACGCTCGAATGCGCGGCGGCCCTGCAGCGCGCCTGGTACGTCGACGGGCGCAGCCTCTCCGACCCGGCCACGCTGCGCGTGGTGGCCGAGGGCCTCGACGGGGTGGACGCCGACGCCGCGGTCGCCGCCTTCACCGATCCGGCCACCCGCCGCACGGCGGAGGCCGACTTCCGGGAGGTCCGCCGGCTCGGCGTCGACAGCTTCCCCACGCTGCTGCTGCACACGCCCGCGGGCATGCGGCGGCTCGGCGGCCCGACCACCAGCGCCCGGGCCCTGACCCGCGCCCTCGACCAGCACTGACCCCCTCACCCATCCCCCAAAGGAGCCCCCTCATGGCGAAGATCGCCCTCTTCGGTGCCAACGGCACCATCGGCAGCCGCGTCCTGCGCGAGGCGCTCGACCGCGGCCACCAGGTCACGGCCGTCGTCCGCGACCTCGCCAAGCTCACCGAGACCCACCCGAACCTGACCGTCACCACCGGTGACGTCCTCGACCCGCGGTCGGTGACCGCGGCCGCCCAGGGCCAGGACGTCGTCGTCAGCGCCGTCGGCGGCGGCGACGGCCCCGGCCACCTCGCGACCATCGAGCCGGCGGCGAAGTCGCTGGTGGCCGGGGTGCGCGCGGCCGGCGCCGACGCTCCGAGGCTGATCGCGGTCGGTGGCGCGGGCTCCCTGCGCACGCCGGACGGCAAGCAGGTCTGGGACGCCGAGGGCCTCCCGGAGTTCCTGCTCCAGATCATGCACGCGCACGGTGACGCCCTGGACTTCTACCGCACGGTCACCGACGTCCGCTGGACCAACCTCAGCCCCGCCGGCCTGATCGAGCCCGGCGAGCGCACCGGCGCGTACCGCACCGCCCTGGAGGACCTCGTCGCGGACGCGAACGGCAAGAGCCGCATCTCCACCGAGGACTACGCGGTGGCCCTCGTCGACGAGATCGAGAAGCCCCAGCACATCGGCGAGCGCTTCACCGTCGGTTACTGACGGTCCCGCCGGGCGGCGACCCGACGGAAAGTTCCGCCGGGGAGGCAAGGGTTCGGGGCCCGGTGGGTAGGCTCGCTTGCTATGGAGCACGAGGTGTTCGTTCCGTTTCCCGTCGAGTCCGTCCGGCGGGTCCTCGCCGACCCCGCGCGCGTCGTGCGCTGCGTCCCCGGCCTCCAGCAGGACGCCGCGGACGCCTCCGGCGCGCTCGTGGCCGGACGGCTCCGGCTGCGCATCGGCGGGTCGACCATCACCTACCGGGGCTCGCTGCACCTGACCGAGCGCGACGGCGCGTACGAGCTGTCGGGCGAGGGCACCGAGGTGCGCGGCTCCGGCACGGTGACGCTCTCGCTGCGCGGGCTGCTGGAGACGACGCACGGCGGGACCCGCCTGTTCTGCACGGGCACCGTCGGCAGCGGCGGCCGGCTCGCGGAGTTCGACGAGAAGACCGCCGAGTCCACCGCCCGCCGGCTGCTGGACCGCTTCGCCGCCGCGCTCGCGGAAGAGCTGCGCGAGGACGCCGAGGAGGAGGCGGGCGGCGGGTCACGGCTGGAGGGCGGCAGCGTCTTCGACACCGAGGTGCCCCCGCCGTCCCTCGACGCGGCGACCGAGGACGACCTCGACGCGGAGGATCTCGACGAGGACGACCTCGACGACGAGCCCCCGGCCGAGGCGGCCCACGCGCGCCGCACCATGATCGGCCGCAGTGCCGAAGAGGTCGACCACGCGCCGCCCAGGGGCCGCTACGCCCCGGTCCCGGCACCCGAGGCGGCCTCGGCCGCCGCGGCGGCCCTGCGCTGGGCCGCGC
>NZ_JAGGOL010000040.1:0-2160 GCF_018614525.1 Streptomyces sp. ISL-11
CCGGGCCCGCGCGCGCAGCCGGGAGCCGGCCGGCACCGGGGCGGGGAAGCGGACCTTGTTCAGCCCGTAGTTGATGCCCATCCGCGCGCCCTCGGCCCGCATCAGCGGCGGCACCAGGGCCGCCAGCAGCGACAGGGTGAGGTAGCCGTGGGCGATGGTCGTACCGAACGGGCCTGCCGCCGCGCGTTCGGCGTCGACGTGGATCCACTGGTGGTCGCCGGTGGCCTCGGCGAACAGATCGATCCGCTTCTGGTCCACCTCCAGCCAGTCACCGGGCCCGAGTTCCTCGCCGACCGCCGCCCGCAGCTCCTCGGGCGAGGTGAAGATCCGGGGTTCCGCCATGCCGCCACCTCCCGTACGCATCCAGGTTTCCAAGCGCTTGCTCAGCCTGCGGTGCGCACGGGCCGAAAGTCAACGCCCACCGCTGGCGTAAGGTCGTGAAACGTGCCGCAGATTTCGAACAATGTCCAGGAACTCACGGTCGGTCAGCTGTCCGCGCGCAGCGGCGCGGCCGTCTCCGCACTGCACTTCTACGAGTCCAAGGGCCTGATCACCAGCCGCCGGACCTCCGGCAACCAGCGCCGCTTCGACCGTGACGCGCTGCGCCGCGTCGCGTTCATCCGGGCCGCGCAGCGCGTCGGCATCCCGCTCGCCACCATCCGCGAGGCGCTCGCCGAACTCCCCGACGAGCGCACGCCCAACCGCACCGACTGGGCACGGCTGTCCGAGGCGTGGCGCGGCGAGCTGGACGCCCGGATCAAGCAGCTGGGCCGACTGCGCGACCACCTCGACGACTGCATCGGCTGCGGCTGTCTCTCCCTCGAGAGCTGTGTGCTGTCCAACCCGGACGACCGCGTCGGCCAGCTCGGCAGCGGCTCGCGGCTGCTGGTCGAACGCGACCGCTGACCCCGGTCCCGCCCGGCGTCACCACATGGCCGGCCGGCGCCCCGCCCAGGGCCTGGCCTCCTCCAGCTGCGCCGACAGGGAGATGAGCGTGGCCTCGTCCCCGTACCGCCCGGCGAGCATCACGCCGATCGGCAGCCCCTCGGCGGTCCAGTGCAGCGGCACGCTCACCGCCGGCTGGCCGGTCGCGTTGCAGACGGGCGTGAAGGGGATGAAGGAGGTCAGCGCCGCGAACTCCGCCTCCGGGTCGTCGTCCCTGCGCAGCGCCCCCACCGGCAGCGGCGGGCGGGCCAGGGTGGAGGAGAGGATCACGTCGTAGCCGGTGCCCGGCGGCTGGAGGCCGTCGGCGATCAGCTGCCCGGTCATCCGCATCCGGTACAGGGCCTGTGCGAACTCCTCCCCGGTGACGCGGGCGCCGCGCTCGCGCAGGTGCCGGGTCAGCGGCAGCAGCAGTTCCTCGCCGCCCTCCGGCACCGGCCGCAGCCTCGCCATCACGCCCCACACGCGCGTGAAGTCGGCCGCGAGGGTCGGGTCCGGCGGCACGTCCACCTCCTCCACCGTGTGGCCGAGCTCCCGCAGCAGCGCGTCCGCCTCCTCCACCGCCCGCAGACAGTCCGGGTGGAGCGTGACGTCCGGCACCGGGGGGCTCGTCAGCCGGGCCACGCGCAAGGGCCGGGGCGCGCGCCACGCGTGGGCGGCGAAGGTTTCGCCCGGCGGCAGCGAGGGAGCGCTGCAGGGGTCGCCCGGCGAGGTTCCCGCGAGCACGTCGAGAAGCGCGGCCGCGTCCGCGACCGTACGGGCCAGGGGCCCGGAGGTGCCCAGTCCGGAGACGTCGTGCAGCACCGGGCCGGAACTGACCCGCCCGCGGCTGGGCTTGATGCCGAAGAGGCCGCACGCCGACGCCGGGATGCGGATGGAGCCGCCCCCGTCGCTCGCGTGCGCCAGCGGCGCGAGCCCGGCCGCCACCGCGGCCGCCGCCCCGCCGCTCGAACCACCGGCTGACCGGGTGAGGTCCCACGGAGTGCGGGCCGGCGGCGCGATGTCGTTCTCGGTGTGCGAGGTCAGCCCGAACTCCGGGGTGTTGGTCTTCCCGAGCAGGATCGTTCCCGCCGCCCGCAGCCGGCCGACCACGTGGTCGTCGACGGCCGGGACATGACCGGTCAGCGCCGCGGAGCCCATCGTGCAGGGCACCCCGGCGACGAGGTTGAGGTCCTTCACGGGCACCGGCACGCCGTGCAGCGGTGACAGG
This sequence comes from Streptomyces sp. ISL-11, assembly GCF_018614525.1. Taxonomy (GTDB): domain Bacteria; phylum Actinomycetota; class Actinomycetes; order Streptomycetales; family Streptomycetaceae; genus Streptomyces. The sequence continues at coordinate 2,153 of NZ_JAGGOL010000040.1, forward strand.
GGCCGCCC
>NZ_JAGGOL010000040.1:2193-6512 GCF_018614525.1 Streptomyces sp. ISL-11
GCGGGCGAGTTCGGGGGTGACGGTGACGAACGCCCCCACGGAGGCGTCCAGTCGCGCGACGCGCTCCAGGTAGTGCTCGGTGAGTTCGACGGGCGAGACGCGCCCCGCCCGCACCGCCTCACCCTGCTCCAACGCCGTCAGATCGTGCAGCTGCGTCATGCCGTCCGCCTCATCCGTCGCCCGATGTCGCCGTGCGCGGCATCCTCGCATCGCGAACGGGCGGCGGCCACCCCCGCCGGGGAGGGCTCAGACGGCCGCGTACCGGTCCTCGAACGCGCGCCGGCGGGCGGCGGCCAGCGCGCCTGGGGTGAGCACGGGCACCGGCACCACGATGCCGCAGTCCGCGCAGACGGGTCCTTCCATGGGGTAGCGCTCCAGGTCGGAGTGCCATTCGAGCCGCTCCTGCGAGCAGACCGGGCAGCAGGCGCCGGGTCCGGCCTCCATGGCGGCGATCACCCGGCGCAGCACGTCGGCCAGACGCGGGGCCGGGCAGGCGGTGGGGCTGACGCACGGCACGATGTCGCAGCCGCCCCAGGTGTTGCGGTGCCAGTCGTCCACCGCGCTGGGCTGGCGGATTCCCTCGTGCTTCTCGCGCTTGCGGCGGTCCGCGAAGGACGCCTCGTACGCCAGCCACACCGCGCGCGCCTCCTCCAGCTCCGTCAGCGCCGCGACCAGCCGTACCGGATCGGGGGCCCGGTCGGCGGGGTCCAGACCCGCCAGCTCGCACAGATGGTGCCAGGTCGCCCGGTGGCCGTACGGTGCGAAGCGTTCGAGGCATTTGCGCAGGGAGGTGCGCCGCAAGGCGATGGTGTTCCGTGGATTGCGCACCTCTCGTGCGAGTGCTCTGAAACCTGCCACTGCATCCCACCTCCGACAGCGCGGACTCGGATCGACATGGAAGGGACGTAACGCGCCGCGATTCGGATCCCTCGGACCGGATCCCGGCGGCGCGCCACGCAGTCGACCCCGCTCTGCTACCCCGAACTCGCGCACAGATGTGGGAGCGGGGACGAGAGGGCGCGAAGGTGACGGGACCTCACCCGCGGCTCACCGTACGAGCCGACCGGCCAGCAGGACGATCCGCGCCAGTTCCTCGTGGCAGATGTCGCCGTGCGCGCCCGAGGGCGGTCCGCCGCGCGCGACGACCGCCGCCACGTCGACATTGGCGCAACCGTCGGCCGGCAGGCCGCCGGCCAGCGCCTCCCGCAGGGACAGCGCCGCGCACCCGTCCACGGCCTGGATCCCGCGGTGGCCGAGGGCACCCCAGCGCGCCTCGTCCACGCCCAGCAGCGAGTCGTCGTCCCGGGCCGCCCGCGAGGCGAGCGGGTACAGCACTCCGAGCGCCGTGTCGTGGCGCGAATGGCAGCACACCACGGGACCGCGCACCCGGCGGTGCAGCCCGCGCAGCGCCCCGCCCCGGTCGGAGGCGAACGGCAGCCGGGCCGCGAACGCGTACTGCGAGAAAGCCCCCTGAAGCAGGGTCAGGGAGGCCACGCACCCCGTGCCCTCCGGCAGCCCGCGCAGCGCGAACGCCACCAGCCGCGCGCCGAAGCTGTGCCCGGCCAGGTGCACCCGCAGGCTCGGGCGCGCGTGGGCGAGCAGTCCCAGCGCCGGCCCCAGACCGTTCTGGCCGACGGTGCCGGCGCGGCGCTTCATCGTGTAGTACGACGCCTGGCGCAGCAGCTCGTACGCGCCGTGCCACAGCTTGCTCAGGCCACCGAACAGCTCCGGTGGGAGCGCTCCCACACTGGCCAGCGCCGCGGTGAACGTCTCGCACACCCGTACGGCGTCGCAGGTGAGCATGGCCGGCGGCGGTGCGTCCGGCTCCAGGTCGGCCGCGGCCTGCGGGCGGTCGGCGGCGGCGACCAGCGCGCGGACGAGCGCGACGAACTCCTCCAGCCGCGCCGGATCCTCCGGCCGCCGCTCCAGCAGCTCCGCGAGCCGGTCCGCCACCGCCTCCTCGCACGGCAGGATCGTGGTCAGGGCCCGCCGGGTGGCCGCGTCGAGCGTGGGCGGCCCGGTGGCGGGACCGGCCGCCGCCGGCCGGAGGGGGAAGTCGGGCACCGGCTCGTCCGCGAAGTGCATCGAGGGCCAGATCACCCCCACGTAGCCGACCCGGGCCTCCTCCGCGCCCCCGGCGCCGAGCACGCCGGGAAACGGCGCGAAGAACCGGTCGTACAGCCTCGTCGCCCGGGGCCGGTCGTTGTTCCAGCCGTGCGCGAAGACGACCAGATCGGTCAGTTCCGCGTCCGCGACCCCGCGTATCAGCGCCTCGCGGCCGCCCGGATCCACGTCCCCGTCGGCGTCGAACGTCAGCTCCCAGTACGGATCCACACACATGCCCGCCATGGCAAGTCCCCCTTGAACGGCCGGATGTGCGCGCATCGTCCCGCCGTCAAGGGGGCCTGTCCAGCCTCCGTCCGCCCCTTCACGCTTCCGCGTCCGGGGCCGCGGACATCAGGGCGCCAGGAGGTCCGCCGCCCGTACGCGCCGCAGGTGGACGAGGATGCCGTAGGACGGGCGCAGCGCGGTCATGTGCTCCGGCTCCGGGTAGGACGTGCCGATGTCCCGGGTCGGCCGCGCGGTATCCGGCCAGGCCCGGGCGGGCTCGGGAACCCGCCGCATGTCCAACGCCCAGGCGCGGTACGGCAACTTGCCGAGGGTGTGTCAGTTGCCGCCGGGAGCGGCCGGACGGCCTCCCGAACCGAGGGGACAGCCCCACCCGCCCTCTTCCGCAGGCACATACCGACTGGTTAGTCTGCCCGTGCAGCCGAGCCGAGGGAGATGCGAGCGTGGGCACAGTGCGGGACGCGGGAGTCGTGGTCACCGGGGCGGGAGGCGGCATCGGAGCCGCGCTCGCCCGCCGGTTCGCCGCCGAGGGGGCCCGTGTCGTGGTCAACGACCTCGACGTCGACAAGGCGCGGGCGGTCGCCGAGGAGATCGGCGCCGTCGCCGTCCCCGGCGACGCGTCCGGCGTCGTGCCGGCCGCCCGGGAGGCGCTCGGCGGGCAGATCGACATCTACTGCGCCAACGCCGGCGTCGCACCGGCGGGCGGCCCCGAGGCCGAGGAGGACCTCTGGGAGGCCGCCTGGGACGTCAACGTCATGGCACACGTCCGGGCGGCGCGCGAGCTGCTCCCCGAATGGCTGGACCGGGGCAGCGGCCGTTTCGTGGCCACCGTCTCCGCCGCCGGCCTGCTCACCATGATCGGCTCGGCGCCGTACAGCGTCTCCAAGCACGCGGCCCTCGCCTTCGCCGAATGGCTGTCCCTCACCTACCGCCACTGCGGCATCGACGTCCACGCCATCTGCCCGCAGGGCGTCCGCACGGACATGCTGCGCGGCACGGGCGCGGCCGGTGAACTGGTCCTGGTCCCCACGGCGATCGAGCCCGCGCAGGTCGCCGACGCCCTCTTCGAGGGCATGGCCGCCGGCCGCTTCCTCATCCTGCCGCACCCGGAGGTCGCCGACTACTACGCGGCCCGCGCCACCGACCCCGACCGCTGGCTGCGCGGCATGAACCACCTCCAGCGCCGGCTGGAAGAGGTGCCGGGACAGCCCGCGGGAGGCCGCGCGTGACCTCGACGGCCACGAGAGCGACGGCGGACGGCGCGGGGCGGCCGGTCCCGCGCCGGCTGCTGGCCGCCGCCACCCGCCTCTTCGCCGACCAGGGCTACGACCGCACGTCCGTCCAGGAGATCGTCGAGGCGGCGGGCGTCACCAAGGGCGCGCTCTACCACTACTTCGGCTCCAAGGACGACCTGCTGCACGAGGTGTACGGGCGCGTCCTGCGCCTCCAGCAGGAGCGGCTGGACGCCTTCGCGGAGGCGGACGCGCCCGTCGAGCGACGGCTGCGCGACGCCGCCGCCGACGTGGTCGTCACCACCATCGAGAACCTCGACGACACCAAGATCTTCTTCCGGTCCATGCACCACCTCGGCCCGGAGAAGCACAAGCAGGTACGGGCCGAGCGCCGCCGCTACCACGAACGGTTCCGCGCGCTGATCGAGGAGGGCCAGCGCTCGGGCGTCTTCAGCCCGACGACCCCCGCCGACCTGGTGGTGGACTACCACTTCGGCTCGGTCCACCACCTCGCCAACTGGTACCGCCCCGACGGCCGGCTGAGCCCCGAGGAGGTCGCCGGCCACTTGGCGGACCTGCTGCTGCGGGCGCTGCGGCCGTAGCGGGCCGCCACGGCTGGGCGGTGCCCGGCGGACCAGGTGAGCGGGCGGTTTCGTGCGCACCACCGCTGCGCGGGGTGTCCTCGAGCGCTGGACGGGCTGCTGTGTTGTGTCCTCAAGCGCCGGACCGGCTGCTGTG
>NZ_JAGGOL010000041.1 GCF_018614525.1 Streptomyces sp. ISL-11
CGCCCGCTCGGCGGGCAGGCCGTGCGTGGCGTGCCTACGCTGGCGGAATGAGCCGCACCGCCCCGGACCCGCAGCGCCCCACGGGCCGGCCCGCACTCGCGCCGCGGCCGCGGGAGGGCCGCGAGGACCCGGAGGGCGGGAGCGGTCCGAGCGCGGCCTGGCGCCGCCTGTTGCACCGGGTGCCCAACGGGTTCGCGATCTTCTTCGCCCTGCTGGGCGTGTTCTGCGCGGTCACCGCACTGATCATGCCGCTGCGGCGCGCGGTGGAGCCGCTGACCCACGCGCTGGACACGCTGACGGTCCCGACGGCGCCGAACCTCGCCTACGCCGTCTTCCTGCTCCTCCTCGCCGCGGCGATGGCCGCGCGCAAACGGGTCACCCTCTGGTTCGTCCTCGGCTACCTCGCCCTGCTGCTCGTCGCGGACGCCCTGCTGCTGGCCGTGGGCTACTGGGACGCGATCCCCTCGCTGGTGCTGTGCGTGGCCGCGATGACGCTGCTGGTCCTGGCGCGGCGGGAGTTCTACGCGGCGTCCCGGCGCGGGGCGTTCCTGCGGGCGCTGGGGGTGCTGGTGGCCGGGCTGACCGTGGCCATCCTGCTGGGCTGGGGCCTGGTGTCGCTGTTCCCCGGCAGCCTGGAGCGCGGCGGCGGCTACCGGCTGCTGTTCGTCGCCAACAAGGTCTGCGGCGGTCTCGTCAGCGGCCGGCACTTCACCGGGCACCCGCCGGACTGGGTGTACTTCCTGCTCGGCCTGTTCGGGGCGCTGGCGCTGCTCAACGCGGCCATGACGCTCTTCCGCTCGCAGCGCCTGGAAGCGGCCCTGCACGACGACGAGGAGCCGCGCCTGCGGGCCCTCCTCGGCCGGTACGGCGGGCAGGACTCGCTCGGCTACTTCGCGACCCGCCGCGACAAGGCCGTCGTCTTCTCCCCCAGCGGCAAGGCGGCCGTCACCTACCGCGTCGAGGCCGGTGTCTGCCTGGCCTCGGGCGATCCGCTCGGGGATCCCGAGGCCTGGACGCCCGCGATCGACGCCTGGCTGGAGGTCGCGGGCCGCTACGGCTGGCAGCCCGCCGTCATGGGCGCCAGCGAGGCGGGCGCCACGGCGTACGCCCGTTCCGGCCTGGGCGCGCTGCAACTGGGCGACGAGGCGATCCTCCAGGTCGCGGCCTTCGATCTCGACGGCCGCGAGATGCGGGTGACCCGGCAGGCGGTCAACCGGGTGGAGCGTACGGGCGCGACCACCCGGATCCGGCGCCACTCGGCGCTCTCCGACGAGGAGATGGGCGAGGTCATCCACCGCGCGGACGCCTGGCGGGACACGGAGACCGAGCGGGGCTTCTCGATGGCGCTGGGGCGGCTGGGCGACCCCGCCGACGGCGACTGCCTGCTGGTCGAGGCGTTCGACAGCGAGGGCCGGATGATCGCGCTGCTGTCGTTCGTGCCCTGGGGGCGCGACGGGGTGTCGCTGGACGTGATGCGCCGCGACCGGGCCGCGCCCAACGGCGTCATGGAGTTCATGGTGGCCCAGCTGTGCGCGCAGGCGGGCCGGTTCGGCGTCAAGCGGATCTCGCTGAACTTCGCCGTCTTCCGCTCGGCGTTCGAGGAGGGGGCGAGGATCGGCGCGGGGCCGGTGCTGCGGCTGTGGCGCCGGCTGCTGCTGTTCCTCTCCAAGTGGTGGCAGCTGGAGGCGCTCTACCGCTCGAACGTGAAGTACAACCCCGAGTGGCACCCGCGGTTCCTTTGCTACGCCGACGCCGGTGCGCTCGCCCGGATCGGGCTGGCCGCCGGCATCGCGGAGGGCTTCGTCGCGGTGCCGAGCCTGGGACAGCTGTGGCGCCGGGGGCGGCCGCAGGGCATCGCGAGCCCGGCGTCGACGGCGGGGCTGCCCCCACTCTCGGAACTGGGCCTCGGCGCCGCCGCGGAGGAGGCCGGGCGGGACGAGCTCGCGGGCCTGCCGGAGCAGGTGCGGGTGCGGCGGCGGAAGCTGGAGCGGCTGCGGGCGGCGGGCGTCGACCCCTACCCCGTCGACGCGCGCCGCACCCACACCCTCGCCGCCGTGCGGGCCGCGCACCCGGACCTGCCACCCGGGTCCCGCACCGGTGAGCGGGTGACCGTCGCCGGCCGGGTGCTGCTGGTCCGCCACCACGGCGGGGTGGCCTTCGCGGTGCTCCGGGACTGGTCCGGCGATCTCCAGCTGACCTTCACCCGGCAGGACTCGGGCGACGCGTGCCTGCGGCGCTTCGCCACCCAGGTCGACCTCGGCGACCACATCGAGGCGACGGGCGAGGTGGGCACCACCGACCACGGCGAGCCGACCGTCTTCGTCACCGCCAGCCGGATGACCGCCAAGTGTCTGCGGCCGTTGCCCGACAAGCGCCACGGTCTGAGCGACCCGGAGGCGCGGGTGCGGATGCGCTATGTCGACCTCGCGGTCTCGCCGGAGGCGCGGCAGACCGTACGGGCGCGCAGCGCGGCCGTGCAGGCGCTGCGGCAGGGGCTGCTGGAGCGCGGGTACCTGGAGGTCGAGACGCCGATGCTCCAGCAGATCCACGGCGGTGCGAACGCCCGGCCGTTCACCACCCACATCAACGCCTACGACCTCGATCTGTATTTGCGGATCGCACCCGAGCTGTATCTGAAACGGCTGTGCGTGGGCGGCATGGAAAAGGTCTTCGAAATGGGCCGGACCTTCCGCAACGAGGGTGTCTCGTACAAGCACAATCCCGAATTCACGATGCTGGAGGCCTATCAGGCATTCGCGGATTACGACGTGATGCTGGACCTGACCCGCGAACTGATCCAGGGCGCGGCCGTCGCCGCCCACGGTGCGCCGGTCGCACTGCGGGCGGATCGCGAGGGGCGGTTCGTCGAGCACGACATCTCGGGGCCGTGGCCGGTCAGAACCGTGCACGGCGCCCTCTCGGAGGCGCTGGGCGAGGAGGTCGACGCCGATACGCCCAGCGCGGCGCTGCGCCGGCTGTGCGACGCGGCGGGCGTGCCGCACCGGCCGGAGCAGGGGCGCGGGGACATCGTGCTGGAGATGTACGAGCGGCTGGTCGAGGAGCGGACCGGGACCCCGGTGTTCTACAAGGACTTTCCCACCGACGTCTCGCCGCTCACCCGCCCGCACCGGGCCGATCCGCGGCTGGCCGAGCGCTGGGACCTGGTCGCCTTCGGCACGGAGCTGGGCACCGCGTACTCCGAGCTGATCGACCCGGTCGAGCAGCGCCGCCGGCTGACGGCGCAGTCGCTGCTGGCGGCCGGCGGTGACCCGGAGGCGATGGAGCTGGACGAGGACTTCCTGCGGGCCCTGGAGTACGCGATGCCGCCGACGGGCGGGCTGGGGATCGGGGTGGACCGGCTGGTGATGTTCCTGACCGGGCTGTCGATCCGCGAGACGCTGCCGTTCCCGCTGGTGCGAAGGCGCTGAATACCGGTCCCTAAAAGCTTCCCTTTGAGGAATGGATAGAATTCATTATTTGCCTTATAGATCGGTGATTGTTAATTTGACGGCTCAGTCCCTGACCGAGCTGGTGGTGTTTCTTCATGACGGCGGCACAGCGTACGGCGACCCCGTGGCTTCCGATGGCCGCGACAGCGGTTCTGTGGGGATCGGCGTTCACCGCGATCCAGGTCGCGCTGCCGGACTACTCCCCGGCCGCGATCGCCCTGCTGCGGATCGCCATCACCGTTCTCCTGCTCCTGCCGTGCCTGGCCCTGGGCCGCATCGGCCGGCTGCGGCGGGGCGACGCCCTGCGGATGGCGGCCTTCGGGCTCACCGGCATGACCGCCTATCAGGTGCTGCTGTGCACGGGCGAGCGGAGCGTCGACGCGGGGACCGCGGCCATGCTCATCGCCGCGTCGCCGGTCTTCACCACGGTCCTGGGCATGGCGTTCCTCGGCGACCGGCCCGGCGGGCGGGGGCTGACCGGGCTCGGGCTCGCGCTCGGTGGCGCCCTGCTGGTCGCCGTGACCTCGGGCGGCGGAAGCGGTTCGGCGGCGGGCGCGCTGACGGTGCTGGCCGCCGCGGCCACGCAGGCCATCTCCTTCGCGTTGCAGAAGCCGCTGCTGAAGCGGTATTCGGGCGCCGAGTGCGTCTTCTACGGCAGCCTCTTCGGGCTCGTACCCCTGCTGGCCGCGGCGCCCGGCGCGGTGGGGCAGGTGGCGGCGGCCGACGGGCACCGGACGGCGGCGGTGCTCTGGCTGGGGCTGGGCTGCACGGCGACGGCCTTCTGGACCTGGTCGCGGACGCTGCGCGCGACGACCGCGTCCACGGCGTCGCTCGTGCTGTACGCGGTGCCGGTCGCCGCGCTGGTGCTGGACGCGGTGCTGCTGGGCAACGTCCCGGCGCCGACCGCGGTGCTGGGCGGGCTGCTGGTGCTGGGCGGGGTGGGGGTCGCGTCCGTACGGAGGCGGGCCGCGGCGCCGGAGCGGGTGGCGGCCGTATCGGCCGTATCGGCCGGGCGGGTGCCGGCGGGTGCGGGCAGCCGGTAGGGCCGGCCGGTCCGGGAACGGGCCTGGGCCGCGTCCGGCGGATCTTCGGCTGCGGGCCGTCTTTGCCGCCTGGCCGCCTGCGGCGGGGCGGTCGTCTTTGCCGCCTGCGGCGGCGGGCGCCCTGCGGGCGCGTCCTCAATCGCCGGACGGGCTTGATTCGGCTGGGCTCAGCCGCTTCAGCCTGTCCGGCGCTTGAGGACACACCACAGCAGCCTGTCCGGCGCTTGCGGACACACCACAGCAGCCCGTCCGGCGCTTGCGGACACCACCGCGCAGCGGTGGTGCGCACGACCGGCCCGCAGCCGTCCGCTCACATGATCCGCCGGACACGGCCTATGCGGCGCAGAATTCGTTGCCTTCGGGATCCCGCATGACCCACCAGTGCCCGGCCGGGCCCCGGTCCACCTCGTGGACGCGGGTGGCACCCAGGGTCTCCAGCCGGGCCACCAGCTCCGCCAGTCCGCCGGGTTCGCTGTGGACGTCGATGTGCAGGCGGTTCTTGGCCGTCTTGGCCTCGGGCACGTTCTGGAAGAGCAGCCTGCGGCCGCGGCCGATGCCGCTGATCTCGTCGAACGGGTCCTCCGGGTGCCGGATCGCCGCGTAACCGCGGAAGGTCCGGCGGCCGCGGTGCTCGGTGACCGCGTCCTCGCCGATGTGGCCGGCGGCCAGCAGCCGGCCGATGAGCACGCCGGGGTCCTCCACCTCGTACTCCAGCGCGGCGGCCCAGAAATCCGCCAGTACGGGCGCGTCCTGACTGTCGACGACCAGCTTCCAGTTCAATGGCATTGAACGGTTGTACGGGCTACCGGGACCCGCCCGCAACCGCGGGACCGACGGGCGCGCCGGGCGGGCGGCACCGTCACATGGAGGTGATCACTCCGGCGAGCGCCACCCAGCAGACGGCCACGAGCAGCGGCAGTACCACCATGATCAGGCCGGTCGGCGAGGACTGCAGCCAGCCCTTGCCCGCCGTGCCCCGCTGTCTGCCCACTATGCGCTGGCCGCCGTGCCAGGCCACGTACTCCTCCAGTTCCATGACCGCGTCAGCATGGTCTCGCGCGGCTTGCGCCGGACCCACACGGTGCGCCGGCGCCCGTCGGGCGGTGTCAGGTGGGTGAGCTCCTCGAAACCGAGTTTGCGGTGGAACCGCGAGGACGCCTCGTTGTACGGCTCGCTCACCACCGCGGCGATCACCGGACTGGCCGGCCACTGCTCCAGGACGTGGTGGTAGAGCCGGGAGGCGACGCCCTTGCGGGCGGCGCCCCGCGCGACACAGACCTGCTTGATCACCAGGAAGGAACCCAGGGTGGTCTTGATGCGGTGGTTGAGCCATTCCTCCGGCTCCAGGCGCTCGTCGCTGTAGGCGAGGAGGAAGCCGAGCACCTCGCCGCCCTTGACCGCGACCCAGAAGTGTTCGGCGGTGGTGAGCCGGCCCCGGTAGTCGTCCAGGGTGTAGTCCGAGACGAGGAAGCCGTCGCGGCCGGCCGCGGCGGGGTCGGACGCGTCCAGGCGGCGGGACCCGGCGAGCGCCACGACGTCCGCCAGGTGTGTCTCGCCCGCCCGGAGGATCTCCACCTTCTCCGTGTCCACCGCGCTCATTCCCGTCTCCCCCACCCTCGGCCCACGCCGTTCGACAACCGGCCCAACCTACCCTTCGACCGGGGGCGGTTGGCACCGGATCGCCTACGGAACCGGTGGTCAGCCGGGCGGGCCGGGCAGATCCACCAGGCGGGCCAGGGTCTCGCGGTGGCGGCCGGGGGTGCCGAGGGCGATCTCGTCGGTCTTGGCGCGTTTGAGGTAGAGGTGGGCGGGGTGCTCCCACGTCATGCCGATGCCGCCGTGCAGCTGGACGCACTCGTGGGCCGCGCGTACGGCGACCTCAGAGCAGTACGCCTGCGCGACGGCGACCGCGATCTCCGTGTCGGGGGCGTCGGGGGCGTCGGGGGCGCCGGTGGCGAGCGCGTCGGCGGCGTTGCGGGCGGCGGCCCTGGCCGAGGCGATGTCCAGCCACAGGGCGGCCAGCCGGTGCTTGAGCGCCTGGAACGAGCCGACGGGGCGGGCGAACTGCCGGCGCTCGCCCGTATAGCGCACGGTTTCCGTCAGGCACCAGTCCGCGATGCCCAGTTGCTCCGAGGCGAGCAGTCCGGCGCCGGTGAGCAGCGCGGTGTCGACGGCGGTACGGGCCCGGGCGGGCTCCGCGAGCAGGGTGGCGGGTGCCCCGGCGAGGGTGAGCCGGGCGACCGGCCGGGTGAGGTCGAGGGAGGTCAGGGGCGTGACCTCGACGCCCTCCGCGCCGGTGTCCACGGCGTGGAGGCCGTGGTCGGTGGGGACGAGCAGCACGTCGGCGCCGGCCGCGCCGGCGACGGCGGTGACCTGGCCGGTGAGCAGGGCCCGGCCCCGGCCGGTGGCCTCGGCCCGTACGGTCACGGGCCGGTGGGCGCCGGGGGCGGTGGGCAGGGGGACGGCGAGCGCGCCGGTGCGGCGGCCCTCGGCGAGCGCGGTGAGCGGCGCCGCCACCTCGGCGGCGGCGGTGTCGCAGCCCAGCAGGGCGGTGACGGCCAGGACGGCGCTGGTGAGGTAGGGCACGGGGGCGACGGAGCGGCCCAGTTCCTCCAGGACGACGGCGGCCTCGCGGGCGCTGCCGCCCTGGCCGCCGAGCTTGTCGGGCACGAGCAGCCCGGCCGCCCCGATGCCGGTGGCCAGGGACTGCCAGAGCCCGGGGTCGCAGGGGTGGCCGCTCTCGGCGGCGGCGAGTACGGACGAGGGGGCGGCGTGGTCGGTGAGCAGCGAGCGGACGGCCGCGCGCAGGTCTTCCTCGGCCTCGGAGTGCAGCAGGTCCGGCGTCATCGGGGCAGGTCCTTCCAGGGCAGGTCCTTGTCGGTGCGGGGCTCGGGCGGCAGGCCGAGGACGCGCTCGGCGATGATGTTGAGCAGGACCTCCGAGGTGCCGCCCTCGATGGAGTTGCCCTTGGCGCGCAGATAGCGGTAGCCGGCGTCGCGGCCGGTGAAGTCGACGAGTTCGGGCCGGGTCATGGTCCAGTCGCCGTAGGTGAGGCCGTCCTCGGCCAGCAATTCGACCTCCAGGCCGCTGAGTTCCTGGTTGAGGCGGGCGAAGGACAGCTTCATGCCCGAGCCCTCCGGGCCGGGCCGGCCCAGCCGGAGCTGCTGGCGCAGGCGTTCGCCGGTGAGCCGGGCGACCTCCGCGTCCACCCAGAGCCTCAGCAGCCTCTGGTGGAGGTCGTGGGTGCGCAGCTCCGGGCGGTGGCGCCAGGTGTCGGCGACGACGCCGATCATGCCGCCCTCGCGGGGTACGGCGGTGCCGCCGATGGCGACCCGCTCGTTCATCAGGGTGGTCTGCGCGACCCGCCAGCCGTCGCCGACCTCGCCCAGGCGGTGCGCGTCGGGGATCCGTACGCCGGTCAGGAACACCTCGTTGAACTCGGCCTCGCCGGTGATCTGGCGCAGCGGCCGCACCTCCACGCCCGGGGCGGTCATGTCGCAGAGGAAGTAGGTCAGGCCCCGGTGTTTGGGCACCGCGGGGTCCGTACGGGCCAGGAGGATCGCCCAGCGGGCGAGGTGGGCGCTGGAGGTCCACACCTTCTGGCCGTCGACGGTCCAGCCGTCGCCGTCGCGGACCGCGCGGGTGGCGAGCGCGGCGAGGTCGGAGCCGGCCCCGGGTTCGCTGAAGAGCTGGCACCACACCTCCTCACCGGTCCACAGCGGGCGCAGGAAGCGTCGCTTCTGCTCCTCGGTGCCGAACTGGAGGATGGTGGGCGCGGCCATGCCGAGGCCGATGCCGATGCGGCGGGGGTCGTTGTCGGGTGCGCCGGCCGCTTCCAGGGCGGCGGTGACGACCGGCTGGAGGGAGCGGGGCGCGCCGAGTCCGCCGAGTCCTTCGGGGAAGTGGACCCAGGCGAGGCCGTCGTCGAAGCGGGCCCGCAGGAAGTCGAGGCGGTCGGTGGTGGCGGGGTCGTGGGCGGCGAGGAGCGCGGCGACGCGGTCGCGGAGCTCGGCGGCTCGGGTGGGCTCGTCGGAACCGGTGGCGTTCATCGGGTGGTCTCCTCGCCGGGGATGACGACGACGCGGCCGGTGGTCCGGCCGTCGGCGACGCGCTGGACGGCGTCGGCGGCGCCCGTCAGCGGTACGCGCTCGCTGACGAGCGGCCGGACCGCGCCCTGAGCGGCGAGTTTCGTCAGCTCGTCGTGGCAGGCGCGGACGGCGGCCGGGTCCTTGGTGTTGTACAGGCCCCAGTGCAGGCCCAGGATCGAGTAGTTCTTCACCAGGGCGTGGTTGAGGGCGGCGGCGGGGATGGTGCCGCTCGCGAAGCCGACGACCACGATGCGGCCTTCGAAGGCCACGCACTTGGTGGACCAGGTGTAGGCGTCACCGCCCACGGGGTCGTAGACGACGTCCGCGCCGCGTCCGCCGGTGGCTTCCTTGACGGCCGCGACGATGTCGTCGCCGTGGCGGTCGAGCACCAGGTCGCAGCCGAGTGCGCGGGCCGCGCGGGCCTTCTCGGGGCCGCCGGTGACACCGATGACCGTGGCGCCGGCGGCCTTGCCGAGCTGGACGGCCGCGCTGCCGACGCCGCCCGCGGCGGCGTGGACGAGCAGGGTCTCGCCGGGCTGGAGGCGGGCGCGGCGGTGCAGGCCGAACCACCCTGTCTGGTAGCCGATGTGCAGGGCGGCGGCCTGGGCGTCGTCCAGCGGCTCGGGGGCGGGCAGGACGGTGCGGGCGTCGACGACCGTGCGCTCGGCGAAGCCGCCGGCGGGCAGGGGCGGCTGGGCGAGCACGCGGGCGCCGACGGTGCCCCGGGCGCCTTCGCCGAGGGCGAGGATCTCGCCGCAGATCTCCACGCCGGGCGTGAAGGGCAGCGGGGGGCGGACCTGGTACTGGCCGCGGCAGAGCAGGGCGTCGGGGAAGTTGACGGCGGCGGCCAGGACGCGCAGGAGGAGTTGGCCGGGGCCGGGTTCGGGGTCCGGGATGTCGCTCAGGCGCATCACGGTGCCGGGCTCGCCGGTCTCATGCACTCGCCATGCCTTCATGGGGCCTCCACGGTGGGAAGGGGCGGCGTTTCCGGTCGCATACTAAGCGGTCGCTAAGCTCAGCGACAGGGGTCGGTCCGGGAAGGGCGCACCGCGCGCGTGAGGGCCCCGGGTGCCGTCACACGCCCAGGGTCCTCGGTTCCCAGCATGCCGCGCGCACGGTCGTCCGGGCGGCACGGACGGGGACGGCACCGCGCTCACCGGCCTCCGTGCTCACCGGCCTCCGTCCTCGCGGGCCCGCATGGTCGATTCGCGGCGCACGAGGCGGGGGGTGGCGTCCTGGACGCGTTCCGGCGGACCGCCGTCCAGGAGGGACAGCAGGCGTTCGGCCGCGTGCCGGCCGAAGGCGGCGGTGTCGCGGGACAGGGCCGTCAGCGCCGGGTGGGTGCTGCGGCAGAGCACCGAGTCGTCCCACGCGATGATGGACAGGCCGTCCGGTACGGGCACGCCGAGCTCGGCGGCGACGGCGAGGCCCGCCACCGCCATGACGTCGTTGTCGTAGACGATCGCCGTGGGCGGGCGCCCGGCCGCCAGCACCCGGCGGGTGGCCTCGGCCCCCTGCGCGTCGGAGTAGTCGGTGGTCACCGAGGTGACGTCCGACAGTCCGCGCCGGGCGGCCTCGGCCCGCAGGCAGGCCATGCGGCGGCGGGTGTGGGCGAGTTCGGGCAGACCGGCGATGTGGGTGACGCGGCGGTGCCCGAGGGCGTGGAGGTGGCCGACGACGGAGGCCATCGCCCCGGTGTCGTCGGCCCACAGGGTGGAGATCGCGCCGTGGACGGCCTCCCCGTCGTCGGGTGCGCCGATGAGCACGGCGGGCAGGCCGAGTTCGTCGAGCAGGGCGGGGCGCGGGTCCCCCGCGCGGGGGTCGACGACGAGGAGGCCGTCGACGCGGCGCTCGGCCCACCAGCGGCGGTAGACCGCGCACTCGGCGTCGAGGTCCTCCACCACCTGGAGGAGCAACCCGAGGCGGCGGACCGCGAGCGCCTCCTGGATGCCGGAGACCAGCCGCAGGAAGAACGACTCGACGCCCAGGGTGCGGGCGGGCCGGGCGAGGACGAGCCCGACCGTGGCCGCGCCCTCGCCGGACAGGGCGCGAGCGGCGGTGCTGGGCTGCCAGCCGAGCTGTTCGGCCACGCGGCGCACCCGTTCGCGGGTCGCCTCGGAGACCCCCGGGCGGCCGTTGAGCGCGAAGGACACCGCGCTCTCGGAGACGCCCGCGCGGCGCGCGATGTCCTTCATCGTCGGGCGGCGGGCCGGCGTGCGGCGCATGCTTCTCCCCCTGCTTCCCCCCCTCGGCGGGCCGTGCCGAAGTGCCGGAGGCGACGGCGGCTTCCCGGCGACCGCCGGTCCTACTGCCCTACTGACCCACTGCCCAACTCCCCGCAGACTAAAGCGCTTTAGTGTGCGGCGGCAGTATTGACTTCACTGCGGCCCGGGTGCAGTTTTTGTTGCGCGCCTCCCCGTTCGCTCGTCTCCCCCGGTCCGACCGAAGGAGTTCGCCGGCCATGCCACCGTCCCGTGGAGTTCTCGCCGTCACCGCACCGCTCCTGGCTTCCGCGCTGTTGCTCACCGCCTGCGGTTCCGGCGGGGACGGCGGAGTCGGGAACGCGGACGGCCGGGCCGAGGGCGGCATCACCTTCCAGACCTGGAATCTGCGCGGCAGGTTCAAGGACTACTTCGACGGCCTGATCGGGGAATTCGAGAAACAGAACCCCGGCGTCGAGGTCACCTGGCGGGACCAGCCCGCCGAGAACTACGCCGACAAGCTGAGCGCGGACGCCGCGGCCGGCACCCTGCCCGACGTCGTCAACGTCTCGCCCGATCTGTCGTACCCCCTGGCCAAGGCCGGGATGTTGATGAACCTGGACAAGGAGCGGGCCGCCGCCCGGTTCAAGGGCGAGTACACACCGGAGGCGTGGCAGGGCAACACGCTGCCGGGCCTGGACGGTTCGTACGCCTTCCCCTGGTATCTCAACACCGGTCCGCTCTTCTACAACAAGGCCCTCTTCCGGCGGGCCGGTCTCGATCCCGAGAAGCCGCCGAGGAGTTACGACGAGCTGTTCGCCGCCGCGGCCACGATGGCGGAGAAGTCCGGCGGAAAAATCGCGACGCTCGCGGGCACCCCGGCCATCGAGGACTTCGGCCGGTACGGGGTTCGGCTGATGAACGCCGACGCCACCCGTTTCACCTACAACGAACCCAAGGGTGTCGAGCTGCTGACCAAGTACAAGGAGCTCTACGACCGCGGCGGCCTCGACGGGCAGGCACTCACCAATACGCCCGAGAAGTCCGGCCAGAAATTCCTGGAACAGAAGGTCGCCATGAATCCGGGCAGCGCCCACGACCTGGAGACGTTCAAGAAGAGCGCGCCCGGCCTCTACCGCGAACTGGGCATCACCGACGCCCCGAACAACACCGGCAAGCCGAACATGTACGTGATGGGCCTGGCCGTCGGTCGGCGGAGCAAGCACAAGGCCGCCGCCATCGCCTTCGCGCACTTCGTCACGGACCGGAGGAACCAGGAGGCGTTCGCCCACGAGGTCGCCGTCTTCCCCAGCACCGCCGGGTCGCTCGGCGACCCCTACTGGACCCGGGACGACGGCACCGACGAGGGCCGGGTGCGGGTCGCGGCGGCGAAGATGCTCAAGGGCGCGGTCAACTACACACCCGTCGTGCTGAGCGAGGAGATGAAGGTCGTCCTCAAGAACGAGGTGGCCAAGGCGCTCCAGGGCAAGAAGTCCCCCCGGCAGGCACTCGACGACGCCGCCGCACAGAGCGACAAGCTCCTGCGGCGGAGCTGACGGTGGCCGGACAGCCCGCACACGGCGTCCGCGCGCACCGGGCGGCCAGCCCCTGGCTGTTCCTGCTGCCCGGTCTCGCGGTCGTCGCCGCCTTCAGCCTCTACCCCTTCCTCACCACCGTCCATCAGGCGTTCACCGACGCGCGCACGCTCACCCCGGGCGGCTGGGTGGGGCCGCGGAACTTCCAGGACATGCTGGAGGACGAACAGTTCTGGGTGGCCCTGCGCAACAGCGGCCTGTACGTCGTGCTGGTCGTGCCCTGCACCGTACTGCTGCCCCTGCTGCTGGCGCTGCTGGTCGGGAAGCGGCTTCCCGGCGTCGCCTTCTTCCGGGCGGCGTTCTACACCCCGGTGGTGGCCTCCGTCGTCGTGGTGTCGCTGATCTGGGGGTGGATGCTGGACGACCGCGGCCTGGTCAACGGCATCCTGCGCGTCCTGGGGGCCGGCCCGGTGGCCTTCCTCGGCGACCAGTGGCTGCTGCTGTTCAGCGCGATGGCGCTGACGGTGTGGAAGGGCCTCGGCTACTACATGATCATTTACCTGGCGGCGCTCGCGAACGTCCCCCGCGAGCTGTACGAGGCGGCCGCCGTCGACGGGGCGGGCACCGTACGCCGCTTCGTGAGCGTCACGGTGCCCGCCGTGCGCTCCACCATGGTCCTGGTCGGCGCGCTGTCGTCGGTGGCCGCGTTCAAGGTGTTCTCCGAGGTCTACCTGCTGGCCGGACCCACCGGCGGGCCGGCCGGACAGGACACCACCCTGGTCATGCTCGTCCAGCGCACCGGCACCGGCCTCAACGGGCGCGTCGGCTACGCCAGCGCCCTCTCGCTGGTCGTCTTCGCCGTCACCCTGCTGCTGATGCTCCTGGTCCTGCGGGCCGGCCGGAAGGACGCCGACGCGTGAACGGGACGTCCGGCCGGCAAAGGGCCCTGCGGTACGCGCTGCTGCTCGCCGTGCTGGCCCTCACCGTCGGCCCGTTCCTCTGGCAGCTGTCGACCTCGCTCAAGAGCACCACCGAGGACATCTACACCTATCCGCCCGGCTTCCTCCCCGAGCACCCCACCCTCGCGAACTACTCCGGCGTCGCCGACATCATCCCCGTCTGGGACTACGCCCTGAACTCGCTCCGGGTCGCCGCGGCCAGCGTGGTCACCAATCTCGTCGGCGCCTCCCTGGCCGGATACGCGCTCGCCCGGCTGCGCTTCCGCGGCCGGAGGATCGCCGGACTCGCCTTCGTGGCGGCCCTGCTGGTACCCCTGGAGTCCATCCTCATCGCGCAGTTCACCATGATGCGCGACCTCCACCTCAACAACACCCTCATCGCCGTCGTCCTGCCCGGCGCCGTCGGCGCGCTGAACGTGCTGCTGATGCGCAACGCCTTCGCCGGGCTTCCCCAGGAGGTCGAGGAGGCGGCCGTCATCGACGGCGCGAACGTGTGGCAGCGGTTCACCCGGATCGCGCTGCCGTCGGTGCGCGGCACCCTCGCCGTCGTCGCGATCTTCGCGTTCATGGGCGCGTGGGACGACTTCCTGTGGCCGCTGATCGTCCTCTCCGACGCCGACCGCTTCACCCTGACCGTCGGCCTGAACTTCCTGCACGGCACCTTCCAGCAGGACCCCCGCCTGGTCGCCGCCGGCACCGTCATCGCCGTCGCACCGCTGATCGTGATGTTCGCCTGCCTCCAGCGGTACTTCTTCCGCGGCGTCGGCGAAGGCGCCGTCAAGGGCTGACCACCCCGACCGCCCGAAGGGACGGACCCGTATGCGCTTCGGCGTCAACTACACGCCCACCCGCGGCTGGTTCCACCACTGGCTCGACTTCGACCTCGACGACATCCGCGCCGACCTCGACTCCCTCGCCGTACTCGGCCTGGACCACATCCGGGTCTTCCCCCTGTGGCCGCTCTTCCAGCCCAACCGCACCCTGATCAGGCCGCGCGCCCTCGACCAGCTCGGCCGGCTCGTGGACGCGGCCGGCGAACGCGGCCTCGACGTCGGCGTCGACGGCCTCCAGGGCCACCTCTCCAGCTTCGACTTCGTCCCTTCCTGGACCACCACCTGGCACCGCCGGAACCTCTTCACCGACCCGGATGTCGTCGAGGCCCAGGCGTCCTACCTGTCCGCCCTCGCCGGCGCCCTCGCCGACCGGCCGCACTTCCTCGGCGTGACCGTCGGCAACGAGTTCAACCAGTTCTCCGGCGACCCCCACCCCGACCCCGACCGGATCCGGCCCGACCAGGCGGAGCGGTGGCTGCGGCGGATGCTCGACGCGTGCGAGGAGGGCGCCCCCGGCCGCGCGCACCTGCTCGCCTCGTACGACGCCGCCTGGTACGACGGCACGCATCCCTTCACGCCCGCGCACTCCGCGCGGCTCGGCGCCATGACCGCCGTCCACTCCTGGGTCTTCAACGGCACCGCACAGCGGCATGGTGGCGACGGGGCGGCGACGGAGCGGCATGCCGCGTATCTGGTGGAGCTCTCCAAGGCGTGGGCCGAGGATCCCGGGCGCCCGGTGTGGCTCCAGGAGGTCGGGGCGCCCGCCCCGCACGTACCGCCCGAGCGGGCGGCGGCCTTCACGCGGGCGACGCTCGCCCACGCGCTGGACTGCCCCGGCCTGTGGGGGGTCACGTGGTGGTGCTCGCACGACGTGGACCGCGCGCTCGCGGATTTTCCCGAGCTGGAGTACGGGCTGGGGCTGCTCACCCATGACCGGCGGGTCAAGCCGGCGGGTGAGGCGTTCGCCCGCGTCGCGCGGGAGTGGCGGGAGAAGGACCGGGCGGCGGCGGTGCGGCGGACGGGGGTGGTGCTGGACGTGGGGGACGGAGAGGGGGCGCCCGGGCGGGGGGTGTGCGGGCCGGGGGGTGCGTTCTTCTCGGCGTGGATGCGGGTTGCCTCCGGTGGGGGGAGGCCGGCGGTGGTGCTGGCTTCGTTGGCGGGGGATGGGGGGCATTTGCGGGCTCGGGGGATTGGGGAGGTGGTGGCGGTGGGGGATGTGGGGTAGGCGGGGTGGTTGGTGCGTTGGGTTTTCCCCGCCCCGCCCCTTCCCTCAACCGGGGCGCGGCCCCGGGCCCGGTCCTCAAGCGCCGGACGGGCTGGGGGACCGTCATGGCGATCCGCCCCGCGGTAACGGTGTCCTCAAACGCCGGACGGGCTTGATGGGGTGGCCCTCGGTTCTCGAACGCCGGTCGAAGTCGATGACCGGGCCCACGGCCTCAGGTGCCACAACGACGTGACTTGATCGCACGGAATGGAGCCTCATGAGCACGCCCTCCGGTCCCACCCGTCGCACGGTCGTCCTCGCCGGTGGAGTCGCCCTCGCGTCGGCGGCTCCCGGGCGCGTCGTCGCCGCCGGTTCCCTTCAGCCGTACGCCTCCTACTGGTTTCCCGACAGCCCGCCCTCCGGGGTGCCGCGGCCCGGGGTGGTGTGGCGGAGTCTGCGGGAGTGGGCGCCCGAGAGCGATTCCGACCTGGCGTTCAACCGGTCCGCCGTTCCGCTCGCCGGCCGGTTCACTCCCCCGCCCGCCAACGCGAGCGCGCGGGCCGGGCAGGCCCGGATCTGTGCGCTGGCCGCCTTCGCCACCACCTCCGCCAATCCCTCGCAGGGTTCCGCCACCGCCGACCACTACGCGCTGACGCACTGGGCCTACCTCGACGAACTGGTCTTCTGGGGCGGTTCGTCGGACGAGGGGCTGATCCTGGCGCCGAACGCGCCCGTCGTCGACGCCGCGCACCGCAACGGCGTGCCCGTCCTCGGCACGGTGTTCCTGCCGCCGGCCGCGTACGGCGGGCAGCTGCGCTGGACGCGCGAGCTGCTGCGCAGGGGCGCCGACGGCGGCTTCCCGCTGGCCGACCAGCTGGTGCGGGTGGCACGGGCGTACGGCTTCGACGGGTGGTTCGTCAACGCCGAGACCGGTGGCGGCGACGCCGCGCTGGCCGCGGACATGCGGGACTTCGTCGCCCGGCTGCGGGAACGCGGCGAGGGCCTGCGGGTCACCTGGTACGACGCGATGGCCGTCTCCGGCGACATCGCCTGGCAGAACCGGCTCAATGAGCACAACTCCCCCTTCTTCCGGGCCGCCGGCACCATGTTCCTCAACTTCGGCTGGGACCGATCCGGTCTGCTCTCCTCGGCGGAGCTCGCGGAGCGCCTCGGACGGGACCGGTACGAGCTGTGGGCCGGCATCGACGTCGAGGCGAACGGCTGGGACACCCGGGTCGACTGGGACGCGGTCGTCCCGGCGGGCGGGCCGCACCGCACCTCGTACGGCTTCTACCGCCCCGAGTGGACCTGGAGGTCCCTCCCGGCCGGCGGACGCTCCCCCGCCGCCTTCCACGCGCGCGACGACCGGTTCTGGTCCGGGCACTCCCTCGACCCGGCCGCCCCGGACACCGGCCCGTGGCGCCCGCCGGCCGCGTCCGTCGCGGACCGGTCGACGGTCACCGCGCTGCCCTTCGCCACGAGCTTCAACACCGGTCACGGCACGGCCTGGTACGAGCGGGGCCTGGTCACCTCCGACACGGCGTGGAACCACCTGGGGCTCCAGGACCGGCTGCCCGGCCGCCGCTGGGTGATCCACACACAAGGCGCCCGGCCCGCCGTGGGCTTCGACTTCGCCGACGCCTGGCGCGGCGGCAGCAGCCTGCTCGCCGACGGCCGGCTCACCGAACCGGCCACGGTGGAGCTGTACCGGACGCGGCTGCCGCTGTCGGCCGCGACGGTCGTGGAGCTCGCGCACCGCTCCGACCCCGGCTCGGCGGCTGTGCGCGTGGAGCTGGCGGTGGCGCCGGAGGAGGGTGACGGCTTCGTGTACGTGCCCGCCGGAGAGCTTCCGGCGGGCGGGCGGGGCTGGACGACGGCGACGCTGCGGGTCGGCGCGCTGTCGCGCACCGGCGCCGGGCGGACGGTCCACGCGCTGGGGGTCCGGCTCACCTCACCGGGCGGCGGGGTCGTGCGGTGGCGGCTGGGTGGTCTCGCCGTACGGGACGCGGCGCCGGCCGCGCCCGCCCGGCCGGGCGGTCTGGTCGTCAAGGCGTCCCGGCCGAACCCCGACGGCACCGCGGCCCTGCGGCTCGCGTGGCCCGCGTCGCCCGGGCCCTTACGCCATTACGAGCTGTGCCAGGTCCTGCCCGGCGGGGGGCGCCGCTTCCTCGGTGGCACCTGTGGGCATGCCTACTACGTCGCGGCCCTGCGCCGCGCGGCCGGCGAGGCGACCACCCGCGTCGAGGTGCGCGCCGTGGACGAGCTGTACGCCTCCTCGGCACCCGCGTCCGTCAGCGTCCGCTGGTAGCCCTTCGTCGACAGCCCTTCTGCGTGAGGACACCGATTCATGCACAACGACCGCGCGATCACCGAAGCCCGACTGCAGCGCGTGCTGGAGGAGCGGATCCGGCCCGCCGTGTACCCGGAGTCGGTGCCGCTGACCGTCTCCGTGTGGCACGCGCCGGGCGAGCCCGTGCCCGTCGCCGAGGGGCTGGCGGCGCGGCGCACGCCCATCGAGGTGGGGGCCGAGTGGGGGCCGCCGTGGGGTACGAGCTGGTTCACCGTGGCCGGGCGGGTGCCGCGGGAGTGGGCGGGCCGGACGGTGGAGGCGCTGCTCGACCTGGGCTTCGACGAGAACATGCCGGGGTTCCAGTGCGAGGGCCTCGTCTACCGCCCGGACGGCTCGCCGGTGAAGGGCCTCAACCCGCGCAACCAGTGGGTGCGGATCGTCGAGAGGGCGGCGGGCGGCGAGGAGGTGCTGCTGCACATCGAGGCGTCGTCGAATCCCGTGATCCTGGACTACCGGCCGTTCCGGCCGACCGAGCTGGGCGACCGGGAGACGGCGGACGCCGCGCCGCGCTACCGGCTGGCCCGCATGGACCTGGCCGTCCTGGACCGGACGGTGTGGGAGCTGGTGCAGGACCTGGAGGTGCTGGGCGAGCTGATGGCCGAGCTGTCGGTGGACGCGCCGCGCCGCTGGGAGATCCTGCGGGCCGTGGAGCGGGCGCTGGACGCCGTCGATCTCCAGGACGTCGGTGGCACGGCGGCACGGGCCCGCGAGCGGCTCGCGGACGTGCTGTCCGCCCCCGCGCACGCCTCCGCCCACCGGATCAGCGCGGTGGGCCACGCGCACATCGACTCGGCCTGGCTGTGGCCGCTGCGCGAGACGGTGCGCAAGGTGGCCCGTACGACCGCCAACATGACCGCCCTGCTGGAGGACGAACCGGGCTTCGTCTACGCGATGTCGCAGGCACAGCAGTTCGCCTGGATCAAGGAGCACCGGCCCGAGGTGTACGCGCGGGTGAAGAAGGCGGTCGCCGACGGGCGGTTCGTACCCGTCGGCGGCATGTGGGTGGAGTCGGACACGAACATGCCGGGGTCGGAGGCGCTGGCGCGGCAGTTCGTGCACGGCAAGCGGTTCTTCCTGGAGGAGTTCGGGATCGAGACGGAGGAGGTCTGGCTGCCGGACTCGTTCGGCTACTCCGCCGCGCTGCCCCAACTGGTGAAATTGTCGGGCTCGAAGTGGTTCCTGACGCAGAAGATCTCGTGGAGCCGGACCAACAAGTTCCCGCACCACACCTTCTGGTGGGAGGGCCTGGACGGCACCCGGGTCTTCGCGCACTTCCCGCCGATCGACACCTACAACTCCCGGCTGTCGGGCCGGGAGGTCGCGCACGCGGTCCGCAACTTCCGGGAGAAGGGCGGCGCGACGCGGTCGCTCGCGCCGACCGGGTGGGGCGACGGCGGCGGGGGCACGACGCGCGAGATGCTGGCACGGGCGAGGCGGCTGGCGGACCTGGAGGGGTCGGCGCGGGTCGTCTTCGAGAAACCCTCGGCGTTCTTCGAGAAGGCGCACGCCGAGTACGGGCACGCCCCGGTGTGGGTCGGCGAGCTGTATCTGGAGCTGCACCGCGCGACGCTGACCAGCCAGGCCCGGACCAAGCGGGGCAACCGCCGCTCCGAGCACCTGCTGCACGAGGCCGAGCTGTGGGCGGCGACGGCGGCCGTACGGGCGGGACTGCCCTATCCGTACGAGGCGCTGGACCGGCTGTGGAAGACGGTGCTGCTGCACCAGTTCCACGACATCCTGCCCGGCACCTCGATCGCGTGGGTGCACCGGGAGGCGGCGGCGACGTACGCGGCGGTGGCGGCGGAGCTGGAGGAGATCATCGGGGGCGCGCTGGCGGCGCTGGCCGGTGCCGGCGCGGACGGTGGCACGGTCGTCTTCAACGCGGCACCGCACGCGCGCGGCGGCACGCAGGCGCACGGCGCCGCCGTGGCGGGCGCCGACGGTCCGGCCCCCGCACAGGCCGGGCCGCGCGAGGGCGGCGGCTTCGTTCTCGACAACGGCCTGCTGCGGGTGGAGATCGACGGCCGGGGGCTCGTGGTCTCCGTGTACGACCGGCGGGCGGACCGGGAGACGGTCGCCCCCGGGGCGGCCGCCAATCTGCTCCAGCTCCACCAGGACTTCCCCAACATGTGGGACGCCTGGGACGTCGACCACTTCTACCGCAACGCGGTGACCGACCTGACGGACGTCGAGACGCTGGAGCCGACCGGCGAGGGTGCCGTGCGCGTGGTGCGGGCCTTCGGGTCCTCGCGGGTGGAGCAGTGGCTGTCGCTGCCGGCCGGTGTGGGGCGGCTGGACGTCGAGACGCGGGTCGACTGGCACGAGACGGAGAAATTCCTCAAGGCCGCGTTCCCCCTGGACCTGCACGCCGACCGGGCGGCGGCCGAGACCCAGTTCGGCCACCTCTACCGCGCCACGCACACCAACACCAGCTGGGAGGCGGCGAAGTTCGAGGCGTGCGCGCACCGGTTCGTCCACCTGGAGGAGCCGGGCTGGGGGGTGGCGGTGGTCAACGACTCGACGTACGGCTACGACGTGACGCGCACCGTGCGCGAGGCGAATACCGGGACCACGACGACGGTCCGGCTCTCCCTGCTGCGGGCCCCGCGCTTCCCGGACCCGCGCACCGACCAGGGCACGCACCGCTTCCGGTACGCGCTGGTGCCGGGCGCGTCCGTGGGGGACGCGGTGCGGGAGGGGTACCGGATCAATCTGCCCGAGCGGAGCGTGGCGGGGTCCACGGGCGTGGAGCCGCTGGTGTCGGTGACGGGCGACGCCGTCGTGGTGTCGGCCGTCAAACTCGCGGACGACGGCAGCGGGGACGTGGTGGTGCGGCTGTACGAGTCGCTGGGCGGGCGGGCGCGGGTTCGCCTCGCGGCGGGCTTCGATGTGGCGGCGGTGAGTGTGTGCGATCTGCTGGAGCGGGCGGTGGGCTCGGCGGAACTGTCCGACGGGGGCGTTCCGCTGGCGTTCCGGCCGTTCGAGATCGTCACGCTGCGTCTCCGTCGGGCGTGACGGCCCGCCCTCCATCGCTCGCCGGGCAGGCTCGATCGAGCCTGCCCGGCGATCACGAAGCGGGCAGGAGTGCGCCCGTCATGTCAACGCCGGTCAGGCGATGGGGACGTCGACCTGGCGGTTGCGCTGGCTCGGAGCCAGGTTGTCCTGGTCGGCATGGCGCCGGGTACCGTCGGAGAAGAACAGGGTCGACCGGACGTTGAGCTTCCAGGTGTCCCTGCCGACGGGCTCGATTCTGATGCGCAGCCGTCCGTCGCGCATGGCCGACCACGTGGCGGGCTCTGTCAGACTCAGGGCGTACGGGCCGTCGGCGTCCCCGTCCGAGAACTCGTCGTCGCCGAAGTGCTCGCCGAGGGTCCCGATGGTCTTGTTGGTGTTGTCCGTCACCGACGTGAAGACCTTCGTGTCGTGGTCCTTGTTGTCGTAGGTGGTGTAGAAGGTCACCTCGACCGCCGTCAGCGTCGCCTCGGCCCGCGTCTGTGCCTGAGCCGTCCGCACGGCATGGGGCGTCCCGGCCGCCTGGGC
Organism: Streptomyces sp. ISL-11; assembly: GCF_018614525.1. GTDB lineage: Bacteria > Actinomycetota > Actinomycetes > Streptomycetales > Streptomycetaceae > Streptomyces. Next base: position 21,203 of record NZ_JAGGOL010000041.1, read on the forward strand.
CGTCCCCACGCCGATGCCGGACACCATCAGGCCCAATATCATCACCGTGCCCGCCGTCCTCTTGCGCATCGCGTGCGCCATGATCGTTCCCCTCCCGTTGACTGCTCGGTGCTCGGTCAGCACGACTATGACCCCGGTCGAAGTCGTTCCGGCATCCCCAGAATTGGGGAGGCCGGAGTGACGGCCCTGGCGTGATCCGGCCGGCGAAAGCAGCGATCAGGAGTCGAGCGCGGCGAGCAGTTCATCGCGGCCGCTGACACCGGTCTTCCGGAACACCGCTTTCACGTGGGTGTTGACGGTGTGCAGGGAGACCTGGATACCGCGGGCGATCTGCTTGGGAGCCGACCCGGAGTACAGGTGCTGGAGGACCAGGCTCTCGCGGGCGGTCAGGCCGTGCCAGGCCGCGAACGTGGGCAGGAGCAGGGCACCGGTGGCTTCCTGGAAGACCACGGCGACATCGCCCTTGCCGTCCTCGTCGAGGGGCTGGGCGTGAACGGCGACCCGCCGTCCGAGAAACGCCGTGGGACTACAGGCGACCGGGCGCGGTGCGCCCGGGTCGATGAGGTGACGCCGCGCGGCCAGGGATATCTCCAGCATCGACACATGAGGCATCCACTCCGGCGCCAGGCCGCGTGCCGGACTGATCTCCCCCATCCATGCGCGTGCTTCGGGAGTGAGGGAACGTATCCGGTGGTCGGCACCGACGATGGCGACTCCCGCCGGGAGATGTGCGCCACGCGGAGGTGACCCCGCGGCGGCGTACCCGCGCAGGAGGGCGATCAGCAGCGGGGAGAGCCGGGCCAGCCGGGCGGCGTCGTCCTGGTCGAAGGGTCTGCTGCCCGATTCTCGTATCAAGGCCAGCAGGCCCCACAGCCCCTGGCCGTTGCGCAGCAGCAGCCGCGCCTCGCACCCGGCTCCGGATGCAGCCAGAGTGCTCAGCACACTCCGGTGTCCTGGAGTGGAACGATGGTTGCCGTCGAACAGTCCCACCGGCTTCGGCTGCCGGGTGATGTCGGCGGGGCTGAAAGGGTCCTCACCCAGATAGGCATCGAACAACTGCGCCTGTACGAGATCGGGGCTGAAATCGTGCAGGAAACCGAACGAGACGGCGCCGGTGACGGGATTCATCCCGAACAGACGCAACCCGTCGTGCGCGACCCACGGGTGGACAGCCTCGGAAACCAGCGCGGCCAGTTCGTCCCGTACGAAACGTTCGCCTACCGCCGCCTCCAGGCAACGAGCCACCCCGTCCGCATCCCCCACGCCTCGACTATGGCCCCGCCCCCGAAGCCAGTCCAGGGGCGGGCTCCCGATGACATGGCTTCCGAGGACGAAGCCCGCCCGGCGCTCCAGGGCGCTATCCCCCGATCGCCCCCATCAGCATCGGGAACGACGCCGACAGCTCGCGTTCCCAGTACGGCCAGGTGTGGACGCCGGTGTGGGCGCAGACCGTGGCCGGGATGCCGTGCCGGGTCAGTGCCGCGCGCAGTTGCCGGTTCTCGCCGTGGATGAGGCGTTCGATCAGTTCCATGCCGGGTGTGGCCGGGTCGGTGCAGCGGGAGGCGGGCGGTGGCGGGTCGCCCCACTTCCAGCGCGGGCCCTCGTCGGTGCCGTTGCCGTAGGAGAGGTACAGCGCCGTGCCGGCGAGCGAGGCCGCCCGCTCGACCGGGCTGTTCCGCTTCCACAGCCACTGCTGGCGCAGGTCCCGGGGGTCGGTGGTGTCGAAGGGGTAACCGGGTTCGCCCCATACCCGCTTCCAGTCCGTCAGGCAGATGAGGCCGCCGAGCTTGACGGCGTCGGGGCCGCTGGGTCCGCCGTCGGTCGCCTGGTGGAGCGGGCTGACGGCGCCGCTGTAGGAGGCCGCGGCCTTGAAGGCGCCCGGTCGTGCGGCGGCGAGCTTCAGGGCGCCGTGGCCGCCCATCGACAGGCCCGCGACGGCGGCCCGCCGGGTGCCGGCCCGGTAGTCGCGCTCCAGCAGGGGCCGCAGTTCGTCCAGGAGGTAGGTCTCCCACGCCGGGGCGCCCCACCGGCCGTCGTTGTACCAGTCGCTGTACGAGCTGCATCCGCTGGTCTCCGGCATGACGACGATGACGTCGCGGCGGGCGGCGAGCTCCTCGATGTGGGTGTGGTCCGTCCAGTCACGGTGGTCGCCTCCGCTGCCGTGGAGCATCCACAGCGTGGGCCAGGTCCGTTCGGCGTCCCTGGACCAGCCCCGGGGCAGCAGCAGCCGCACCCATTTCGACGGGGCGTCGATCTCGGGCGAGGCGACCGCGAGATCGAGCATCCGGTCATCGACCCGCACTTCCCGGACCACGTGGGCCGGGTTGCCGGCGGGGGCGGCGGCCTCGACCCGCTGCGTCCCCGCCACCGGCAGCAGCAGCGCGAGGACGGCCAGGGCCCACCCGGCCCGCGTCCCGCCACCGCGTCTTCCCCACCACGCCTTGTGCACCATGCGAACCCCCTCCACATCGGTGATGCGGCGCATATTACGGTGAGGGTGTGACGACGTACGTGGCGCTGTTGCGCGGCATCAATGTGGGCGGTAAGCAGCGGGTTCCCATGCAGACCCTGCGGGAGATGCTGACGGGTCTGGGCTGCGAGGCGGTCCGTACCCATCTCAACAGCGGCAACGCCGTGTTCACGCACCCGGACGCCGACGAGGAGTCGCTGGCCGCCGGACTGGAGCGGGCGATCTCGCGGGAGCTTGGGCTGTCCGTGCGCTGCCTGGTGCGCAGCGCGGGTGACATACGCCGGGTGGTTGACGGCAATCCGTTCGCCGGACGGGAAGTCGATCCCGCGCGCTTCCTGGTGACGTTCCTGGACGCGCCCGCCGACCCGGCGGCCGTCTCCGGACTGGATCCGGCGGCGTACGCGCCCGAGGAGTTCGCCCTCGGTGAGCGGGAGGTCTACCTCCACTGCGCGAACGGCATCCGGGACTCCAGGCTGGCGAAGACGCTGACGGAACGGCGGCTGGGCAGGGTGGGCACGGCGCGCAACTGGAACACGGTCACCAAGCTCGCCGCGATGGCGGAGGACTGACCGCCCGGACAGGTGTACGGCGGCTCCGCTTAGCATGCGGACATGAAACTCCGTTTCCCCCGACGGCGCGGGCGGCTGCTCACGGCCGTCGCCGCCGGTGCCGTGCTCGCCGGGGCGGGCACCTGGACCGTGGCGTCGGCCACCGGTCCGGGCGAGCCGGCCGTGCACCGCGAGGACCGGTTCCTGACGATGCCCGAGGCACCGGCCGGCCGGGACACGGTGCGCGTCGACACCTCGTTCTTCACCTCCGGCGGTACGGGCCGCAGGCCGGCGGTCCTGCTGGCGCACGGCTTCGGGGGCAGCAAGGACGATCTGCGCCGGCAGGCGGAGGGGCTGGCGCGGGACGGCTACGCCGTGCTGACGTGGTCCGCGCGGGGCTTCGGGCAGTCCTCCGGCCGGATCGGTCTGAACGACCCCGGCCGCGAGGTCGCCGACGTGAGCCGGCTGATCGACTGGCTGGCCGCGCGTCCGGAGGTGCGGCTCGACGCGGCGGGCGACCCCCGGGTGGGCGTCGCGGGCGCCTCGTACGGTGGTGCGGTCGCGCTGCTGGCGGCCGGTCACGACAAGCGCGTCGACGCCATCGCCCCGCAGATCACGTACTGGAACCTGGCCGATTCGCTCTTCCCGGACGGTGTGTTCAAGAAGCTCTGGTCCGGGATCTTCTTCACCGGCGGTTCCGGCGTCGGCGCGCTCGCGGGCACCGGTGGCAAGGCCGCGCCCGTCCCGCCGCCGGGGCAGGGCGGCTGCGGGCGGTTCGAGACGACGCTGTGCGCCATGTACGAGCGGGTGGCGGTGGCCGGGAAGCCGGACGCGGCGGCGCGTGAGCTGCTGGAGCGCCGCAGCCCCTCGGCGGTCGCCGACCGGATCAAGGTGCCCACGCTCCTCGTCCAGGGCCAGAGCGACTCGCTCTTCCCCCTCGGCCAGTCCGACGCCGCCGCCCGGGCCATCGGCCGCAACGGCGCGCCCGTCGCCGTCGACTGGGTCGCCGGCGGTCACGACAGCGGCGGCATCGGCGAGGACGGCCGCGTGGAGCGGCGCACGCGCGCGTGGTTCGACCATTACCTCAAGGACGACGCCGGCGCGGACACCGGCCCGGCGTTCCGGGTCAGCCGGACCGGGGGCATCGACACCACCGACGGCAAGGCGCGGTTGCGCGGCGCGAGCGGCGACCGCTATCCGGGGCTGCGCGACGACACCCGGCCGGTCGCCCTGGCCGGCCGCCCGCAGACCTTCGGCAGCCCTGCGGGCGCGACGCCCCCGGCGATCTCGGCGGTGCCCGGCATGGGCGGCCTCGCCCGGCTGTCGGGGCTGGGCGTGGGCGTCTCCCTGGACTTCCCCGGCCAGTACGCCCGTTTCGACTCGGCGCGGCTCACCGAGGGCGTCCGCGTCACCGGCTCCCCCACCGTCAAGGTGAAGGTCGCCTCGGACAGCGGGGAGGCGGTCCTCTTCGCCAAGGTCTACGACGTCGGGCCCGACGGGCAGCAGGTGCTGCCCGGACAGCTCGTCACCCCGGTGCGTGTCGACGACGCCCGGGACGGCAGGACGGTCGAGGTGCGGCTGCCCGCCATCGACCACACCTTCGAGTCGGGGCACCGGATGCGGCTCGTGCTCGCCGCCACCGACCTCGGCTACGCCTCGCCGGTCCGGCCGGCCACGTACACCGTCGCCCTGGCCGGTGAGGGCCTGAGCGTGCCGACCGCGCCAGGGGTGCGGACGGCGTCGGCGGCGCTGCCCTGGTGGACGTGGGGCCTGCCGCTGGGCGGCGCGGCCGTCGCGGCGGCCGTACTGCTGACCGGGCGCCGGCGGACCGCCGCGCCCGCGCCCGATCCGGCGCTCGCGGACGTGCCGTTGCAGATCACGGAGCTGAGCAAGCGGTACGCCAGGTCCGCCGACCGGTACGCCGTGCGGGAGTTGTCGTTCCGGGTCGAGCGGGGACAGGTGCTGGGGCTGCTCGGGCCGAACGGCGCGGGCAAGACGACCACGCTGCGCATGCTCATGGGCCTCATCCGGCCCGACGGCGGGGAGGTGCGGGTCTTCGGGCACGCCGTCCGGCCGGGCGCGCCGGTGCTCTCACGCGTCGGGGCGTTCGTGGAGGGGGCGGGGTTCCTGCCGCACCTGTCCGGGCGGGCCAACCTCGACCTGTACTGGCGGGCGACCGGCCGGCCGGCCGAGGACGCGCACGTCGAGGAGGCCCTGGAGATCGCCGGGCTGGGCTCCGCGCTGGAGCGCGCGGTGCGCACGTACTCCCAGGGCATGCGGCAGCGGCTGGCGATCGCGCAGGCGATGCTGGGCCTGCCGGATCTGCTGATCCTGGACGAGCCGACCAACGGTCTGGACCCGCCGCAGATCCGCGAGATGCGCGAGGTGATGATCCGCTACGCGGCAGCCGGCCGGACCGTGATCGTCTCCAGTCATCTCCTCGCCGAGGTCGAACAGTCCTGTACGCATCTGGTGGTGATGGACCGCGGCCGGCTGGTGACCGCCGGGCCGGTCGCGGACATCGTGGGCTCGGGCGACACGCTGCTGGTGGGTGTGGAGGGCGAACTGACGGAGCCGCTCGTGGAGAAGGTGGCCGCGCTGCCGGGCATCGCCTCCGCCGTCCCCGGTGACGAGGGGCTGCTGGTGCGGCTCGACGGCATGAGGGCGCCGGAACTGCTGGTGGAGCTGGTCAGGCTGGAGGTCCCGGTGGCGCGCGTGGGTCCGCACCGCCGCCTGGAGGACGCGTTCCTGACCCTGATCGGAGGCTCGTCATGAGCTCGGCGCAGAAGACCGTGCCCGCCGCCGCGCCGGGCTACCGCCCGCGGCACACACTGCCGTTGCGGGTGGAGGCCATGCGGCAGCTGCGGCGGCGCCGCACGCTGGTGGTGGCGGCGGTGCTGGCGGTGCTGCCGTTCGTGCTGATCGCGGCCTTCGCGATCGGCGGGGAGCCGAGCGGCCGCGACGGCCGCATCACCCTGATGGACACCGCGACCGCCTCCGGCGCCAACTTCGCGGCGACGTGCCTGTTCGTCTCGGCGGGCTTCCTGCTGGTGGTGCCGGTGGCGCTGTTCTGCGGCGACACGGTGGCGTCCGAGGCGAGCTGGTCCTCGCTGCGTTATCTGCTGGCGGCTCCGGTGCCGCGCGCCCGGCTGCTGCTGAGCAAACTGACGGTGGCGCTGGGCTTCAGCGCGGCCGCGATGGTGCTGCTGCCGCTGGTCGCGCTGGCGGCGGGCACGGCCGCGTACGGCTGGGGCCCGCTCCAGATCCCCACGGGCGGTGCGCTGCCGGCCGGTACGGCCACATGGCGGCTCGCGGTCGTCGTCGGCTACATCTTCGTGGGGCAGTTGGTGACGGCGGGGCTGGCGTTCTGGCTCTCGACGGTCACGGACGCGCCGCTGGGGGCGGTCGGCGGTGCGGTGGGGCTGACGATCGTCGGGAACGTGCTGGACGCGGTGACGGCGCTCGGGGACTGGCGGGACGTGCTGCCGGCGCACTGGCAGTACGCGTGGGCGGATGTGCTCCAGCCGCACCCGGAGTGGGGCGGGATGGTCAAGGGCGCGGCGGTTTCCGTGGCGTACGGGGTGGTGCTGGTCGCGCTGGCGTTCCGGCATTTCCGGGGGAAGGACGTGGTGTCCTAGCCGGCACGGGTCGCCGGCCGGCCGGAGGGGACGGCCGTCACGGCCCGCCCGGCGTGGCACCGGGACCGGCGGACCACCCCTAAGGGGTGGCGATGAGACGGCTGAGCCGCGGGGCCAGCCACGGTCTGCGGCCGCCGGCCGGTATCCCGCCGCGCGCGACCGCTTTCCAGAGCGGGGTGCGGCGGAACGAGACGAGCAGGAACGCGGTCGGCGCGGCCGTGATCCGGCAGTCGTAGGCGCGCGGCGGTACGTCGCGGGTCACGGTCGCCGTCCCGTCCTCGATGACGACCGCCAGCCGTGGACCTCCCCGGACGGCGAGGTCGAAGGCGATGCCGACGTCCCGTGCCCGGGCGGTGTCCAGGGCCAGCGGCATCATCGTCGGCATCACCTGCCCGATCACCAGGCGCGCCTCGTCCGGCCCGACCGTCCACGGCAGCCGGGCGCCGCGCGCGATGTCGAGCCCGTGGAGGAGGGTCTCGTTCCTGTGCGGCAGGTGTCGTCGGCATCCTTGCGGCGTGAGGGGCGGGCCCCCTCCGTCGCACCCTCTGTTTCGGGGCTCCGCCCCTGGCCCCGGAAGCGGCTGCGCCGCTTGTCCTCAATCGCCGAACGGGCTGGATTTCCGTGGCCGGGCGCGGTATTTCAGCCTGACCGGCGTTGAGAGACCGCCGCAGGAGCGACAGCCCCACATCGCCCCCGCCACCTGCTATTCATACGTACATGCATGTATGAATAGCAGCTGCGCAGAACCGCTGAAGAAGCCGCCCAGACCCGCGCGGCCCTGCTGACCGCCGCCCTCTTCCTCTTCGCCGAGCGCGGCGTCGCCTCGACGAAACTCGTCGACGTCGCCCAGCGGGCGGGACTGACACGCGGGGCGGTCTACCACCACTTCGCCGACAAGGCCGACCTCCACGCGGCGGTCATCGCCGAGTCCTGGGAATCCGTCACCGCACCGGTGTGGGCCGCCCTGGACTCCGACGGCACGCTGGAAGAGCGGCTGCGCGGCTTTCTCCTCACCTGGCTGCGGCAGTTGCGCGAGGACGAGCGGTTCCGGGCGCTGCTGACCCTGACGCTCCACACCTCGCACGGCCCCGACCGCAAGGCCCCCTCCCCCGCGAGCCCCTCCGGCACTCCCTCCGAAGGGTCCGCCGACGCCGAGGGCTGGCAGGCCAAGGCGTTCGGCCTGGCCGACTGGCAGGGGCGGCTCCAACGGGCCCTGGGCCGCGACCGGCCCCGCCGCGCGGCCGGCGCCGACGGCGCCGCGGCCCACCTCCTGGCCTGGCTGTGCGGCACCGCACTGCTGGCCGCCACCGATCCGGACCTCCTCCCGCCGGCCGGCGTCGCCGGCGTCGCCCCCGTACTCAGAGGTGTTCTGCCGTGAAATCACCCGGCTCCCCCGACCCTTCCTCCTCCCCTTCCGCCTCTCCGACAACCCGCCCCGGCGCCGCTGTCGCCGTGACCGCGATCGCGCTGGGCGTCGACATGTTCCTCTACGGCAGCATCGTTCCTCTGCTGCCCCGGCTCCCCGCCGTCGACGGCTCCGCCATGACGGCGGGCGTGCTCTTCGCCGTGTACGCGGTGGCGCTGCTGGGCGCGACCCCGTTCATCGGCGCGTGGGTGGACCGGCACGGCCCCCGTGCCCCGATGCTGGCGGGTCTGGTCGGACTCGCCGCCGCCACCGCCCTGTTCGCCGGTGCCATCAACACCACCGGGGCCGCGGGCCTGAGCGCACTGCTGATCGCCCGCGCCGCCCAGGGCATCGCCGCGTCGGCGTCGTGGACCTCCGGGCTCGCGCTCATCGCCGCCACGCACGCCCCGGACCGGCGCGGGCGCTCGATGGGGCTGGCCCTGTCCGCCGTCGGCGTCGGCGTCCTCCTCGGCCCGGCGCTCAGCGGCCCGCTCGTCGACGCCTTCGGGCCGCGCGCCCCCTTCCTCCTCGTCGCCGTCCTCGCCGCGGGTGACGCCCTCGCCCGGATCCTCCTGGTGAAGCCGGTGGTCACCACCGATGTGCGGCTGCCCTACCGGACGGTGCTCCGCGGCCCCGGTGCCGGCATGCTGATCGCGCTGACGGCCATGGGCGCCGCCGCGATCGCGCTCCCCGAGCCCATCCTCCCGCTGCACCTGGACCAACTGGGCCTGGGGCGCGCGGGGATCGGCCTGGCCTTCGCCGCCGCGGCCCTGGGCGGCAGCACCGCCGCGCCTCTCGCGGGCGCACTCGCCGACCGGGTCGGCGCGCCCCGGATGGCCGCCTGCGGCGCGCTGGTCACCGCGGTGGGATTCCTGCTCACGGGCCGGGACTCCACGGTCCTGTCCGTCGTCGGGCTGGTGGTGGTCGGCTTCGGCGCCCAGGTCGTCCTCGCCCCCACCCTGGTCCTGGTCGCCGTCTTCGCCGAGCACACCCGTCCGGCCGCCTACGGTGCGGCGTACGCGCTGTACAACGTCGCCTACACCGGCGGACTCGCGCTGGCGCCGCTCGCCGCGGGAGCGATGACCAGTGCCATGAGCGTGGCGGCCGCCACCCTTCTCGCCGGTGGCGCGGCGGCTGTCCTCGCCCTGGTGCTGGCCACCCGCCGTCAGCCGGCCAAGGGCTCCACCCGGTCACCACAGCCCACCCGGCCCGGCTGCTCCACCGACGCGTAGAAGCCGACGGCGTGCCCGAAGTCGCGGTGGACGGTGCGCAGCAGCCCGCGGTCGGCGGGCAGGCCCTGCTGGGGCAGCGAGATCATCACGCAGTGCGGGCAGGCCGCCTCCACCCGCAGGACGGCTCCGCCGACGCGCACCGTACGCCCGAGCCAGTCGGGGTCGGCGGGGCCCTCCACCACGAGGTTGGGCCGGAACCTCCTGGTGTCGGCCGTGGTCCCCGCGGCCCCCGCCAGGGCGGCCAGGGCTCCGGTGGTGACCAGGTGGACGGGAAAGGCGTCGAAGTACGTGCCGGGAATGGTCGGAACTCCGCGACCTCCGGTGGCAGTGTGGAGAGGTCGGGCACCTCACCCAGGTCCGGCACCCCGAAGAGGTCCTTGAGGTACTGCTCGACGTCCTCGGGATAGGCGCGCAGGTAGTGCGTCCGCTCACCGGCCGGCAAGCGGGGCCACAGGCTGACCTTCCGCCCGAGGTGCTCGCTCAGCGCGACGGCCGCCATGGCGTCGCCCGCGACGGCCTCGCCCCCTCCGGGCAGCGGCACCCCGACGGGCGGCGACGGCAGACCGGCCTCCGGTTCCCGCGTGTAGCGCGGGTGGAGGTCCAGCAGCGCCCTGAGGAACACCAGCAGCACGGCGACGGGCGCGGCGACGGCCAGCGGACGGCGGGCGACGCGCGCCGCCACGCGCGACCACCACGACCGGTCGGGCCCCTCGGACGGCCGGTGGCCGAGCCGGCGCAGCAGTGGGGTGATGTTCCCCGCGTCCAGCCGCGTGCCCGCGGCCAGCAGAGCGGCCGGCAGGACGGTGACGGCCGCGACGCCGACGTCGAGCACGGCGGGGATGGCCGCGTAGGCGAGGGAGCGCAGGAAGTACAGGGGGAAAGCGGGCAGGTCACGAGCCTGCGCGGGCCGATGTCGGTGGTCTTCGACAGCAGTCCCGCGGACGGCTCCTGCGGTGTGCTGGCCGGCTTCGTCGAGGGACCCGCCGCCCGGGCCCACGCCCGCCTCTCCGCCACCGCCCGCCGTGCCGCGGTGACCACCCAGGCCGCCCGTCTCTTCGGCGCCCGCGCCGCCGCGCCGCGGCACTACGCGGAGAAGGACTGGACGGCCGAGGAGTGGACCCGCGGCGGATACGCCGCGCTCTTCCCTCCCGGCGCCTGGACCGGCCTGGGACCCGCCCTGCGGCGGCCGGTGGACCGTATCCACTGGGCGGGGACGGAGACGGCCACCCGCTGGTGCGGTTACATCGAGGGCGCCCCGCACTCCGCGGACCGGGTCACCCGCGAGATCACCGGAGAGACGGCCGGCTGAGCGGGTGGTGACGGGCGCCCGGACGCCGGAGCGTCACGAGATCCGGGGAGCGCCTTACACCGTGACCCCCGCAGCATCACGAGGGCCGCGGAGCGCCGTACACCGTGCCCCCGGACGCCGGAGCGTCACGAGGGCCGCGGAGCGCCGTACACCGGTTCCGCCTCCCGTGCCCGCCTCAGCAGTCCGCGCACCTCCTCCCCCACCTCCTCCGGTGCCCAGCGCTCCGCCTTCTCCGTCGTGGGTCCGCGCCGCCAGCCCTCCATGACGGTGATGCGGCCGCCCTCCGCCTCGAAGACGCGGCCCGTGACGCCGGCCGAGTCCGCCGACGCGAGCCATACCACCAGCGGGGAGACGTTCTCGGGCGCCATCGCGTCGAAGCCGCTCTCCGGTGCCGTCATCGTCGCGGCGAACGTCCGCTCGGTCATGCGGGTGCGGGCGGCCGGGGCGACGGCGTTCGCCCGGACGCCGTAGCGGGCGAGTTCGGCGGCCGCCACGAGGGTCAGGGCGACGACGCCGGCCTTGGCAGCGGCGTAGTTGGCCTGGCCCACGCTGCCCAGGAGGCCCGCGCCCGACGTGGTGTTGACGACGCGGGCCTCCGGCGTACGGCCCGCCTTCGTCTCGGCGCGCCAGTGCGCGGCGGCGTGCCGCAGGGGCAGGAAGTGGCCCTTGAGGTGGACGTGGACGACGGCGTCCCAGTCGTCCTCGTCGAGGTTGACGAGCATCCGGTCGCGCAGGAAGCCGGCGTTGTTGACGAGGGCGTCGAGACGCCCGTAGGCGTCCAGCGCGGTGGCGACGAGGGAGGCCGCGCCCCCGGTGGTGGCGATGTCGCCGCGGTGGGCGACGGCCTCGCCGCCCAGCCCGGTGATCTCGTCGGCCACGCTCCGGGCCGGGTCCGCGGAGCCTCCCTCGCCGCCGGGGCCGGTGCCGAGGTCGTTGACGACGACGCGTACCCCCGCCGCGGCGAGGGCGAGCGCGTGGGCCCGGCCGAGGCCGCGGCCGGCGCCGGTGACGACGGCGACGCGTCCGGTGCGGGTTCCGGTCATCCGTTCACTCCTGGTGGTTGACGGAGGCTGCGTCGAGGAAGGCCGGGCGCTCCCCGCCGCCGTGGACGAGCAGGCTGGCGCCGGTGATGTAGGCGGCCCGTTCGGAGGCGAGGAAGACGGCGGCGGCGCCGATCTCGTCTGGTTCGGCGAGCCGGCCGGCGGGCACCGTGCGGGCGACGGCGGCGACGCCGTCCGCGTCGCCGTAGTGGAGGCGGGCCGACTCGGTGCGCACCATGCCGAGGACGAGGGTGTTGACGCGGATCGCGGGGGCCCATTCGACGGCCATGGTGCGGGCGAGGTGTTCCAGCCCCGCCTTGGCCGCGCCGTAGGCGGCGGTGCCGGGCGAGGGGCGCGAGCCGCTCACGCTGCCGACCATCAGGACGCAGCCGCCGGAGGGCTGTTCGCGCATGTGGCGGTAGGCGGCGAGGGAGGCGGTCAGCGGCGCGGTGAGGTTCAGGTCCATGATCCGGGCGTGACCGGCCGCGTCCGCCGTGCCGAGCGGCCGGAACGGCGTACCGCCGGCGTTGTTGACCAGCACGTCCACGCGCCCGTACTCGCCCACGACGCGGGCGAGGAAGGCCCGTACGGCGTCCGCGTCCCGCAGTTCCACGGGCAGGAAGCGGGCGGTCAGGCCGCCGGCCGCGACCGGCCGCTCCGGGGGTCTGCGGGCGCAGATCACGACGTGCGCGCCGGTGCGCAGGAAGGCCCGGGCGATGCCCGCGCCGACGCCGCGCGTACCACCGGTGACGACGGCGACCCGGCCGTACGGGTCCTGCGCGCTGTCCATCCGGCCACCTCCCGGGGTGGTGAATCCGCTGCTACCGTCGGACCTAACAAACGTTTGGTGGAAAGGTAGCTGATCCACTGATGGGTGTCTCCACCTCCCGCCCCGAACCGGGCGTCGCCGTCGTCACCGTGGACTTCCCGCCCGTCAACGCGCTTCCCGTGCGCGGGTGGTACGAGCTCGCCGACGCCGTGCGCGCGGCCGGCGCCGACCCGGCCGTCCGCTGCGTGGTCCTGGCCGCCGCCGGGCGCGGCTTCAACGCCGGGGTCGACCTGAAGGAGATCCGGCGCTCACCCGGACACCAGGCCCTGCTCGGCGCCAACCACGGTTGTGCGGCGGCCTTTTCGGCGGTCTACGACTGCCAGGTGCCCCTCGTCGCCGCCGTGCACGGCTTCTGCCTGGGCGGAGGCGTCGGCCTCGCCGGCAACGCCGACGCCGTCGTCGCCTCCGACGACGCCGTCTTCGGCCTGCCCGAGCTGGACCGGGGCGCGCTCGGCGCCGCCACGCACCTGTCCCGGCTCGTACCGCAGCACCTGATGCGCACCCTCTACTACACCTCGCGGACGGTGAGCGCGCGCGAGCTGCACCGGCACGGGTCGGTGTGGCGGGTCGTGCCGGCCCCGGAACTCCCCGCCGCCGCACTGGAACTGGCCCGTGAGATCGCCGCCAAGGACGGTTCGCTGCTGCGGCTGGCCAAGGCCGCGCTCAACGGCATCGACCCCGTCGATGTCCACCGCGGCTACCGCTACGAGCAGGGCTTCACCTTCGAGGCGAACCTCAGCGGTGTCGCCGACCACCTCCGTGCGGCGTTCGGCGCCGGGAAGGAGCGGCCGTGAGCACCGACAAGACCATGACCGCCGACGAGGCCGTGTCCCGCCTGGAGAGCGGCATGACCGTCGGCATCGGCGGCTGGGGCTCGCGCCGCAAGCCGATGGCACTCGTCCGGGCCCTGCTGCGCTCGGACGTCCGCGACCTGACCGTCGTCTCCTGCGGCGGCCCGGACGTGGGTCTGCTGGCGGCCGCCGGGCGCATACGCAAGCTCGTCGCGGCCTTCACCACGCTCGACTCCATCCCGCTCGAACCGCACTTCCGGGCCGCCCGGCAACGCGGCGAGCTCGAACTCATGGAGCTGGACGAGGCGATGATCCTGTGGGGCCTGACGGCCGCCGCGCACCGGCTGCCGTTCCTGCCCGTCCGTGCGGGCCTGGGCTCCGATCTGATGACGGCCGGCGGCCTGCGCACGGTCACCTCGCCGTACGAGGACGGCGAGGAGTTCGCCGCCGTGCCCGCGCTCACGCTCGACGTCGCGCTGGTGCACCTCAACCGGGCGGACGCGCGGGGCAACGCCCAGTACCTGGGCCCGGACCCCTACTTCGACGACCTGTTCTGCGAGGCCGCGCGGGAGGCGTACGTCTCGTGCGAACGCGTCGTCGCGACCGCCGAGTTCGCCCCGGCCGGCGGGCCGCAGACGCTGCTGGTGCGGCGGCACTGCGTCAGCGGTGTCGTCGAGGCGCATGGCGGGGCGCACTTCACGTCCTGTGTGCCGGACTACGGGCGGGACGAGGCGTTCCAGGCCGCGTACGCCGAGGCGGCCGCCGACCCGGCCGCGTGGCGGGAGTTCACCGGCCGGTTCCTGTCGGGGGACGAGGGGGCGTACCGCGCCGCCGTCGCGGACTTCACCGGGGAGGCCGCGTGAGCGGGGCGGGCAGGGCCGAGGTGTGCGTCGTGGCCTGCGCGGAGGCGTGGCGGGGCGACGGGGAGATCCTGGCGAGCCCGATGGGGCTGGTGCCGACGGCCGGGGCGCGGCTGGCGAAGCTGACCTTCTCGCCGGAGCTGCTGCTGACGGACGGCGAGGCGACGCTCGTCGCCGATGTGCCGGCGCTGGGCGCGCCCGCGCGGGTGGCCGAGGGCTGGCTGCCGTTCCGCCGCCACCTCGCGCTGGCCGCCGGCGGCAAGCGGCACGTGATGATGGGCGCGAGCCAGCTCGACCGGCACGGCAACCAGAACATCTCCCGCATCGGCGGCCCGGAGCGGCCCGCCCGGCAGCTGCTGGGCGTGCGCGGGGCGACGGTCAACACCCTCAACCACCCGACCAGTTACTGGATACCCCGGCACACGCCGCGCGTGCTGGTCGAGCGGGTCGACATGGTCTGCGGCGTCGGCTACGACCGGGCGGCGGCCGCCGGACCGTCCGCGACACGCTTCCACGGCATCCGGTGCGTGGTCACCGACCTGGCGGTCCTGGACTTCGAGAGGCCCGACCGCACGATGCGGGTCCGCTCGCTGCACCCCGGCGTCACCGCCGAGGAGGTACGGGCCGCGACGGGCTTCCCGCTCGACGTGCCCGCCGACGTGCCGCGCACCCGCATGCCGACGGCCGGGGAACTGCGGCTGATCCGCGAGGTGATCGATCCGGACGGGCTGCGCGCGAGGGAGGTACGGGCGTGAGGACGCCCCTCACCGAGCTGACCGGCGTCCGGTACCCGCTCGTACAGACCGGCATGGGCTGGGTGGCCGGCCCCCGCCTGGTCTCGGCGGTGGCGAACGCGGGCGCGCTCGGCGTACTGGGCGCCGCGACCATGACGCCCGGTCAGCTCCGGTCGGCCGTCCGCGAGGTGCGGTCGCGCACGGACCGGCCGTTCGGCGTCAACCTGCGCGCCGACGCCGGTGACGTGGCCGTGCGCGTGGGCATCATCGTCGAGGAGGGCGTACGGGTCGCCTCCTTCGCGCTGGCACCCTCCCGGGACCTGATCGCCCGGCTGAAGGACGCGGGTGTCGTCGTCATTCCCTCCGTCGGCGCGCGGCGGCACGCGGAGAAGGTCGCGGCGTGGGGCGCGGACGCGGTCGTGGTGCAGGGCGGCGAGGGCGGCGGGCACACGGGCGGGGTGGCGACGTCGGTGCTGCTGCCGCAGGTCGTGGACGCGGTGGACATCCCGGTCGTCGCAGCGGGCGGCTTCCACGACGGCCGGGGCCTGGTGGCAGCCCTCGCGTTCGGGGCCGCCGGGGTGGCGATGGGCACCCGGTTCCTGCTGACCGCCGACAGCACGGTCCCGGCGGCGGTGAAGGCCGCCTATCTGGCCGCGACGGTCACGGACGTCACCGTCACCACGAAGGTCGACGGCCTGCCGCACCGCATGCTGCGCACCCCGTTCGTCACCGCCCTGGAGCACTCCGGCCGCACCGCCACCCTCGTACGGGCCCTGCGGCACGCCGCGGCCTTCCGCACCCTTTCCGGCCTCGGCTGGACGTCCCTGCTCCGCGACGGCCTGGCCATGCGGCACGGGCGCGACCTGTCGTGGAGCCAGGTACTGCTCGCCGCGAACACCCCGATGCTCCTGAAGGCGGCGATGGTGGACGGCCGGACGGACGGCGGCGTGATGGCCGCGGGCCAGGTGACCGGCCTCATCGACGACCTGCCGACGTGCGCGGAACTGGTGCAACGCGTCATGAACCAGGCCTGGGAGACGGTGGCGGGGCTGGGGGCGGGCCAGGGGCCTGGGGAGCGATGACCGAGCTATGCTCACCGCGCTGCTGCGCGCGTGCGCTCTCAGCCGTCGAGCAGGAAGCCCAACACCTTCTGGAGATCCGCAGGCTCCCGGTAATGCACGCCGGTCATCCCCAGCTCGACTGCGGCCTCGATGCGGCGAAGCATGGAAACGACTACTTCATCGCCTGGAACGGCGCCTCGGCGAAGGGGTCACCGTTCCTGAATAGCACGAGGGTCGGCTTCGCGATCGCTCCCCCACCTGGCGGTGATCGTTCCCCGGCGTGGGGAAACACCCCTGTACGGCGACGGTGGGCGTTCAGCCGAGGCGGCCTTTGACCACGGCGACCATGGCGTTCAGTTCCTCGACGCGAAGGCACTTCGCCGCGACGGTGAAGACACCGAGCAGTACGGCACCGCCGCCGGCCAGCGCCCTGAGTGAGCCGAGGGCGCTGTCGCCCAGGCTTTGGGTGAGGGCATAGGCCGCCGCGCCGGCGGCGATCGCCGCCGGCGCCGACGCGAGGCAGAGCCGGGCGTACGTACGCAGGACGCGGGGGCCGTCGAGGTCGCCGCCGAGTCGGTCGCGCAGCCGGCTCCACGCGAAGCCCAGGCCGACGGCGTAGGCGAGACCGTAGGAGGCCGCCATGCCGACGACCGCCCAGTGGGAGGGGAGCAGGTAGTAGCAGAGGGCGGACGCGGCGCCGTTGACAGCGGCGACGACGACCGTGTTGCAGAAGGGCGTCCGGGTGTCCTCGTACGCGTGGAAGCCGCGCAGCACGACGTACTGCACCGAGTAGGGAATGAGCCCGAGGCCGAACGCCATGAGGATGAAGCCCATGCCACGGGCGGCGTCGACGTCGGCGCCGGCGAAGAGCAGGGTCGATATCGGAAGGCCGAGCGCGAGGAACGCGAACGCCACGGGGACGATCGCGACGGCCGATGTGCGCAGCCCTCGGGAGATCTCGTCGCGTACCGCGCCCGGGTCGTTGTCCTGGGCGGAGCGGGAGATACGGGGCAGCACGGCGGCCATGACCGACACGGTGATGATGGCCTGCGGCATGCCCCAGATCAGTTGGGCGTTGCTGTAGGCGGTGAAGCCGGTGCCTTCCCTGCCGGATGCCTTGCCGGCGGCGGTGGCCAGCTGGGTGACGACGACAGCGCCGGCTTGGTTGGCGAGGACGAACAGCACGGTCCATTTGGCGAGTTTGACCGTTCTACCGAGACCGTGGCCCTTCCAGTCGAAGCGGGGGCGGAATCGGAAGCCGGTCTCGCGCAGGTACGGGATCATCGCCAGGGCCTGCACCACGAGGCCGAGCAGGGTACCGATACCGAGCAGCCTCATGCCCTCCGGCGGGATGGTTTCCACTCGCATGCGGGACTCGCCGGCGGTGCCGTAGACCCAGACGAACGATCCGAACGTAGCGATCATGACGATGTTGTTGAGGACCGGGGTCCACATCATCGCGCCGAACTTGCCGCGGGCGTTGAGGATCTGGCCCAGCACGACATGCAGGCCCATGAAGAAGATGGTGGGCAGGCAATAGCGGGCGAAGGCGACGGCGACGCTGTTGGCCGGCTCGTCACCGGCGATGGTGCCCGACATCAGCCGCACCAGCAAAGGTGCCGCGAGCACCGCGATGGCGACAATGACGCCGAGCGTCACCATCACGAGGGTGAGCAGGCGGTTGGCATACGCCTCGCCACCGTCCTCGTCGCTCTTCATGGCTCGCACGAGCTGCGGTACGAAAACGGAGTTGAGGCCGCCGCCGACGGTGAGGATGTACATCATCGTCGGGAGGGTGTAGGCCACGGTGTAGGCATCACCGAGTATCGCGGTGCCCAGCGCCGCGGTGATCACGAGGCTGCGTACGAAACCGGTGAGCCGGGAGACCAGTGTGCCCGCCGCCATCACGGCGCTGGACCTCAAGAGGCTGGAGGCGCGGCCTCCGCCGGACTTCCCGGGAGCTGGATCAGACTCGGGGTCCGGAGCGTGAATGCGTCCTGGGGTCTGCTGGTCGCGGTACGGAGGGGAGAGGACGCCTGAGGCAGGCCCTTCGGCAGGCCGGGCAGCCGCCGGGTGACCGGCCTCGACGTCCTCCCGCCATCGGCCATACGTTCCGTCATCCGGCGTCCCCACGACCACTCTCCTCCTCACCCACGGTCCATTGGCCGCGGCGGGCTCGCTGTCGCCGGCCGACGGGCTGCGACAGATCGCTGTACCTCATGACTCGCCGGACGATTCCTAGGCGCCGCGTCCGGCGGGTCGTTCGGCTGCGGGCCGTCTTTGCCGCCTACGGCGGCGGGCGCCCTGCGGGCGCGTCCTCAAGCTCCCCCAGCTACCGCTGGGAGGTGCCCCCAGACGGGCTTGATTCGGCTGGGCTCAACCGCTTTCAGCCCGTTGGGGGCACCCCCAGCGGTAGCTGGGGGAGATTGAGGACACCACCGCGCAGCGGTGGTGCGGACGATACGGCCCCGCAGCCGCCCGCTCACGTGATCCCCCGGACCCGGCCTAGGCCCAATGCCGGTGACTTAGGTTGTGCCTTGCCGGGTGATGGTCACGGTGTCCGGTGCGGGTGGTGTCCAGTTGCGGTGCTCGGCCCGTTTGAGTGGCCAGTTGGACATCTTGCGTTTGATCACTCGGGGGCAGGTTCGGCGGCGGCGTGGGGGCAGCAGGCGTTCGGTGATCTCAGCCAGGGTGCGGGTCAGTGCCCGGGTGAGTCGGCCGGGGGGAAAACGCCGCCTGGGCCGGGACCTGGCGGCGCACGATCCGCAGGGACCGGGTGAAGGAGAGCCGGTTGGGATCAAGGCCCTGGCCGGTGGCGGCCTGGTGCATCAGCCGCCGGATGGCGTGGTGCACCAAGAGGAAGCCGTAGATCTCCTGCTCCACGCCCCACGGGTATCTCGAGCGCAGGACGAGCCTCGGGCCGCGCTGGTGGGTCTTGATCTCGTCCAGCGTGGTCTCGATCTCCCACCGCTGGGCGTAGAGCGCGGCCAGCTCCTTCGCCGGCGCCTGCTCAGGATCGAGCAGGGTGGTCAGCAGACGGTAGACGGTGGCATCGCCGGTGCGGGCAAGGGTGTACTCGATCACGCGGACCACCACCGGGTTGCGGCGGCTCTTGCGGTCCGGCTCGGCATGGACCGTGCTGAGGTAGGAGCCGTCGGCCAGAACCTGCGCCACGGGCAGAGCCGCGGTCTTACGCATCCGCCACAGCAGGTCCGCGCCAGTTGCCCGGGCGGCCTGCCACAACTCGAACCCGTAAAAGCCCCGGTCGGCCAGCAGCAGCATCCCAGCCCGCAGGCGGGTGAACAGCTGCCGGGACAGCACCGGCTCACTTACCGATAGCGGCCCGACCGCCGCACCGAACACCGCGTGCGTCCCGCACTCCACCAGTGCCACGACCCTGGCCTGCGGGAATGCGCCCGTCCCCCGCCCGGACCCCGGGCGGCTGAAGAAGCTGTCGTTCTCCGCTGTGTCCGCCAGGTCCAAAGTCGTGCCGTCCACCCCCACCAGACGCCACCGCTGATACCAGGCACCCGTCGTCTCCGGCACCGCCACCGGACGGCACACCCGCGCGAACAGCATCCTCAACGGCTCAGAGCCCAGGCGCCGACGCGCCCGCCCGATCGCGGCAGTCGTCGGCACCCGCCACGACCGCCCCCGGCTCCCCAGCCCATCGCCCAGCAGCCGCGCGACCTCCTCATACGGATGCCCGAAGAACAGACACATCGCCAGCACGAAGTACACGACCACCCGGGCCGGCAGCAGACGGCTGCGCTGCTCGCCCCGCCCGGTCTCCGTGACCACCTCATCGATCAGTTCCGGCGGAAACGCCTGCGTCAGCACCCCGATCGCGATCCGGTCCGACAACCGCTCACCCGCAGGCGCCCTGACCTGCCCCACCCTCGCCACACCGACGACAACGAAGCACAACCGCCTAAGTCACCGGCATTG
>NZ_JAGGOL010000042.1 GCF_018614525.1 Streptomyces sp. ISL-11
GGCCCTGGTGTGGATCCCGCGCCGGGCGGGCGAGCGGGGCGCGATCGAGGCGGGTGCCCTGCCGGGGCTGCTGCCCGGCGGCCGGCCCGCCACCGACCCGCGCGCGCGGGAGGAGACCGCGGCCGCCTGGGGCGTCGCCGAACTGCCGCGCAGCCCCGGCCGGGACACCGGCCAGATCGTCGAGGCCGCGGCCACCGGCGAGCTGGGCGCCCTGGTGGTGGGCGGCGTGGAGCTCGTGGACCTGCCGGACCCGGCACGCGCGCGTGCCGCGCTCGACGCCGTCGGCTTCCTGGTCAGCCTGGAGCAGCGGCCCGGGGAGGTGACGGACCGGGCGGACGTGGTGCTGCCGGTCGCGGCCGTCGCCGAGAAGGCGGGCACCTTCCTCAACTGGGAGGGCCGAGCCCGGCCGTTCGACGTCGCGGTCAAACCCGACCAGCTGCCCCGCCGCCATGTACCCCCGGACGCACGGGTGCTGCACATGCTGGCCGACGCGATGGACGTGTCCCTCGCGCTGCCGGACACCGACGCCGTACGGGCGGAGATGGCCCGGCTCGGCTCCTGGAGCGGCCCGCACGCGGCCGGTCCCGCCGAGACCGTACAAGCGGTGCCGTCGCCCGCCGCGGGTGAGGCCGTGCTCGCGGGGCACCGGCTGCTGCTCGACCGGGGCCGGCTGCAGGAGGGCGACGAGGCGCTGACCGGCACCCGGCACGCCGCGGTCGCCCGGCTCTCCGCGGCCACCGCGGCGGAGGCGGGGGTGCGCGACGGCGAGCCGCTGGCCGTGACCGGCCCGGCCGGCACCGTACGGCTGCCGCTGCGGATCACCGCGATGCCGGACCGGGTGGTGTGGCTGCCGCTGAACTCCGTGGGCGAGGGCGTCACCGGTGCCACCGGGGCGCGGCCGGGCGAGCTCGTACGGATCGGCGCGGACGCCGGTCGGGGCACCGGAACCGAGACACCGGAGGCGCGGTCGTGAACGCTTATCCCTTGGCAGCGGACCTGTCCGTGTTCGGGCGGGACCCGTGGTGGCTGGTCGTCGTCAAGGCCGTCTTCTGCTTCGCGTTCGTCATGGTGACCGTGCTGTTCTCGATCGTCTGGGAGCGCAAGGTCGTGGCGTGGATGCAGCTGCGCATCGGCCCCAACCGGCACGGCCCCTGGGGCATGCTCCAGTCCCTCGCGGACGGCATCAAGCTGATGCTCAAGGAAGACGTGATCGTCAAGCGGGCGGACAAGGCGGTCTACCTGCTCGCCCCGGTCGTCGCGGCCATCCCGGCGTTCATGGCGATCGCCGTGATCCCCTTCGGCCCGGCCGGCAACGAGATCTCCGTCTTCGGCCACCGCACGACGATGCAGCTCACCGACCTGCCGATCGGCGTGCTCTACATCCTGGCCACGGCGTCGATCGGCATCTACGGCATCGTCCTGGCGGGCTGGTCCTCCGGCTCGACCTATCCGCTGCTCGGCGGCCTGCGCTCGTGCGCGCAGATGATCTCGTACGAGATCGCGATGGGCGTCTCCTTCGCCGCCGTCTTCCTCTACTCCGGGTCGATGTCGACCTCGGCGATCGTCGAGGCGCAGCACGACCGCTGGTACGTGCTGCTGCTGCCGGTCTCCTTCATCATCTACATCGTCGCGATGGTCGGGGAGACCAACCGGGCGCCGTTCGACCTGCCGGAGTCCGAGGGCGACCTGGTCGGCGGCTTCAACACCGAGTACTCCTCGATCAAGTTCGCGATGTTCATGCTGGCCGAGTACGTCAACATGATCACCGTCTCGGCGGTGGCGGTGACGCTGTTCCTGGGCGGCTGGCGGGCCCCGTACCCGGTGTCGGCGTTCTGGGAGGGCGCGAACCACGGCTGGTGGCCGCTGCTGTGGTTCGTCGTCAAGCTCCAGCTGCTGCTGTTCTTCTTCATCTGGCTGCGCGGCACGCTGCCGCGGCTGCGCTACGACCAGTTCATGAAGCTGGGGTGGAAGGTACTCATCCCGGTGTCGATGGTCTGGCTGATGCTCGTGGCCACCGTGCGCGCGCTGCGGAACGAGCATTACGACTTCCAGCAGATCGTGCTGTACGTGGGCGGTGGCGTGGTGGCGGTCCTGCTGCTCTCCTTCGTGGCCGACATCTTCCGCGGCCGCGGCGAGGAGCCGGAGGGCCCGGCCCCGGAGCGGGAGTTCGACCCGATGGCGGGCGGCTTCCCGGTGCCGCCGCTGCCCGGCCAGACGCTGCCACCGGTGCCGCGGCGCCGGTCGCGCCACCATGATCGCGAGCTCATTGTCAGTGGCGGTGCGGATACTGTCAGTGACGGTCCCCGAAACGGAAAGGAGGGGGCTGACGGTGCCTGACTTCCAGAACCCCGTGGCCGGCTTCGGCGTGACCTTCATGGCCATGTTCAAGAAGCGGCTGACCGAGCAGTACCCGGAGGAGAAGAAGCCCACGGCGCCGCGCTTCCATGGCCGCCACCAGCTCAACCGGCATCCGGACGGCCTGGAGAAGTGCATCGGCTGCGAGCTGTGCGCCTGGGCCTGCCCGGCGGACGCCATCTATGTCGAGGGCGCCGACAACACCCCGGAGGAGCGCTATTCGCCGGGCGAGCGCTACGGCCGCGTCTATCAGATCAACTACCTCCGCTGCATCCTGTGCGGCCTGTGCGTGGAGGCGTGCCCGACCCGGGCACTGACGATGACCAATGAGTACGAACTGGCCGACACCAGCCGCGAATCGCTCATCTACACCAAGGAAGAGCTGCTCGCGGGGCTGGAGGAGCGCATGGTCGACACCCCGCACGCCATCTTCCCCGGCATGACCGAGAAGGACTACTACCGGGGCCTGGTGACGGAGGCCGCGCCGGGGACCGTCCGGCAAGTGGCCGTCTCCAAGGGCGAATCACCGCCCCCGGCGGGTTCCCCGGCCGCGGCGGAGGAAGGGGCGGACGCATGAACGTCGCCGCCGCCGCCTCGGCCACCTCCACCGGTGAGGCGGTGCAGTTCTGGCTGCTGGGGACCGTCGCCGTGCTCGGCGCACTGTCCACGATCCTGATGAGGAAGGCCGTCCACAGCGCCCTCTCCCTCGCCGCCACCATGATCGTCCTGGCGGTCTTCTACCTCGCCAACGGCGCGTACTTCCTCGGCGTCGTCCAGATCGTCGTCTACACCGGCGCGATCATGATGCTCTTCCTCTTCGTCGTCATGCTGGTCGGCGTCACCGCCGCCGACTCCCTCAAGGAGACCATCCGGGGCCAGCGCTGGCTCGCCGCGCTCTGCGTGCTGGGCTTCGGCATCCTGCTGATCACCGGCATCGCCAACGCCTCCCTGAAGGACTTCAACGGCCTGGGCCGGGCGAACGCCGGCGGCAATGTCGAAGGGCTCGCGGCCCTCATCTTCACCAAGTACGTCTTCGCCTTCGAGATCACCGGCGCCCTGCTGATCACCGCCGCCGTCGGGGCCATGGTCCTCACCCACCGGGAGCGCACCGAGCGGGCCGCCACCCAGCGCGAGCTCGCGGAGGCGCGCGTACGGGCCGGCAAGCAGGTGCCGCCGCTGCCCGCGCCCGGCGTCTACGCCCGGCACAACGCCGTCGACGTCCCCGGCCTGCTGCCCGACGGCACGGCCTCCGAGCTCACCGTCAATCCGACGCTGCGCGCCCGCGGTCAGATCCGCGACGTGTCGGCCGACGCGCTCGACGAGCTGGCCGCGCTCGAACAGCGCTCGCAGAAATGGCTGGAGCACGGCCGCAGCGAGGACTCCAAGGGGGTCACCAAGTGAACCCGGTCAACTACCTCTACCTCGCCTCGCTGTTGTTCGTCATCGGCGCGGCCGGGGTGCTCATCCGGCGGAACGCCATCGTCGTCTTCATGTGCGTCGAGCTGATGCTGAACGCCTGCAATCTGGCGTTCGTCACCTTCTCCCGGCTGCACGGCAATCTGGACGGCCAGATCATCGCGTTCTTCACGATGGTGGTCGCCGCCGCCGAGGTCGTCATCGGGCTCGCCATCATCGTGACGATCTTCCGCTCCCGCCACTCGGCCTCGGTCGACGACGCGAACCTGCTGAAGCTGTAAGGGGACGGTGACGTGGAGAACCTCATCGGATTGCTCGTCGCGGCACCGCTGCTGGGCGCCGCCGTGCTGCTGTGCGGCGGGCGGCGGCTGGACCGCGCGGGCCACTGGATCGGCACGCTGCTGGCGGCCGCGTCCTTCGCCGTCGGCGTCGTGCTCTTCGCCGGCATGCTCGGCCGCGGCGCCGAGGACCGGACCCTGGGGACCACGGTCTTCAGCTGGGTCCCGGTCGGCGGCTTCCGCGCGGACGTGGGCTTCCGGCTCGACCAGCTGTCGATGACCTTCGTCCTGCTGATCACGGGCGTCGGCACGCTGATCCACCTCTACTCGGTCGGCTATATGGAGCACGACGAGCGGCGGCGGCGCTTCTTCGGCTACCTCAACCTCTTCCTCGCCGCGATGCTGCTGCTCGTCGTCGCCGACAACTACCTGCTGCTGTACGTCGGCTGGGAGGGCGTCGGTCTGGCGTCGTACCTGCTCATCGGCTTCTGGCAGCACAAGCCGAGCGCGGCGACCGCCGCGAAGAAGGCGTTCATCGTCAACCGCGTCGGCGACGTGGGCCTGTCGATCGCGATCATGCTGATGTTCACCACGTTCGGCACCTTCGCCTTCGGGCCCGTCCTCGACCGCGCCACCGAGGCGGGCGAGGGCAAGCTGACGGCGATCGGGCTGATGCTGCTGCTCGCCGCCTGCGGCAAGTCCGCCCAGGTGCCGCTCCAGTCCTGGCTCGGCGACGCCATGGAGGGCCCGACCCCCGTCTCGGCCCTGATCCACGCGGCCACGATGGTGACCGCCGGCGTCTATCTGATCACCCGCTCCGGGGCGATCTTCAACGCCGCGCCCGACGCGCAGACCGCGGTCGTCACGGTGGGCGCGGTCACGCTGCTCTTCGGTGCGATCGTCGGTTGCGCGAAGGACGACATCAAGAAGGCCCTGGCGGGCTCGACGATGTCCCAGATCGGCTACATGATCCTCGCCGCGGGCCTGGGGCCCATCGGGTATGTCTTCGCGATCATGCACCTGGTGACCCACGGCTTCTTCAAGGCGGGTCTCTTCCTCGGCGCCGGCTCCGTCATGCACGGCATGAACGACGAGGTCGACATGCGGCGCTACGGCGGCCTGCGGAAGTACATGCCGGTCACCTTCGTCACCTTCGGCCTCGGCTACCTCGCCATCATCGGCTTCCCGGGTCTGTCCGGCTTCTTCTCCAAGGACAGGATCATCGAAGCCGCCTTCGCCAAGGGCGGCACCGAGGGCTGGATCCTCGGCGGCACGGCCCTGCTGGGCGCGGCCATCACCGCGTACTACATGACGCGCGTGATGATCCTGACCTTCTTCGGCGAGGAGCGGTGGCGGCCCGCGCCGTCACCGGACGAGCCCAGCGCCGAGCCGGCCGCCGAGACGCGCGGCGAGGGCGCGATGCCGCACCCGCACGAGTCGCCGCGGACGATGACGATCCCCATGGTGATCCTGGCCGTCGGCTCCGTCTTCGCCGGTGGTCTCTTCAGCGTCAACGACACCTTCCTGAAGTGGCTGGAGCCCGTCACCGGCCACGCGCACGGCGACTCGCCCGTCAGCGCCGCGACCGTCACCGCCGCCACCATGGTGGTGCTCGTCATCGGCGTGACGCTGGCCTGGTTCCAGTACGGGCGCCGGCCCGTCCCCGTGACGGCGCCACGCGGCTCGCTGCTCACCCGGGCCGCCCGGCGGGACCTGCTCCAGGACGACTTCAACCACATCGTGCTGGTCCGCGGCGGGGAGCACCTCACCCGCAGCCTGGTCTACGTCGACCACACCCTGGTCGACGGGGTCGTCAACGGCACCGCCGCCTCCGTCGGCGGCCTGTCGGGCCGGATGCGCAAGCTCCAGAACGGCTACGCGCGCTCGTACGCGGTCTCGATGTTCGCCGGCGCGGCCGTGCTCATCGCCGCGACCCTGCTGATGAGGGCGGTCTGAACATGTCTTTTCCCCTGCTGACGGTCACGGCCGCGGTCCCCGCGGCCGGCGCGATCGCCACCGCCGCCGTCCCGGCCGCGCGGCGCACGGCGGCGAAGTGGCTCGCGCTCGGCTTCTCGCTCGTCACCCTCGTCCTGGCGGCCGCACAGCTGGTGCGGTTCGACCCGGACGCCAAGAAGTCGTTCCAGCTCACCGAGTCCCACGCCTGGATCGCGGACTTCGGCGTCCGCTACGAACTCGGCGTGGACGGCATCGCGGTGGTGCTGATCGCCCTGACCGCGCTCCTGATCCCCTTCATCATCCTGGCCGGCTGGCATGACGCCGATCCTCTGGAAACCGGGCCCGACGGCCGGGCCAACCGCCGCTGGCGGCCCACCCAGGGCTTCTTCGCGCTGATCCTCATGGTCGAGGCGATGGTGGTGCTCTCCTTCGAGGCCACCGACGTCTTCGTCTTCTACATCTTCTTCGAAGCCATGCTCATCCCGATGTACTTCCTCATCGGCGGCTTCGGCGACCGCGCGGGAGACCGGACCGAGGAGGAGGCGGCGGCCCAGCGCAGCTACGCCGCGGTGAAGTTCCTCCTCTACAACCTCGCCGGCGGCCTGATCATGCTGGCCGCGGTCATCGGGCTGTACGCCGTCACCGCCGACCAGCTCGGCTCCGGGACCTTCTCGCTCCAGGAGATCGTCCGGGCGCGCGCGGACGGCAGGCTGGACTTCGCCACCACCACCGAACGGGCCCTGTTCCTCGGCTTCTTCTTCGCCTTCGCGGTGAAGGCCCCGCTGTGGCCGCTGCACACCTGGCTGCCCAACGCCATGGGCGAGGCCACCGCGCCCGTCGCCGTCCTGATCACCGCGGTGGTCGACAAGGTCGGCACCTTCGCGATGCTCCGCTTCTGCCTCCAGCTCTTCCCGGAGGCGTCGAAGTGGGCGACCCCGGTGATCGTGGTGCTCGCGCTCGTCAGCATCCTCTACGGCGCCCTGCTCGCGGTCGGCCAGCGCGACATCAAGCGCCTGGTCGCCTACGCCTCGATCTCGCACTTCGGCTTCATCGTCCTGGGCATCTTCGTGATGACCACCCAGGGCCAGGGCGGCGCGACGCTCTACATGGTCAACCACGGCATCTCCACGGCGGCGCTGATGCTCGTCGCCGGCTTCCTGATCTCGCGCCGGGGCTCGCGGCTCATCGCGGACTACGGGGGCGTCCAGAAGGTCGCCCCCGTGCTCGCCGGGACGTTCCTGGTCGGCGGTCTGGCCACCCTCTCGCTGCCGGGGCTCGCGCCGTTCGTCTCCGAATTCCTCGTCCTGGTCGGCGCGTTCAGCCGCTATCCGGCGGCCGGCGTCGTCGCCACGGCCGGGATCGTGCTCGCCGCGCTGTACGTCCTGGTGCTCTACCAGCGCACCATGACCGGCCCGGTGAAGGAGGGCGTGCGCGGCATGACCGACCTGAAGGCGCGCGAACTGGTCGTCGTCGCCCCGCTGATCGCCCTGCTGCTCTTCCTCGGCGTCTATCCCAAGCCCCTCACCGAGATCATCGATCCCGCGGTCGGACACACGATGTCGCAGGTGGACAAGGTCGACCCCAAGCCCGCTGTTCCCGTGAACGATGTGGAGGCCGCGAAGTGAGCCACGCAGCATTCGTCCACAGCCTGTGGACGATGTCGGCCGACGCGCCGCAGAAGATCCCCGCGCCTCATATCGAGTACGCCCAGCTGTCACCGACGCTGATCGTGCTCGGCGCGGCGGTCGTGGGAATACTGGTGGAAGCCTTCCTCCCCCGGCGCACCCGCTACCCCGCACAACTGCTGGTGACCGCCGTCGGCCTGATCGCCGCCTTCGCCGCCGTCGTCGCCCTGGCCGCAGGGGGCTACGGCACGGACAAGGCGCGCGTCGCCGCGATGGGCGCCGTCGCCGTCGACGGGCCCGCCCTCTTCCTCCAGGGCACCATTCTCCTCGCCTCGCTGATCGCCGTGTTCACCTTCGCCGAGCGGCGCCTGGACCCGGCGGCGCACGGCAGGCCGGTGGACTCCTTCGCGGCGCAGGGCGCCGCCGTGCCGGGCGGTGAGTCGGAGCAGGCGGCGGTCAAGGCGGGCTTCACCACCACCGAGGTGTTCCCGCTGGTGCTCTTCGCGGTCGGCGGCATGCTCGTCTTCCCCGCCGCGAACGACCTGCTGACGCTGTTCGTCGCCCTGGAGGTGTTCTCCCTCCCGCTGTACGTACTGTGCGCCCTGGCCCGTCGCCAGCGCCTGATGTCGCAGGAGTCGGCGGTCAAGTACTTCCTGCTCGGCGCCTTCTCCTCGGCGTTCCTGCTCTTCGGGGTGGCGCTGCTGTACGGCTACGCGGGCACGGTCACGTACTCCGGCATCGCCGAGGTGATCGACGGCACCACCCGGACCGTCGACCCCGCCCTCGCCTCCACGACCGGCAATGACGCGCTGCTGCTCATCGGCGGCGCCCTGGTGCTGATGGGCCTGCTCTTCAAGGTCGGCGCGGTGCCCTTCCACATGTGGACGCCCGACGTCTACCAGGGCGCGCCCACACCCGTCACCGGCTTCATGGCCGCCGCCACGAAGGTCGCCGGCTTCGGCGCCCTGCTCCGGCTGCTGTATGTGGTCCTGCCCGGCCTGCGCTGGGACTGGCGGCCGGTGATGTGGGGCGTCGCGATCATCACGATGCTGGTGGGCGCGGTCGTGGCCGTCACCCAGACCGACGTGAAGCGGCTCCTGGCCTACTCCTCCATCGCCCACGCCGGATTCATCCTCGCCGGCGTCATCGCCGTCAGCCCCGACGGTGTCTCCTCGGTGCTGTTCTACCTGGCGGCGTACTCCTTCGTCACACTCGGCGCGTTCGCGGTGGTGACGCTGGTGCGCGACGCGGGCGGCGAGGCGACGCACCTGTCGAAGTGGGCGGGGCTCGGGCGGCGTTCGCCGCTCGTGGCCGCGGTCTTCGCGGTGTTCCTGCTGGCCTTCGCGGGCATCCCGCTCACGAGCGGCTTCGCGGGCAAGTTCGCCGTCTTCAAGGCGGCGGCGCAGGCCGGGGCGGCGCCGCTGGTCATCGTCGGCGTACTGTCGTCGGCGATCGCCGCGTTCTTCTACATCCGGGTGATCGTGCTGATGTTCTTCAGCGAGCCGAAGGCCGACGGGCCGACCGTGGCGGTGCCCAGCGTGCTCACCTCCACGACCATCGCCGTCGGGGTCGCGGTCACCCTCGTCCTCGGGGTGGCCCCGCAGTACTTCCTGGACCTGGCGGGGCAGGCGGGCACGTTCATCCGCTGAGGCGGCCGAGGCGGGCGGCGTTCCCGGCCCCGGGTACGGGCCGGTGGGGCCGGGGGGCGCCGCCCGCGTGTAGGTCAGAGGCTCGGCTTGGCCGGGAGGCCGTTCGGCTTGCCCGCCTCGTCGACGGACTTGCTGAAGGTGTCCTCCTTGCCGGACGCCCAGGCGATCGTCAGGGAGTTGGCGTTCACGCTCTTGACGGTGCCCTGGGCGTACTCGGTGTTGCCGTTCTTGCAATTGAACGTGAGGGTGACCGGCTGGGCGTTGTCGACGACCTTGCCCGCGCAGGCGTACGTCATGGCGTTGAGCGCCGCGGCGTTGCCGGAGAAGGACAGGATGCGCATGCTCTTGTCCGCGAGCTTGCCCTTCGACCAGGCGCCCGCGAGGGCGGCGGCCGAGGTGTTCGGGCCCTTCGCGGGGTCCTTGGCCGGGGCGTCGCCCGGCGTCTGCTTCGGGGCGTCCGCCGCGGGCGTGGCCTCGTCCTTCTTGTCGCCGCCGCTCTCGCTGCCGCAACCGGTCATCAGCACAGCGGCGATGAGCGCCGCCCCCGTGATCTGTACTGCCTTGCGCACGTGCGCTCGCTCCTCCGTGGATGATCTGGACACGACAAATTGGCAGCCCGACCCACCGTCCCGGCGGGGCTCAATCGCCCCCGCCGCCGCCCCCGCCGTCGCCACCGCCCCCGCTGTCACCACCGCCGTCACTGGCACTGCCACCGCCACCGTCGCCGCCACCGCTCTGGTCGCGCTGCACGTTGAGACGCACTGCCTGGGCGGCCCAGTCCAGCCGCACGAGGCGCCGTAGGGCCTTGCGCTCGTGCCGCCAGTCCCAGCCCGGGTACAGCTTCCCGGCGACGCCGGTGGCGGACACCAGGGCGGCCAGGGCGCGGGAGCGCGGGTCGGGGAAGCCGGCCAGCCGTGCCGCCTCGAAGCGCTGCCGGGCGGCCGTGGTCCGGTCCTGCGGGCCCACGGGATAACGGAGATGGGGGAATACGCCCAGGAACCGGTGGGCCTCCGCGCGCAGCGCCCGCCGCTCCACCAGCCGGACCAGCCAGAGCTCGTCCACGTGCCGGGCCGCGGTGCGCACCCAGCGGTGCGTCTTGGGGCCGCGCGTCCCGGCCGCGGGCAGGCTCGCCGTCGCCATGGCCAGCAGCGGATCCCCCGGGGGCCGGGGGTCGAGCACCACCGGGCGCCCGTAGTGCTCGGCTATGCGCCCCATCAGCCGCAGTTCGGCCAGGACGGCCCCGGCCACGCCGTACCCCAGGGCGCCGAGGGTGCACAGCTTCCGGCCGGAGGCGGGGTCGAAGGAGAGCAGCAGCAGCTCCTCCGGGAGCGTGAGGCCGGAGCCGTCGACGGTCATGGCGCGGCGGTGCCGACCGCGGGCAGGATGCGGCCGGTGACCTCGCCCAGGCCGATGCGGGAGCCACCGGGGCCGGGGGCCCAGGCGGTGAGCGTCACCTCGTCGCCGTCCGCGAGGTAGGGGCCCTTGCCGGCGGTGAGTTCCAGCAGGCAGCCGAGCTGGTCGGGCTCGGGACCGCTGACCGTACCGGAGGCGAAGAGGTCGCCGGTGCGCAGCGTGGCGCCGTTGACGGTCATGTGGGCGAGCTGCTGCGCGGCCGTCCAGTACATGGCGGCGAACGGAGGCCGGGAGATGGTCTCGCCGTTGACGGACACCTCGATGCGCAGGTCGATCGCGCCGGGCTCGGCCCCGGAGTCGTCCAGATACGGCAGCAGGGGGTGGGTGCGCTCCGGCGGGGTGGTGCGGGCCTCGTCGAAGGCGTCGAGCGGAGTGATCCACGCGGAGACGGACGTCGCGAAGGACTTGCCGAGGAAGGGGCCGAGCGGCACGTACTCCCACGCCTGGATGTCGCGCGCCGACCAGTCGTTGACGAGGCAGACGCCGAAGACGTGCTCACGGAAGTCGCCCAGGGAGACGGGTGAGGCGGAAGGGGTGCCCACGACGAAGCCGACCTCGGCCTCGATGTCCAGCCGCTGCGAGGGCCCGAAGGTGGGGGCGTCGTCGGCGGGGGCCTTGCGCTGGCCGTTGGGGCGCACGACGTCGGTGCCGGAGACCACGACCGTGCCGGCGCGGCCGTGGTAACCGATGGGCAGGTGTTTCCAGTTCGGGGTGAGCGGCTCGCCGTTCGGGCGGAAGATCCGTCCGACGTTGGTGGCGTGGTGCTCGCTGGCGTAGAAGTCGACGTAGTCGGCGACCTCGAACGGCAGGTGCAGCGTCACGTCCTCCAGCGCGTGGAACCGCCCGTCCGCCAGCCAGGTGCGGACCTCCGCGCGTACCGCCCGCCACGTGGCGCGGCCCGCGGCCAGCAGGGGGTCGAGCGACGGCGCGGCCAGCAGCTCGGCGTGCGCGGAGCCGTGCGCGGCGGCCGCGGCGGCCGCGTCGAGTACGTACGCGCCGTAGCGGACGCCGATCCGGCGGTGCGCCGGGGCGTCGGGGGTGGTGAAGACGCCGTACGGGAGGGTCTCCGCGCCGAAGGGATCGCCTTCGGGCAGCTCGCGGGGGCTCTGCTGGGGCATGGGGAACGCGCCTCGCTCTCTCCTGGAAGCCTGCTGACCCCCGGAGGGGTCCGGCGCCCACATTACGTGCTGGTGGCCGCCGGGCAAGGGGTGGCAGGGGAGCGGCTTCGGCGGGGGCTCCGCCCGCGCGCGCCGGTCCGCAGTGGCCCGCCCGCGCACCCTTTCCGAACGGGTGCGCGCAGCCTCTCCGAACCGCTGTCCGACCGCTCACTAAAGAGCTAGCAATGCCCGGTAACTCCTTGCTGGCGGCGGCGATTTCGAAGTAGCGTCCTTAGTCGGGTCACGCACAGTGGGGGGGCCGCTGCGGCTGAGTGGCCGAGGGGGATGCTGGTGGCGAGCAGGAGCACGCCCATTGCGGCGGACCGTTCCGTTCCAGGGCTCATGGTGAAGATCGGCGACTACCCCCTCCACCACGGTGGCGTCGGTGCCATCCGCAGCCTCGGCAGACTCGGCGTCCCGATGTACGCCATCACCGAGGACCACTGGACCCCCGCCGCCGTCTCCCGCTATCTGCGGGGCCGGTTCGTCTGGCGCACCACGGGCACCGAGCGGGCCGAGGAGCTGGTCGAGGGCCTGCTGCGGATCGGCGAGCGGATCGGCCGCCCCGCCGTTCTGGTGCCCACCGACGAAGAGGCGGCGGTGCTGATCGCCGAGCACGCGCAGGCGCTGACCGGCAGCTTCCTCTTTCCGCCCGTGGAGCGCGAGCTGCCCAGGAGGCTGGCGAGCAAGCAGGGGCTGCACGAGCTGTGTGTGGAGCACGGGGTGCCCTCCCCGCACGCCCTCTTCCCCGGTTCGTACGCCGAGATCGAGGAGTACGCGGCGCGGGCCCGCTTCCCCGTGGTCGCCAAGAACCGGGAGGCGTTCGAACGGCGCCGCAAGCCCGCCGTGCACGGCACGACCCGCATAGGAGGTCCCCGCGAACTGCTCGCCCTGGCGCGCGGCTGGGGGCCGGAGCCCGGTGTGATCCTCCAGGAGTACCTGCCGCGCGAGCACGCCGAGGACTGGATCGTGCACGCCTACTTCGACGCCCAGAGCACGCCGCTGGCGCTGTTCACCGGGGTCAAGGTCCGCTCCTGGCCGCCCCACGCGGGCATGACGGCCCATGCCTACATCGTCGACAACCCCGAACTGGCGGACATGTCGGCCCAATTCATCAAACAGATCGGTTTCAGCGGCATCGTCGACCTCGACTGGCGCTTCGACCGGCGGGACGGCCGCTACAAACTGCTGGACTTCAACCCCCGGATGGGCGCGCAGTTCCGCCTCTTCGAGAGCGGTGCGGGCGTCGATGTCGTCCGGGCCCAGCACCTGGACCTCACCGGGCGCGAGGTGCCCGAGGGCGAGCAGCTGAGCGGACGCCGCTTCGTCGTGGAGAACATCGACCTGCCCGCCCTCGCCGCCTACCGCCGCAGCGGCTATACGACCCCCCACGCGCCCGCGCGCGCAAGTGGCACGGAGCTGGCCTGGTTCGCACGGGACGACCTCAAACCCTTCTTCACCATGCTCGCCCGGTTCGTGCGGCCGGGCGTGCGGCACCTCTGGCAGCTGTGGCGCTCCCGGCGCGCCGCTGCCGTCGTCGAGTAACGAGTACCGAGTAACGCCCTGGGAGGGGACTCGTGACACTTCCCGTCGTGATCATCGGGGCCGGTCCGTACGGCCTGTCGACCGCAGCTCACCTGCGGGCGCGTGGTGTGAGCACCCGCGTCTTCGGTTCGCCGATGGTGAGCTGGCGTGAGCACATGCCCGCAGGAATGCTCCTGAAATCCACACCCGTCGCCTCCAACATCGACGCCCCCCAGCCGGGCCACACCCTCCTCGACTTCTGCCGGCAGACCGGGGAGCGGCGCTACGAATCGGACTGGGACACCATCCCGGTCGAGACCTTCGCCCGGTACGGGCAGTGGTTCCAGGAGCGCCTGGTGCCCGAGCTCGAACAGGTGCGGGTGGTCTCGGTGGACCGCCGCGCCAAGGGCTTCGACCTGAAGCTGGACTCCGGCGAACAGTTCACCGCCCGCGCGGTGATCGTGGCCACCGGGCTCAGCGGACTCGCCCGGCTGCCCGCGGAACTGGCCGCCGCCGTTCCCGACGGGCCCTCGGTGAGCGGCCCCGTCTCGCACAGCTCGCAGCACCGCGACCTGTCGCGGTTCGCGGGCAAGGACGTCGTCATCATCGGCGCGGGACAGTCGGCGCTGGAGAGCGCCGTGCTGCTGGCGGACGCCGGGGCCGCGTCGGTACGGGTGGTCGCGCGGCGGCGCGGTGCGGTCCGCTTCGGGGCGGCGCCGGACGGGCAGTCGCCGTTCAAGCCCGACACCCCCTTCGGGCGGGCCTGGTCGCTGTACGCCTTCTCCTATTACGCGGACGCCTTCCGCCATCTTCCGGCGCCCACGCGCGCGTTCCTCGTCCAGCGGGTGCTGGGGCCGCTGGGCGCGTGGTGGCTGCGCGAGCGGTTCATCGGCCGGGTCCAGGTCTCCGAGGGCAAGCGGATCGCGGGGGCGCGGGTGGACGAGGGCCGTCCGGTGCTCACCCTCGCCGACGCGAGCGGCACCACGGAGGGCGAGCTCGCCGCCGACCACGTCCTCGCGGCGACCGGTTACCGCGTGGACCTGGCGGCCATGGACTTCCTCGGCCACGGCCTGCGCACCCGCCTGGCGGCCGCGGCGGGCGGCCCCCGGCTGGGCCCCGGATACCGCTCGTCGGTGCACGGCCTCTTCTTCACGGGCCTGCCGTCGGTGGCCAGCTACGGGCCGGTGATGCGGTTCGTCTGCGGCACGGAGTACGCCTCGCCGCGGCTGGCACGGGCGGTGGAGGCGCTGTAGGCCGGGGGACCGCGGGGCCGCTGGGCCGCGGGGCCGCTGTCGCGGGGCGGGGGGCCGCGTGTGCGGACCCTCTGCCCTGGCCCCTGCGGGGGGCGGACGCCTCTGTGGGGCGGTCCGGCGATGGCGAGGCGGGCGCGAGTGCACGGTGGTCGATCGGTTGCCGGGACACTGTCCCGCCGCGACGGCGTGTGCGAACCGCGTGGTGGTCCGGCGGGGCGAGCCGGCGGGGCCGGTGGTGGTCAACCGGCCGTCGGGGCGCCGTCTCCGCCACGACGGCGCGTGCCACCGCGTGGGGGCCCGGCGATGCCGAGGCGGGTGGGAGTCCACGGTGGTCGACCGATTTGCCGGGACACTGTCCCGCCGCAACGGCGCGTGTCCGCCGCGTGGTGGTCCGGCGGTGCCGAGTCGGCGGGAGCTGGTGGTGGTCAACCGGCCGTCGGGGCGCCGTCTCCGCCACGACGGCGCGTACCACCCTTGGGGGCCCGGTGATGCCGAGGCGGGTGGGAGCCCACGGTGATCGACCGATTTGCCGGGACACTGTCCCGCCGCAACGGCGCGTGTCCGCCGCGTGGTGGTCCGGCGGCCGAGGCCCACGATGGTCGACCGATTGCCGGGCCACTGTTCCGCCGCCACGGCGCTTGTGCACCGCGTGGTGGTTCGGCGGTGCCGAGCCGGGGGCCGGTGGTGGTCAACCGGCCGTTGGGCCCTGGTTCCCGCTGCGACGGTGCGTGCGCACCGCGTGGTGGTCCGGCGGTGCCGAGCCCGCGGAGGCCGGTGATGGCCAACCGGCCGTCGGCCATCGTTCCCGCCGCGACGCCGCGTGCGCACCGCGTGGTGGTCCGGCGGCCGAGGCCCACGGTGGTCGACCGCGTGCCGGGACACCGTCCCGCCGCAACGGCGCCTGCCCGCCGCACGGCGGTCCGGCGGTGCCGAGCCCGCGGAGGCCGGTGATGGCCAACCGGCCGTCAGGGCGCCCGGCGGCCAACCCGCCGTCGTCGCACCGCCCCCACCGCGACCGCGCGTGCGCACCGCGCACACCACACACCGCCGCCCGACGCAGTCGACCCCGCACCGACGAACGTGTCGGAACCGCTCCCCGGGGCACCCGGGGCCAGCCGGGGCAAGCCCCGGGCGGCCACGGCGAAGAGCCATCGAAAGGGCAGGCGCCCACGGTGATCGACAGCCGACCGGATACGCTGACTTTCGGTGGAGACAGCGACACATCGGCAAACCCCGTGTTCGCAGGCAGACAGGAGTACCCCTCGTGACCGTCGTCGGGCCTTTCGGGCTGAGCGTGCGGGACCAGGCTCTTGAAGCCGATGTCCAGGCCGGTTTGGCCGCTGTCGAGGAGGGCCTCCTGGAGGCCACCAAGAGCGATGTGCCCTTCATCACCGAGGCCGCCCAGCACCTGGTACGGGCCGGCGGCAAGCGGTTCCGCCCGCTGCTGGTGATGCTCGCCGCGCAGTTCGGCGACCCGTACGCACCGGGCGTGGTGCCCTCGGCCGTCGTGGTCGAGCTGACCCACCTGGCCACGCTCTACCACGACGACGTCATGGACGAGGCCGAGGTCCGGCGCGGCGTGGACAGCGCCAACGCCCGCTGGGGCAACTCCGTCGCGGTCCTCACCGGCGACTTCCTCTTCTCCCGCGCCTCGCACATCCTCGCCGACCTCGGGCCGGAGGCCGTCCGCATCCAGGCGGAGGCGTTCGAGCGCCTGGTGACCGGCCAGATCCTGGAGACGGCCGGCCCGCGCGACGGCCGCGACCCCATCGAGCACTACCTCGACGTGATCGCCGGCAAGACCGGCTCGCTGATCGCCGTCTCCGGGCGGTACGGCGCGATGATGTCCGGCGCCGACGAGCGCACGATCGACATCCTCACCCACTACGGCGAGCGGCTCGGCACCGCCTTCCAGCTCGCCGACGACGTCCTGGACATCGCCAGCGACTCCCACGAGTCCGGCAAGACGCCCGGCACCGACCTGCGCGAGGGCATCCCCACCCTGCCCGTCCTGCACCTGCGCGCCCAGGCCGCGGCCACCGGCTCCGCCGACGACCTCCAGCTGTGCGAGCTGCTCGACGGCGACCTCACCGACGACACCCTGCACGCCGAGGTGCTGCGCCGGCTGCGCGCCCACCCCGCCCTGGAGCAGGCGCGGCGCGACACCGTCCGCTACGCCCAGGAGGCGCGGGCGATCCTGGCCCCGCTGCCCGACTGCTTCGCGAAGGCCGCGCTGGAGAACCTCTGCGACGCGGTGGTGCACCGGGCCGGCTGAGCCGGCCCCCCTCGCGATCACCCATGTGGGTGACGGCCCCTTAGGGGACGTCATACCCCAGAGGTACGCGTACTTGATCCCGTCGGCTGATGACCGGACGGGGTGCCTTTTGGTGGAATCGAGAGCGTCATGAACCGGGGAAAACCTCCGGTTCCCCGTTCCACCGCCGAGCGGCCGGGCCACAATGAGGCCCGGGGGGTGGGCGAGTGCAGGGCACGTGATGACCGCCGCGACGACGGAGGTAGACCACATGGCACCGAATGAACCGACCCAGGGCACCGCGGAGAGCGGCCGGCCCGCACCGGACGCACCGGACACCCGAAGCCGCCGCAAAGCCGTCCGCTATGCCGTGCCCGTCGCGGTCGCCGGGATCGCGGCGGCCACGATCGGCATCACCTCGGCGCTCGCGAGCAGCGGTGACCCCGATCTGCCGAAGATCAGCGCGGAAGAGCTCATCGCCAAGGCCGCCAAGTCGGACGTGCAGCAGATGTCCGGCTCGGTGAAGATATCCACCGACCTGGGGCTGCCCTCGCTGCCGTCGGGCATCTCGCTCGGTGGCGCGGCCGAGGGCGGCAAGGGCGGCAAGCAGGGCGGCTCGGACGTCTCCCCGCAGCAGAAGCTCACCGAGCTCGCCTCGGGTACGCACACGCTGCGGTTCGCCGTCGACGGCCCCGACAAGCAGCGGCTGTCGGTCGTCGAGCGCGCCGCGGAGTACAGCCTGATCCGCAACGGCGACCAGGCGTGGGCGTACGACAGCGGCAGCAACACCGTCCACCACTCCACCGTCCCGCGGGAGAAGGCCGGTCCCGGGCACCGGGCGGCCCCCGAGGAGCTGCGCGGCGCCTCGCCGCAGGAGCTGGCGAAGAAGGCCCTCGCCGCCGTGGACGACTCGACCTCCGTCACGGTCGACGGCACGGCCAAGGTGGCCGGCCGCGACGCCTACCAGCTGGCCATCAAGCCGAAGGCGGCCGAGTCGACGATCGGCGCGGTCCGCATCGCGGTCGACGCCAAGACCGGTACGCCGCTGAAGTTCACCCTCGCTCCCCGGACCGGCGGCAAGGCCATCGTGGACGCGGCCTTCACCAAGGTCGACTTCTCCAGGCCGAGCGCGGGCACCTTCGACTTCACGCCGCCGAAGGGCGCCAAGGTCACCGAGGACGACAAGGGCTTCTTCAAGGACGGCGCGGAGCACAAGGGCGCGCGCCCGGGTACGCCCGGCGAGCTGCCCGGCATGTCCGGCCTCTCGGGGATGAACGTGATCGGCAAGAGCTGGACCTCGATCGCCGAGTTCAAGGCGCCGCAGGGCGCCGAGGCCGCCGGCAAGGGCGGCAGCGCGGGCAAGAGCGCCCCCGCGGGCGGCCTGATGGAGAAGTTCGGCAGCAAGGTGACGGGCCCCTTCGGCTCGGGCCACCTCTTCTCCACCCGCCTGGTCAACGCCCTGATCACGGACGACGGCAGGGTATACGTCGGCGCGGTCACCAAGGACGCGCTGATCAAGGCGGCGAAGTAGCCGGCCCGGCCCGGCGTCGCGCCCCCGCCGCGAGGCGGGGCCCGCGCCGGGCCGGATGAACG
Source organism: Streptomyces sp. ISL-11 (assembly GCF_018614525.1). GTDB lineage: Bacteria > Actinomycetota > Actinomycetes > Streptomycetales > Streptomycetaceae > Streptomyces. The sequence goes on from NZ_JAGGOL010000042.1 coordinate 18,474, forward strand.
GAAGGGGGTACCGGTGGAGGAGCCGCCCGCCGCGATCCGCACGCGTGGGCTCAGCAAGCGCTACCGCGGTGGCCAGCTCGCCGTGGACGGGCTCGACCTCGTGGTGCCGCGGGGCAGCGTCTTCGGCTTCCTGGGGCCCAACGGCTCGGGGAAGACCACGACGATCCGGATGCTGATGGGGCTGATCGAGCCGTCCTCGGGCACTGCCGAGGTGCTCGGCGAGCCGATGCCGCGCGCCGGGCGGCGCGTCCTGCCCAAGGTGGGTGCGCTGATAGAAGGGCCCGCGTTCTACGGCTTCCTCACCGGCCGCGACAACCTCCTCCGCTTCGACGCCGCCGACCCCACGGCCGACCCCCGCACCAGGGCCGCCCGCGCCGACGCGGCCCTGGACCGGGTGGGCCTGGTCGCCGCCGCGGGCAAGAAGGCCCGCGCGTACTCCCTGGGCATGAAGCAGCGCCTGGGCCTGGCCGCGGCCCTGCTCCAGCCACGGGAGCTGCTCGTCCTGGACGAGCCGACCAACGGCCTCGACCCGCAGGGCATGCGCGAGATCCGCACCCTCGTCCGGGAGCTCGCGGCCGACGGCGCCACCGTCTTCCTCTCCTCGCACCTCCTGGACGAGATCGAGCAGGTGTGCACGCACGCCGCCGTCATGGCCCAGGGCCGGCTGCTCACCCAGGGCACGGTCGCCTCACTGGCCTCGTCCACCCGCGGCCGGCTGGCCGTGACCACCCCCGACACCGCGGACGCCGTCCGCGTCCTGAAGGAGCTCGGCGTGAGCGATCTCGTGGTCGTCGACGAGCACGTCACCGGCGAGCTGCCCGCCACCACCGCGCCCGACCTCGCGGACCTCAACGCGGCGCTGGTCGGGGCGGGCGTGCGCGTACGGGCCTTCGGCAGGGAACGGGCCTCGCTGGAGGACGCGTTCGTGGCGCTCACGGGGGAGGGCTTCGATGTCGCGGGCTGAGCCGGTGGCGGGCACGGCGGCGAGGGCACCGAACCCGCTGTGGCAGCTCTCGCTCTTCCGCAGCGAGATCGGCACGGTGTTCCGCCGGTGGCGCACGATCGCGCTGCTCGGCGTGCTCGCGGCCGTCCCCGTCCTCGTCGGCATCGCCGTGAAGATCGAGACCAGCGGCGGCGGCACCGTGGGCGGATCCGGCGGCGGCCCGGCGTTCCTCGGCCAGGTCACCAACAACGGTCTCTTCCTGGTCTTCACCTCCCTGGCCGCGACCCTGCCGTTCTTCCTGCCGATGGCGATAGGCGTCGTCGCGGGCGACGCGATAGCCGGCGAGGCGAGCGCGGGCACCCTGCACTACCTCCTCGTCGCCCCGGCCGGCCGCACCCGGCTGCTGCTCGCCAAGTACACCGCCACGCTGGCCTTCTGCCTGGTGGCCACGCTCGTCGTCGCCGCCTCGGCGCTCGCCGTCGGGGCGCTGCTCTTCCCGGTCGGCGAGGTCACCCTGATCAGCGGGACGACCGTGTCCTTCGCCGAGGGGCTGCTGCGCGCGCTGGCGATCGCGGGCGTGGTGGCGCTCTCGCTGGTGGGGGTGGCGACGCTGGGCCTGTTCGTCTCCACGCTCACCACCAGCGGCATCGCGGCGATGGCCACCACGGTGGGCCTGCTGATCACGGTCCAGATCCTCGACCAGTTCCCGCAGCTGCACGCCGTCCAGCCGTATCTCTTCCCCCACCACTGGCTGAGCTTCGCGGACCTGCTGCGACAGCCGGTCTACTGGGACCAGATCCTGGACAACGCCCGCCTCCAGCTGCTCTACGCGGCCGTCTTCGGCTCGGCGGCGTGGGCGCGGTTCACGGCGAAGGACATCAAGGCGTAGCGAGCAGCGAGCAGCGGGGCACAGCAGGCCGCGGGCCACGCTGGGCCGGGCATGGATCGAGGGCTCGGGGGATCGTGTCGATCCCCCGAGCCCTCTTGCGGGGTTGTGCCCTCGGAGTGGTCCATGTGGCCCGCCGGTCCGGGCGGGCCGGTGGGTCCGGGCAGCCCGGGCGGAACCAGCCGGTTGAGCCCCGGCGGATCAGCCGGTTGGGCCCGGCGGACTAGAAGGTCAGCTTCCAGCTGTCGATGTAGCCCGTGTCCTGCGCGGCGATGTCCTGGACGCGGAGCTTCCACGTCCCGTTCGCCGTCTCGCCCGACGCGTCGACGGTGTACGAGGCGATGACGTTGTCCGCCGAGTCGTTGCCGCTGGAGTCCTTCAGCCGGTACGCGCGCCCGCTCGGCCCGACGAGGTCGATGACCACGTCACCGCGCCAGGTGTGCTTGATGTCGACCGCGACCTTCAGGGCGGAGGACGCGTTGCCGGTGACGCCGGTGACGTTGACCGGTGACTCGACGGCCGCACCGGCGTCGGGGATCGGCACGTCGGTGGTGTTCTCGAAGGAGGAGCCGGGCGGGGTGGTGGAGCCGCCGCTCAGCGTCCAGACCGAGTGGGCGATGGCGTCGCTGTTGTTGTCGAGCGCCTTGTCGTCGATGTTCGCCGAGGTGTCGCAGGAGGCGTGGTAGCAGCGGTCGAACGCCTGGCCCGCCGTGCCGCCCCACTTCTGCGCCTGCGCGGCGGTCTTGCGGTAGTCCGCGCCGCTGAAGAGGCCGCCGACGGCTATGCCCGCGTTCTTGAACGGCGCGTGGTCGGAGCGCCCGTCGCCCTCGGTCTCGATCTCGGTGGCGATGTTCCGGGTGGCGAAGAAGCCCTTGAAGACGCCCTCGATCGCGCTGTCGTCGTCGTAGACGAAGTAGCCCGGGTTGGGCGAGCCGATCATGTCGAAGTTGAGGTAGCCGTCGATCTTGGCGCGCTCGGTCGACGGCAGGCTGTTGACGTAGTACTTCGAGCCGACCATGCCGAGCTCTTCCGCGCCCCACCAGCCGAACCGCAGGTGCTTGCCGGGCTTGTAGCCCTCGCGGGCCACGGTGAGGGCCGTCTCCAGGATGCCGGCCGAGCCCGAGCCGTTGTCGTTGATGCCCGGACCCGCGCTCACCGAGTCGAGGTGGGCGCCGGCGAAGACCACGTGGTTGAGGTCGCCGCCGGGCCAGTCGGCGATGAGGTTGTAGCCGGTGGCACCACTGGAGCTGAACTGCTGCACGGTGGTGGTGAATCCGGCGGCGTCCAGCTTGCCCTTCACATAGTCGAGCGACGCCTTGTAGCCGCTGCGGCCGTGCGCGCGGTTGCCGCCGTTGGCGGTGGCTATCGACTGGAGCTGGTTGAGGTGCGCCTTGACGTTGGCGACGGAGATGTCGGGGGCGGCGGCTCCGGCCGGGGCCTGGGCGGCGGTGGGAGCCGCCAGGGCCGGGCCGGAGGCCACACCGAGCAGAGTGGCGGTGAGGGCCGCGCCGGTGGCCAGGAGGGCCATGGCGCGGGTTCTTCGGGGCAGGGTTGGTCCGGTGAGTTCAAGCATGGGGGGCTCCCAACTCCATTTGACGTGGCCATGATGTTGGGGCCGCCCCGAAAGAGCGTCAAGGGCGGATTTCGGACACAGGACACCGCTTTCCGGATATCGGGCGGCGCCCTACCGGCCCTGAGCTGTTGCTTCTGGGGCCTCTGGGGCGAGTGTGTTTTGTGTGTGAACATTCGCGGCCGGCTCCGCCTGTTCTGCCTGCTCCGCCTTGCTCCGCGCCGCCCGCAGCTCCATCCGGGCGGTCCGGGCCGTACGCAGCGCGTCCCAGGTCAGCAGCGCCAGCGCCAGCCAGACCAGTGCGAAGCCGGCCCACCGCTCGGGCGGCATCGCCTCGTGGAAGTAGGTCAGCCCCAGGCCGAACTGGAAGACGGGCGCGAGGTACTGGAGCATCCCCATCACCGACAGCGGCAGCCGCACGGCCGCGATGCCGAAGCAGATGAGCGGCAGTGCGGTGATCGCGCCGGTGCCCATCAGGAGCGCGGCGTGCCCGGCGCCCGCGGCCGCGAACGTGCTCTCGCCGCGCGCCCCCAGGAACACCAGGAAACCCAGCGCCGGCAGGAACTGCACGGCCGTCTCGGCGGCCATCGACTCCAGCCCGCCCAGCCCGACCTTCTTCTTCACCAGGCCGTACGTACTGAACGTCGCCGCCAGCGTCAGCGCGACCCACGGCGGCTTGCCGTACCCGACGGCCAGCACGACCACGGCGGCCGCCCCGATGCCGACCGCGGTCCACTGCACCGCGCGCAGCCGCTCGCGCAGCACGAGGACGCCGAGGGCGATGCTGGCGAGGGGGTTGATGAAGTACCCCATCGACGTCTCCACGACGTGCCCGGCGTTCACGGCCCAGATGTACGTGGCCCAGTTCACCGAGATGAACAGCGCGCCCAGCGCGATCATCCCCAGCCGCTTCGGCTGCCGCAGCAGCGGGCGTATCCAGTTCCAGCGGCGGGTGACGGTCAGCACGACCAGGACGGCGGCGAGCGACCACACCATGCGGTGCGCCAGGATCTCGACGGCCCCGGTCGGCTCCAACAGCGGCCAGTACAGAGGGAAGAGCCCCCAGATCGTGTACGCGGCGACAGCGCACAGCAGGCCGGTGCGGGTCTCGTTCCGGGGCGGGGGCGGTGGGCTCACGGATTCCTCCGAGGGGGGCGGGGCGACGGCGACTTTGCGAAGGTAGCGCCGCACCCCGGGCGGTGTCATGCCCGTATCACATAACGGTCATGACAGGCGCCCGGCAAGCCCGTGACAAGCGACCGGCCGGGCACCCGATGGGTGCCCGGCCGGTGGATGCGCGCCGGAATCAGCCGACGACGGTCCAGGTGTCGCCGCCGGTGAGGAGCGCGGCGAGGTCGCCCTTGCCCTTCTGCTCGACCGCTGTCTCCAGCTGGTCGTTCATGAGGGTGTCGTACACGGGGCGTTCGGTGCTGCGGAAGACGCCGATGGGGGTGTGGTGGAGCGTGTCGGGATCGGCGAGGCGGGAGAGCGCGAAGGCGGTGGTGGGCGACGCCGCGTGGGCGTCGTGGACCACGATGTCGGCTTCGTTGTCCGCGGTGACCGTGACGACCTTCAGATCTCCGGTCGCCGTGTCCCGCACGACGCCCTTGCTCCGGTCGGCGCCGAAACGGATGGGCTGCCCGTGCTCGAGGCGGATGACCGCCTCTTCGGCCTGCTGCTTGTCCTTCAGCGCCTCGAAGGCGCCGTCGTTGAAGATGTTGCAGTTCTGGTAGATCTCCACCAGCGCCGTGCCGGGGTGGTCGGCCGCCTGCCGCAGGACCTCGGTGAGGTGCTTGCGGTCGGAGTCGACCGTGCGCGCCACGAAGGACGCCTCGGCGCCGATGGCCAGCGACACCGGATTGAACGGCGCGTCCAGCGACCCCATGGGCGTCGACTTGGTGATCTTGCCGACCTCGGAGGTCGGGGAGTACTGGCCCTTGGTGAGCCCGTAGATCCGGTTGTTGAACAGCAGGATCTTCAGGTTCACGTTGCGGCGGAGGGCGTGGATGAGGTGGTTGCCGCCGATGGAGAGGGCGTCCCCGTCGCCGGTGACGACCCAGACGGAGAGGTCGGGGCGGGAGGAGGCGAGGCCGGTGGCGATGGCCGGGGCGCGGCCGTGGATGGAGTGCATCCCGTAGGTGTTCATGTAGTACGGGAAGCGGGAGGAGCAGCCGATGCCGGAGACGAAGACGATGTTCTCTTTGGCGAGGCCGAGTTCGGGCATGAAGCCCTGGACGGCGGCCAGGATCGCGTAGTCACCGCAGCCGGGGCACCAGCGCACTTCCTGATCGGACTTGAAGTCCTTCATGGACTGCTTGGCCTCGGCCTTGGGCACCAGCTTCAGCGCCTCAGTCATTGATGGCCTCCTTGAGAGCCGTGGCGAGCTGCTCGGCCTTGAACGGCATGCCGTTGACCTGGTTGTAGGAGTGGGCGTCCACCAGGTACTTCGCGCGGATGAGGGTGGCGAGCTGGCCGAGGTTCATCTCGGGGACGATCACCTTGTCGTAGCCCTTCAGGACCTCGCCGAGGTTGCGGGGGAAGGGGTTGAGGTGGCGCAGGTGGGCCTGCGCGATGGGCAGACCCTCCGCGCGCAGGCGGCGCACGGCGGCCGTGATCGGCCCGTAGGTCGATCCCCAGCCCAGGACCAGGGTCCGTGCGCCGTCCGGGTCGTCGACGTCCAGGTCCGGGACCTCGATGCCGTCGATCTTGGCCTGGCGGGTGCGGACCATGAAGTCGTGGTTGGCCGGGTCGTAGGAGATGTTGCCCGTGCCGTCCTGCTTCTCGATTCCGCCGATGCGGTGCTCAAGCCCCGGCGTGCCCGGGACGGCCCACGGGCGGGCCAGGGTGTGGGGGTCACGCTTGTAGGGCCAGAACACCTCGGTGCCGTCGGCCAGGGTGTGGTTCGGGCCGGTGGCGAACTGCACGCGCAGGTCGGGCAGCTCGTGCGTCTCGGGGACCCGCCACGGCTCGGAGCCGTTGGCGAGATAGCCGTCGGACAGCAGGAACACCGGGGTGCGGTAGGCCAGGGCGATGCGTGCGGCGTCCAGGGCCGCGTCGAAACAGTCCGCCGGCGTGCGCGGCGCGACCACCGGCACCGGCGCCTCGCCATTGCGCCCGTACATCGCCTGGAGCAGGTCCGCCTGCTCGGTCTTCGTCGGCAACCCGGTCGAGGGGCCGCCGCGCTGGATGTCGACGATCAGCAGCGGCAGCTCCAGGGAGACCGCCAGCCCGATCGTCTCCGACTTCAGCGCCACACCCGGACCCGACGTCGTCGTCACCGCGAGCGACCCGCCGAAGGCGGCGCCCAGGGCCGCGCCGATGCCGGCGATCTCGTCCTCGGCCTGGAACGTCCGCACGCCGAAGTTCTTGTGCTTCGACAGCTCGTGCAGGATGTCGGAGGCCGGCGTGATCGGGTACGAACCCAGGTACAAGGGCAGGTCCGCCTGCTTCGAGGCGGCGATCAGCCCGTACGACAGGGCCAGGTTCCCCGAGATGTTGCGGTACGTACCCGTCGGGAACGCGGCCGTCGCCGGGGCGACCTCGTAGGAGACGGCGAAGTCCTCCGTCGTCTCACCGAAATTCCACCCCGCCCGGAACGCGGCGACGTTGGCTTCGGCGATCTCCGGCTTCTTCGCGAACTTCTTGCGCAGGAACGACTCCGTGCCCTGCGTCGGCCGGTGATACATCCACGACAGCAGACCGAGGGCGAACATGTTCTTGCTGCGCTCGGCCTCCTTCCGCGACAGGCCGAAGTCCTTCAGGGCCTCGATCGTCATGGTGGTCAGCGGCACGGGGTGGACGCGGTAGCCGTCCAGCGAGCCGTCCTCCAGCGGGGAGGTGGCGTAGCCGACCTTGGCCATGGGGCGCTTGGTGAACTCGTCGGTGTTGACGATGATCTCCGCGCCACGCGGTACGTCCGCGATGTTGGCCTTCAGTGCCGCCGGGTTCATCGCGACGAGCACGTCCGGGGCGTCACCCGGGGTGAGGATGTCGTGGTCGGCGAAGTGCAGCTGGAAAGAGGAGACGCCCGGCAGGGTGCCGGCGGGGGCGCGGATCTCGGCGGGGAAGTTCGGCAGCGTGGACAGGTCGTTGCCGAACGACGCCGTCTCCGACGTGAAACGGTCACCGGTGAGCTGCATGCCATCACCCGAGTCCCCCGCGAACCGGATGATCACCCGCTCCAGCTTCCGGACCTCCTTGGCGCCTTCGGCGCCGTCGGCCGCGGGCCGGCCCGGGGCGGAGAGCGACGGCTCCCGCTCCGCGGCGGGCGGGGCGGCCCCACCCGGCTGCTCGGCTGGTTCGGCCTGCTCGGCCGGGCTACTGACCTGGCTGGTCACTGCTTCGGACCTCCCTCGTGGCGGCGGTCCGCACGTGGTGGTGCCGACCGGCTTACCCACCGCCATCGTACGTGGGTAAGGGTCACCTACCTGGGATGGATCACAAGACAAGGGCGAGGATGTGGCGCCGTTCTGTCCTGGTAAAGCAAGGTTTGTTGACCCTGGCTCCCCGCTCGGTAGGACGCCGTCCCCTAGGTCTTTGGTTCTAGGACCTCGCCGGGCCGGCCCTCCCACCTGGACACTCCCGAGGCGGGAGGGCCGGCCGGCCGGTCAGGACCGGAGGTAGGTGAGCACCGCCAGCACCCGGCGGTGATCCCCGTCACTGGGCGACAGCCCGAGCTTCAGGAAGATGTTGCTGACGTGCTTCTCGACGGCTCCGTCGCTGACCACCAGCTGACGGGCGATAGCGGAATTCGTCCGTCCCTCGGCCATCAGACCGAGGACCTCCCGCTCGCGCGGTGTCAGGTTGGCCAGCACGTCCTGCTTGCGGCTGCGGCCCAGCAGCTGTGCGACGACCTCGGGGTCCAGCGCGGTGCCCCCGCGCGCGACGCGCACCACCGCGTCCACGAACTCGCGCACCTCGGCCACCCGGTCCTTCAGCAGATACCCGACGCCCCGGCTGCTGCCGGCCAGCAGCTCCGTGGCGTACAACTGCTCCACGTGCTGGGAGAGCACCAGCACGGGCAGCCCGGGCGTCTCCCGGCGCGCCGCCAGCGCGCACTGCAGGCCCTCGTCCGTGAACGACGGCGGCAGCCGTACGTCCACGACCGCCACGTCCGGCTTCAGCTCCGCCAGCGCCCGGCTGAGCTCGGGGCCGCTCTCCACGGCCGCGGCTATCTCGAAGTCGTACGCCTCCAGCAGCCGGACCAGGCCGTCCCGCAGGAGGAACAGGTCTTCGGCGAGCACAACGCGCACGGGCAACTCCATGGTCGGGGAGATCGGCGGCCCCCGGATCGGGGGCGCTTTCACCCGCCATGGTCGCCGATCCGGGGCCGGGGTACCGGACCGGCGGGGAAGATGACGGGTTGTCACCGGCCCTGCGGGCCGGGCGTCACCGCAGCTCGCAGGGGATCTCCATCGTGACCATCGTGGGGCCGCCGACCGGGCTGCTGACGGCCAGCACGCCGTCGAACGCCCCGAGGCGGCGCTCTATGCCGAGGAGCCCGGTGCCCGCGCCGCCGGAGGACGGCGCCTGCGCGCCGCCGCGGCCGTTGTCGGTGACGGCGATGCGGAGCGACCCTTCCGTGTGGTGCACGTCGAGCCGGACACGGCGGGCGCCGGAGTGCTTGGCGGCGTTGGTGAGGACCTCGCTGACCGCGAAGTACGCGGCCGACTCGACCGGCGCCTCGGCCCGGCCCGTCAGCTCCACGTCCACCTCGACGGGCAGCGGCATCCGCAGCGCCAGCGCCCGCAGGGCATCGCCCAGGCCGCGCTCGGCGAGAACGGGCGGGTGGATGCCGCGCACAAGGTCCCGCAGCTCGGTCAGCGCCTCGGCGGAGTGGGCGCGGGCCGCGGCCAGCAGCTGCTTGGCCTGTGCCGGGTCCTTCTCGATCAGCGCCTCGATCGTGCCCAGGCTCATGCCCATGGCCACGAGCCGGGCCTGGGCGCCGTCGTGCAGATCGCGCTCGATGCGGCGCAGCTCCGCGGCGGAGCTGTCGACCGCGTCATGGCGGGACTCGGTGAGCCGGTCGACGCGCAGCGCCAGCTCCTGCTCCCGGGTGGGCTGGAGGAACTGCTTCGACATCAGGAAGTGGCCGCGCAGCAAAGCCTGGTTGACGAAGATGCCGAGGAGGCCGAACGCGAGCCCGGTGCCGGCCGCCAGGTTGGCGGTGAACTGGCTGGTGATGGGGACGAACGCGAACCACTGGGTGCCGTCGGCCCGCACGATCGGCTTCCACACGCCACAGGCCAGCACCGGGCCCCAGAGCGCGTAGAGGAGCAGCGCCGCCGGCAGCAGGGCCACCACCGTGCCGGCGGTCATGTCCGTCAGCAGCCACTGGAGGTCGCGCCAGGTCGCCTTGTCCTTGAGCAGGCTGGTGCACCGCTCCAGCTGTCCCACGACGCCCGGGCGCGGGGCGGGCAGTGGCCGGTACGGTGCCGCGATCCCTACGCCGACCCAGTCCTGGGCCTGGGCGCGGCGTTGGTTGGCGTAGGCGCGGGTGGCACCGATGAGGACCGGGGTGGTGAAGACGCCGATCCCCAGCGGGATGAGGACGAGCGAGACCAGGGTGAGGCTGAAGAGCAGAGCGGACGTCACCAGCCCGTAGATCACCAGCCATAGCCCGCGGGCTCCGGCGAGCAGAGCGGTGCCGACCTTCATGTGTGTCTCCCCGCGACGGTCCGTGCTCGTCAGCGCCCTTTTCCCGGGCACGGCACCAGTCTGCGGGTCCCGCCTGTCATGGTCACGGGGGGTACTGCCCTGACCATGGTGTACCTAACCCCCCCCTCCCACCTCACTGCTTCGTCCCGTGCCCCGCCCCGGGCGGCCGACGGCGCGGCCGTACGACGCCCGGAGCGACGCCCTCAGTAGGAGGCCGGCGGCGCGTACTTGTAGCCCACCCGGCGGACGGTCACGATCGAGGCGCGGTGCTCGGCGCCCATCTTGCGGCGGAGCCGGGCCACGTGGACGTCCACCGTGCGCCCGTCGCCCACGTGTCCGTAGCCCCAGACCGTGGTCACCAACTGGTCGCGCGTGTGCACCCGGTGGGGGTGCGCGACGAGGTGGGCCAGCAGCTCGAACTCCAGGTAGGTCAGGTCCAGCAGCCGGCCCGAGACGTAGGCGGCCCGCTGCTCGGGGTCGATGCGCACGAGCGCGTCGCCCCCCTCGGCGGCCGGCCCGGCCCCGGGGGCCGGCTGCTCGGCCGGTACGAGCACCAGGTAGCCGATCATCGGCGGCCGGCCCGGCAGCGTGGGCACGGTGTGCTGCGGCGCGGGCAGCCATGTCGCGGCCCCGGAGTGCAGCAGCTCGGCGACCGGTGCCACCTCGTCGGGGGCGACGGCCCGCAGCCGGTGGCGGTGTGCGGGCTGGGCGGCGGGGGCGGTGGCGGGTGCGGCCTGGGGGTGGGCGGCGCGGGCGGCGGTGGCGGGCACGGTCAGGGTACGGAGGTTCGTCATGGAGAGCTCAGCTCTTTCGCGCGAAGTGACCGTCGAGGGACGTGCGAGGCGCGGGCATGGGCCGGACGAGGGACCGGCGGCTGACTTCGACGTGGGGTCAGCGGGAGGAGCGGGCCTGCGCGAAGGTCGCGCGGCAACACACTCGGTCGAAGTCGTGGTGCTGACGGGACGGCCAGAAAGGCTCCAGGTCGCTGCGACCCGTCGCGGTGTTCTGGAAGCTGGCCATGCCCCTATTGAAGCATGACCTGCGACGGGGCAGCAGGGGCCTCCCGGCGGTTGATACGGAACCTTGGCGTCCGTGGGGTGGGCTTACGGGCGGGGGTCTTGGCGCGCCCGGAATGCCGGCCCTGGGGGCGTGCCTGGCGGGTCTTCGGCTGCGGGTCGTCTTTGCCGCCTGCGGCGGCGGGCGCCCTGCGGGCGCGTCCTCAATCGCCGGACGGGCTGATTGTGGCCGGGCTCAGCCGAAACAAGCCCGTCTGGGGGCACCTCCCAGCGGTAGCTGGGGGAGATTGAGGACACCGCCGCGCAGCGGTGGTGCGCACGACACGACCCGACCGGCCCGTCCCGGGCCCTCAGCTCGCCGGGAGCCGCTTGCGCCAGCCCATCGGCTCGACGTCTATGACCCGGTCCGGGTCGCCGTCCCACACCGCCGGCAGTCCCGCCCCGGTGAGCGCCGCCACCACCTCGCGCCCGACGGCCGCGGTGACCTCGCGCGCCTGCTCCGCGTCCGCGTCGGGACCCGCCCAGTGGCCGCCGTACGACAGGGACAGGCCGTGTCCCTCGGCGGCCGCCTCGGTGCTCTGGTGGTGGAAGAAGACGAAGCCGTGATCGCCGGGGGCCGCCTCGGCCCCGATCTCCGTGCGCCCGCAGTTCCCGCAGCAGGTGAAGTGCATGCGGGCGGTGACGCCCCGCTTCTCCAGGGCCGCGAAGGCGTCCGACAGCCGGTCGAAGTCCGTCACCTCGGGCCAGGTCTCCTGCTCCGCCAGGCGCTCGCGCCACAGCCGTCCGACGATCCTCCGGGCGGCCGCCACGGGCACCGGCGTACCGCCGTCGGCGTAGAAGTAGTCGGACACGGCCTCGGCGACCTCCTCGGCGGTGTCGAACGCGCGGTGGACCAGCATCCGGGCATGATCCTCGGCCTCCTCCAGCAGCGCGGGGTCGAGCTCCCCCTCGGGCTCCTCCGCCTCCTCGTCGGCGGCCGGCAGCTCGACCCGCTCCCAGGCGTGGCCGTCGGCCCACCCCTCCGTACCCCGCGCCCATGCCACGAAGACGGCGGCGACCTCCTCCGCGTCGTTCATCCGGACCCCGAAGTGCCGCTCCGCCGAACCCTCGCGGTACTCCACCTCGTACGGGCCGTCGCCCTCGTGCCAGGTCTGGATGTAGTGGTCGCCCCCGTCGCCGTCCCGGTCCGCCTCTTCCCCCTCGTCCCCGCTCCCCAGCCGCTCGACCACCGCGAACCGGTCCCCGTCCCCGCCCAGACGGCCGATCAGCTCGGCCAGTTCCTCGGCGGTGACCTCCGAACGGACCTCGCCGGACTCGGTGTTCACGGTGATGGGCAGCATGGATCCCCCTCGATCGGTGAGCCGCCCGCCTTCAGCGGCCCGCGTAGGAAGATCCTGCCACCCGCCACTGACAACCGACTCGGCGGTGACCGGTCCGCCGGTGCTCAGCTCGTGCCGGCCACGACCGGGTAGTGGTCGGACAGGTCGGTGTACGTGTAGTCCTTGCCCCAGCTGGAGACGGTCCACGGCGCGGACGACTCCTTGACCACCGCGTTCCGCCAGGCCGCGGGCCGGGCGTGGCCGTTGCGGTGCAGCACGTAGTCGAGGTCCTCGCGCCCGTCCGTCGGGTACCGGTAGGCCGCGATCGAGTTCTCCTTCGTGTCGAAGGAGTACGGGTGTCCGGTGCGGGAATCCGCCGGCGCGAGGTCGGCGTCCGCGAGCATCGACGCGTATTCGGCGCTGTGCGAATCGACATTCAAGTCGCCCGCGAGCATGACCTGTTCACCCGCCGGAATGTTCTTCGCGTCGAGGAACGCGTCGATCTGCCGGAACTGCTTGGCCCGGTCCGCCGCGGCCTCGCCCGCCTTGCAGCCGCTGTCGGTCGACTGCGTGTGCGTTCCCACGAGGTGCACCTTCGTGCCGTTCACGTTCAGCACCACGTAGGCGAAGCCCTTGTTGGACCACCAGTCCGACCCGCACGCGTCCTTGAATATCACCTGCTCCTTGCGGACGATGGGCCACTTGCTGAGCACCGCGACACCGCCGTCCTCCGGCGTCGTGGTGGAGTAATTCCCGCTCGTCGCGTCCCAGCCGCCCTTGCTCCGCCCGACGACCGGCGTCTGATACGGGTACTGCCCGGCGGCATTGGCCTTCAGCGCGTCCGAGGCGCCGTTGTCGAATGCCTCCTGCAGGACGACGACGTCATTTCCCCCGAAGAATCCGGCGGCGGGAATCGCCTTGGCCCGGTGGTCCTGCCCCCAATTCGGGTAGAGGCTCGTGCTCATGAGGAAGGTGTTGTACGTGAGCACCTTGAGCTCCGGCACCGCAGCGGCGGTGGCGCCGCCCGAAGCGGCCTCGGCCGTCTGCGGCAGCGCCGCGGTCAGGGCAACGGCCGCGAGAGCGGTGGCGAGCGCGGAGGCGGTGGTTCTGGCGTGCTGGACGAGCGGCACTGCATCTCCCTTGTGGGGCGGGGACGGTGACGGCACAGATACGGGCGTGACCCCCGTTGCTGGGGGGACGACGCGCCGCCCACATCAAATCAGGGGGAGTTACCTCCGGATAGCCTTCAGGTGATCAATTGCCCTACGGAAGCGGTCGACTTCGCGCGGTCATCGTCCTCTGGGTGTGGTCAGATCATCGGAAGCGACCGTTTCGTTTGACCGGCCGAAGGAGCCGGAAGGAACAAGGGGCCCACCGCACCAGCAGGAGGAGCCCCCATGCCCAGCCACACCGGCGACCGGCCCCGAGGTCTGCTCCTCGACTTCGGCGGAGTCCTGACGACCCCGATCGCCGACGCGACCGAAGCCTTCTGCCTGCGCGAGGGACTCGCCCCCGACGCCTTTCTGAACGTCATCTCCACGGACCCGGTGGGACGCGAGCTGTACACGAGCCTGGAGCGGGGGCTGATCAGCCAGGCCGAGTGGAACGCACGCACGGCGCCCCTGCTGAGCGTCGACGCCACCGATCTGCTCGGCCGCGTCCTGGCCGGCCTCCGCCCGGAACCCACGCTGATCGACGCGGCCCAGGCCGCCCACCGGGCGGGCGTACGGGTCGGCATCCTCTCGAACAGCCTCGGCTCCACGCCCTACGATCCCTACGCGGGCTACGAACTCGACACCCGGTACGACCCCGTCGTCCTCTCCGGGCACCACGGAACCCGTAAACCCGAACCGCCGATCTACGCGACGGCGCTCGGCCTCATGGGACTCCCCGCCGACGCCTGCGTCTTCGTGGACGACAGCGCGCGCAATCTCGCACCCGCCCGCGACCTCGGCATGGCCGTCGTCCTCGACGCCGACCCGTCCGACACGGTCACCCGGCTGGAAGAGCTTCTCGGCCTTCCGCTCAGGTGACGACGCCGGCCGCGGGGTTCTCGCGGGAGCCCGTGACGTTCCGGCCCCGCGGAACCGCCGTCGTGGGCACCACGTCCACTGTGGAGCGGCGTGAAGAGCGCCCCGGGACGCGAGGGAGCACGGAGATGACCGGAACAGCCACCCGCTACCTCCATCTCGTCCGGCACGGCGAGGCGGCACCGGACGGGAGCGGGTTGACGGACACCGGCGAACGGCAGGCCGTCCTGCTCGGCCGGCGCCTCCGCCACCTCCCCGTCTCGGCGATCCACCACGGCCCCCTGCCAAGGGCGGCCCTGACCGCCCGGCTCATAGGCGAGCAGCTCCCCGGTGTCCCCGTGCACGCCTGCGAGGCCGCCGGCGACTACGTGCCGTACCTCCCGGAGGCGTACGAGCTGCCGAAGGACGGCGCCGGCCGCTTCCTCGACTTCCTGGAACAGTTCACGCCGGAGGACCGCGAGCGCGGACCGGCGCTGGCCCGGGAGGCGGTGGAGCGCTTCACCGGCCCGGTCCGGGGCGACGCCGACCGGCACGAGGTGCTCGTCACGCACAACTTCCTGATCGGCTGGCTCGTACGGCACGCCATGGACGCCCCGAACTGGCGCTGGCTGGGCCTGGACCACGCCAACGCCGCCCTCACCGCGATCCGCTACGCCCCGGACCGCCCCGCCGCGCTCCTCTTCCAGAACGACATGCGGCACCTTCCCGCCGACCTGCGCTGGACCGGCTTCCCGGCGGAGCTCCACCTGTGAAGCCGGTCCCCGTGCCGCGAGCCGCGGTCAGCGCCCGGACCGCGCCAGGGCCTCCCGTACGGCCTCGTCCGTACGGGCCACCACCGCCGTGCCGTCGTCGGCCGTGATGATCGGCCGCTGGAGCAGCTTCGGGTGCCGGGCGAGCGCCTCGATCCAGCGGTCCCGCGTCTCCGCGTCGCGCGGCCAGCCCTTCAGGCCGAGCTCCTTCGCCTCCGCCTCCTGCGTCCGCGTGATGTCCCACGGTTCGAGCCCGAGCCGGCCGAGGACGGCGCGGACCTCCGCCTCGCTCGGTACGTCGTCGAGGTAGCGGCGGACGGTGTAGCCGGCCCCCTCCGCGTCCAGCAGGGTGATGGCGCCGCGGCACTTCGAACAGGCGGGATTGATCCAGATCTCCATGCCCGCAACCGTATCGCGCGATCCGTCAAAGGCCGCCTGAGCTGGGTCGATTGTCAGTGCCCGGCAGTAAAATAGGGGGAGTTGAGCGAGGGCTCACGACCGCGTCAGGAGGATGCCGATGGCCACAGCCGTAACACCTCTCCCGAACCTGCCCACTCTCCCCACCCTGCCGAAGAAGAAGCTGCCCGCCGGCCGGCCACGTGTCTGGTACGAGACGCACAACCGCCGGCTGAAGGCCATGCGTCTGGCCATCGCCCTGCTCCACTCCGGCGTCCAGCGCCCGAAGCAGGCCGACAACCGCCGGATACGGAGGGTCGCGGCGCGGATCGGCGTTCGCCCGCCGTCCAACACGACCTGCCGGATGGTGCGCTCGCTCATCCCCGACGACAGCCACTGAGGACGAACACCGCGCTCCAGCCGGCCCTGGGCCCTTGTCTCCGAGAGGAGACAAGGGCCCAGTCGTATCAGCGAACGCCCGCCGGGATACCCTTCCTCAAGTTTGCCTAAAAGACGAAAAAGGTCGGCAAAGAAGCCGAATGGGGCCCGGCCCCGGAATTCGCACCACCCCAGAAGGACCACTGAATGACGACTCCGCCGCCCCCGCCCCCGCCGCCGTCCGAGCCGCCCGCCGTGCCGCCCATGGTGCCGTCGGCTCCGCCGCAGTGGGGAGCACCGCTGCCCCAGGCGCCCTATTTCCCGCTGCCGCCCGAGCCGCCCCGCAATGGCCTCGGCATTCCCGGAATGGTGCTGGGAATCGTCGGCGCGGTATGCGGACTCGTGCCGTTCCTCTTCTGGGTCGCGGCGCCCCTGGGCATCGTCGCCCTCATTCTCGGCCTGGTCGGCCTGGCGCGGGTGCGCAAGGGAATGGCGACCCACAAGGGCATGTCGATCGCGGCCACCGCGCTCGGCGCCGCCTCCATGGCACTGGCCGTCCTGGGCGTCTTCCTGACCATCGGCTTCTTCCACGCGGTGAAGAAGGAGAACGACAAGGAGAAGGCGAGGGCCGAGGCGAGCGCCGAGGCGACGCCGTCCCCGGACGCGAGCGACGAGTCCGACGACGAGGCCGACGAAGAGCCCGACGACGACCGGGTCCAGACCGAGAAGCGCACGCTCGAATTCGGCAACACGGCCCGCTACAAGAACGGCCTCAAGGTCACGGTCGCCAAACCCGAGGAAACCGAACTCAGTAAGTACGGCACCAAGGAAGGCTATGTCGCCTACAAGGTGACCGTCACCATCGAGAACGGCACCGACAAGGACGTCAACCTCGACCTGACCAGCGTCTCCGCCCGGGACGGCGACGGCGCGGGCGTGGAGCGCACGTACGACGTCAGCAAGGGAATCACCTTCGGCAACGGCATCACCGGCCGCCCCCATCCGGGCAAGTCGCTGACCGGCACGTACGTCTACCTCGTCCCGGAGAACAAGGCGCGCGACCGCATGGAGGTCAGCGTCGAACCGGGCGTCGTGAACTACAAGGAAGCCACGTGGAGCGGCTCGGTCAAGTAACGGACCGCACGGAGTAGAGCGCGGGGCGAAGCGAAGGGCCGGAGCGATTCCGCTCCGGCCCTTCGTTCTGCCCTCGACTCCGGCCGGCCGTGTTGTTCAGGAATGCCAGCGGTTCCTGCCGTCGGACGCGGGGCCGCAGACCATGGGCGTGCCCTTCTTGGTGACGCCGGTCGCCCCGGCGGGTGAGCAGTACGAGCCGGGGTGAACGACGCCCGCTCCGCTCCCGCCGGAACCGGAGGTCCCGCCGCCGCTGGAACTGCTGCCGCCCGAAGTGCCGGAACCACCCGAAGTGCTGGAGCCGCCCGTGGAGCCGCCGCCTGTCGATCCGTTGTCCGGATCCGGGCCGGGCTCCCGCGTGGGCTTCGGGTGCAGCGCGGTGTTCTCCTCCTCAGGGCACGCCGTGCCCGGCTCCACCAGGCGCAGCTCCGCGGAGGTTCCCGTCCGTACGACCTTTCCGCCTGCCGCGGGGGCCTGAAAACAGACGGTCCACTCGTCGTGAACCCTCGGAAGTTCGACATCCGTATACGCGCTGAGGGCCCGCGCATCGCCGCCGGACAGCCTCTTGATGACCTTCAACGCCTCCGCGTACGACGTGTTCACCACCGAGGGCATCACCGGGTCCCTGGTCGGAGTCGGTGTCGGTGACGGCGCATCCCTCTTGGGCGTCGCGGAGGGCGTGGGGGACGGGGACGCCGCGGCGGCGGGCTTCGCGACCGGTTTGCTGTCGTCCTTCGTGTCCTTGGGCGGGTCGGAGAAAAGGATCAGCAGGAACCAGAGGCCGGAGAGCAACGTCGCGATGACCTTCTTGCCCGTCGTCCAGCGCCCCAGCCACGCCAGCAGGATGCCGCCGGGAGGGAAGAGGACCAACAAGGCTATGACCAGGGCCGGATGCTGCCACCAGCGCCGGGGCACCTGCGGCGCCGGCGCGTAGGGATGAGAGGGAGGGGACGGGAAGGAAGCAGACATGGGGCTCCGGCTCGAACGGTCTGAGTGTGGTGGGGCCGAGGACGCTACTCCGCCGACATGAGCCGGGTATGCCGATCGCATAAATCGCTTCGGTCACCCACCGGGTGACCGGCGGCGTCGGCCGGCCTTCATGTCCTGCCCGGAGCCCCGGCCGGAAGGGGCTCGACGCCGGACACCCGGCGTATCCGGGACGGCTCGACCAGCACGATGACACGCCGCTCGCCCGGAACTCCCCATGCGAACCGCTCGGCGCCCAGATACGTGCGCGCCAGCCGGTCCATGTTCCGGTCCGCCTCCGCCCCCTCCACGAAGCGGACGGCCGTGCCGCGGATCTGCACGCGGTCGTAAGGGTCCTCGGGATCCGCGTGGGACAGACACACCCGCGGTTCGCGGCGGAGATTGCGTTCCTTCACCCGCCCGATGGAGGTGTTGAACAGCACCAGCCCCCCGTCGAGCCCCACCCACATGGGGCTCACGTGCGGCGATCCATCAGGGTTCACCGTGGCGACGTACCAGATGTGGGGCGCTTCGATCCTGACGCGTATGTCGTGCGGTATGGCGACCATGAGGCAGTACTGCCCTTGGGCGAGACGGGCGACGCATCGGCTGCGCCAACGAAACCCAAGAGCCCCGTCACCGCCCGATGGGCGGTGACGGGGCTCAGGAGCAAGCTCCATGACCCGCCGACCGGAGGCCCCTCGCGGGGCCTCCGCGCGCTCTTGGATGTCGAAGAACTGACGCGCTATCTCTTCATCCTGGGGGCCGGCGTCAGCAAGGCTCGCTGACCTGCGCGGGAGTGGCCGTCATCTGTCGTTGTTGGTCGTCGTCGGTTCCCCTTGGACGGCCCACAGGCGGCCCAGCGGAGGCGCACATCCTGACTGTTGCGAGTCGCCGGCGGGCCCGGGATCGCCCCTGCGGAGCTCCCGGTGTTAGCGACTGGCCCCGCTTACGTTAGCGGGGCCGTTAGCAGCTCAAACCGTCTCCTGCCAGCGCATTAGCGTTAGCGCCGCAGATCCGCATCGGCTCCGTCCTGGCTCGCCGCCTGGCACGCGTCATGGTGGGCCCCGCCGCCGTCAGGGCCACGGTCGCGCACGGCGTCTAGATCATCCCCACGCGCGCGGGAGAAGCCGGCGAGCGGATTGATGTCTTCCGGGGGCATCCGCGTACGTGGCTCGTGGTTATGTGATGTTTCATCGGCCAGCATCGAGGATGGACTTGCAGGTAGGTGTTTCCTCTGTCGTGGCCGTGGCGATCTGTTCCAGGAAGAGGCCGACTAAGGCGGTGAGGTATGCCCAGTATTTTGCTGTAGCCGATGGACCGGAGACGGCACCGAAGCGGTAGCTCATAAGCCTCAAGGCCTGGACGTGCCCTGCGTCTTCTTGCTCCAGAGCGGGAAGAGACGCGAAGAGCTCGTGAACAGGTTTGGTTGTCACCGTGTCGAGGACGAGAGCCGTTGAGAGCTTCTCCCAGTCGCGCTCGGCGGAGGATGGGCGGTCCAGGATCAGCGAGTACAACGCGAGCGATGTCAGTAACCGAACCTTCGCATCGGTGCTCACCGGATCGACCTGCCACTTTCGATACATCCGGCTGACTTCGCTGTGAAATGTTGTGTCTCGCATGCACACGTCATGCATGCGGCGGCTCACCTCTGTGCAAAACCGCCAAGCAGGTTCCTGATGTCCGGCAGTCACAACCCTGACTCCCTTCCGTGGGCTGAGACGCCCGCCAGGGGCATGCGGCTGGCCTGCCGCCGCACACCCTCGGCCTGAGGTTTCTACCCGCTAGTGGGAGGCGGACTACCTCAGACGCAGCTCACGTTCAGCAGGGAGCTGTCCACGTGGCGGACGATGGACTTGCCGTCGTGAAAGATCGTTCCCCACGTCCGGGTCATGTAGGACCAGTTGACGGGGTTCGACTCGCAGTCCCGGAGGACGGCCGTACTGGTTCGGTTTCCTGGTGGGCACGAGTAGTTGACCGAACCCGATGCCACGACTTCAAACGTGCCAGGACCGGGGTAGTACCGCAGTAAGTCCGTCTCTGTACGACAGACCTCCGGAGTGCTCGGTGTACAGCTGCTCATGTATCCAACTGCGGTGACCGTGCTGCCGCTGTAGTTGGGTTTAACCGCATTGATTGTGCAGGTGACCAGATGATCAATGTCCAGAGTGGCTGTCCCTGGGCCACCCTCAGGACCGGAGCCGGCCGATGCCGGTGTTCCCACCGCCAGCAGCAGGACACACGCGGCCAGTGCCCCCCCCATAAGGAGCGAAGTCTTCGCGCTTGAGTGCTCACGTTTCTCCCTTGTTCGATGCAGCATTGCTTTGCTGGAACCGTGTAGGGCCTGTGAAGCAGCACGACCGTAACTCAAACAAGACGAGAAGCGGCAGCACACAATTAGACAAAGCCGGTCTCAGCTCTCCCTCGGGGGCACAAGATCGGGCGTGCGGCAGCTGGACCGCGGAGGAAGCAAGGCAGTCCGATGCTTGCTAGCCGGCGGAGCAGCGATCGACGAGGTGTTCGGTGGGCCGACTCAGGAGCACCAGAGAGGTCATAAGTAGGGCTGATGAGGCCCCGATCAGCTGAAACCTTGCCCTCACGCGGCCTTGATCTTCCTGATACGCCTTGATGCGAGTATCCATGATCTCAAGCGTGGCGTCTTCGACGTCCCACGTAATGTAGCCCCGCAGAGTCATGGGGTCGAGTGTCGATGATGCCTGGGGCCACAAAGCCCCCAGAGCTCCGGCTAGGGCAGCGGCTGAGGCTGTGGCCAGTGCCGCAAGCTGTAGGTTTGAATGACCTTGCTCATTACGAATGATGAGGCCGACCAGCCCACCAGAGAAGCCGATGAGAGCCCCCCTCTTGTGTCCAACTGTGCGGCTCGCTCCTGTTGGACCTTGCGGTCCAGGTGGAATTCGCCCAGAGCAAAGTCGAGCGCTGGATACTCAGCAAGCGGCACGGCCTCCGCATGGTGGTTCTCTGCGTGCGGAGGCTCTGGTCCGTCCTCTCCAGGGCTGCTCATAGGTCAATCCTGGGCAATAGGCCCCTGCACAGCACGCCTTGCTAGCCCAGACGAGCGCGGCCGTGTGGCGATCAAAGGTCGAGAAACGGAACGTCGGCCGTGCCTTCCGCGAGGGAAGAACACGGCCGACGGCCCACAGACGGCCCAAGCGAGCAGAAACCCGCTCTGACCTGCGATGTTCTTAGATGTCGAAGTACATCTCGAACTCGTGCGGGTGCGGCCGCAGCTGGATCGGGGCGATTTCCTGGGTGCGCTTGTAGTCGATCCAGGTCTCGATCAGGTCGGACGTGAAGACGCCGCCCGCCTGGAGGTACTCGTTGTCGGCCTCAAGGGCTTCGAGGACCGCCGGGAGGGAGGTGGGGACCTGGGGGACGCCCGCGTGCTCGTCGGGGGCGAGCTCGTAGAGGTCCTTGTCGATCGGCTCGGCCGGCTCGATCTTGTTCTTGACGCCGTCGAGGCCGGCCAGGAGGAGGGCCGAGAAGGCGAGGTAGGGGTTCGAGGACGGGTCCGGGGCGCGGAACTCGACGCGCTTGGCCTTCGGGTTGGAGCCCGTGATCGGGATGCGCATCGCGGCGGAGCGGTTGCGCTGGGAGTAGACCAGGTTGACCGGGGCCTCGAAGCCGGGGACCAGGCGGTGGTAGGAGTTCACCGTCGGGTTGGTGAAGGCCAGCAGCGACGGGGCGTGCTTGAGGATGCCGCCGATGTAGTAGCGGGCGGTGTCGGAGAGGCCCGCGTAGCCCTGCTCGTCGTAGAAGAGGGGCTCGCCGCCGGTCCACAGGGACTGGTGGACGTGCATGCCCGAGCCGTTGTCGCCGAAGATCGGCTTCGGCATGAAGGTCGCGGTCTTGCCGTTGCGCCAGGCGACGTTCTTCACGATGTACTTGAAGAGCATCAGGTCGTCGGCCGCGGCCAGCAGCGTGTTGAACTTGTAGTTGATCTCCGCCTGGCCGGCCGTGCCGACCTCGTGGTGCTGGCGCTCGACCTGGAGACCGGCGGCGTCCAGCTCCAGGGAGATCTCGGCACGCAGGTCGGCGAAGTGGTCGACCGGCGGGGCCGGGAAGTAACCGCCCTTGTAGCGGACCTTGTAGCCGCGGTTGTTCTCGACCGCACCGGTGTTCCAGGCGCCGGCCTCGGAGTCGATGTGGTAGAAGGACTCGTTCGCGGCGGTGTTGAAGCGCACGTTGTCGAAGACGTAGAACTCGGCCTCGGGGCCGAAGTACGCGGTGTCCGCGATGCCGGTGGAGGCGAGGTACGCCTCGGCCTTCTTGGCGATGTTGCGCGGGTCGCGGCTGTACTGCTCGCCCGTGATCGGGTCGTGGATAAAGAAGTTGATGTTGAGCGTCTTGTCCTTGCGGAACGGGTCGACGCGTGCCGTCGACAGGTCCGCGCGCAGCGCCATGTCGGACTCGTGGATGGCCTGGAAACCGCGGATCGACGAGCCGTCGAACGCGAGCTCCTCGGCCGGGTCGAACGCCGCCGCCGGAATCGTGAAGTGCTGCATCACGCCAGGCAGGTCGCAGAAGCGGACATCGACGAACTTGACGTCCTCGTCCGCGATGAACTTCTTGGCGTCGTCGCCGTTCTGGAACATCCAACTCCTCCTAGCCCGGCCGTGAGCGGTCGGGGTTGCTTCGGTGGCGCTGTCCATGTGCGGGGCCATATGCGGGTCCATATGGGATCCATACGCTGTGGGGCGCTGGGGCCGACCCTAGAGAGACGGGATTTCCCAAGCATGACCCATTTGTTTCGCCGAGGTTAACCGGGGCGCGGCCCGCATCGGGCCGAAACGCCGTGGGCCCGACCCGGGCCATAGGGAACGTATGCGGTCGCAGTACCGTGGACGGGTGGACAACAGGCAAGCAATCGGCTCATGGCTCTCCGGCCCGCGCGCGGCCGCCGAGGAGATGGGCGTCGACTTCGGGTACCGGGGTGAGCGCCTCGGGCTGCCGGAGAGCGGGCCGGGCTCGGTCGCGCCGCTCGGGCGGCGCTTCGGTGCGGTCTTCATCGACTGGGCGCTGTGCATGCTCATCGCCTACGCCCTTCTGGCGGACGGCAAGCCCCAGCAGGCGGGCAACTGGGCCCTGCTGATCTTCTTCGTACTCAGTGTGATCACCGTCGGTACGGTCGGCTGCACGCCCGGGAAGCGCCTCCTCGGCCTGCGGGTCGTCGGTGAGGGCGGCAGGCGGCTCACGCTGCCGCGCGTCCTACTGCGCAGCGTACTCCTGGTGGTCGTCATCCCCGCCGTCATCTGGGACCGCGACACCCGAGGGCTCCACGACAAGCTCGCCCGCGCCGTTCAGGTGCGGATCTGAGCCCCGCGACGTAAGCACGTAAGAGGGCGGGGCGGAACCTCTCGGTTCCGCCCCGCCCTCGTGTGGTCGTACGCGCCTCAGCGCCCCTTCGGCACCGGCATGTCCTTGGGTATCGGGCCCTTGCTCCTACAGTTCGCTGACCTGCGGAAACATAAAACTTGGGATGTGTATGGCCGAGCCGACCCCTCTCGTGCGGCTGCACACGCAGCACCGCGCGGCCGAGTGAGTGTGGAAGAAAACGAGGCCCTCACCCTTCGGGGCGGAGCCTCGCGCGCTGTACTGCCTCTCGGTCCGTGATCAAGGAGCCTGCGATCAACGCCGTGATCCCGGGCTCAAGCACCTGCACCCGGAGGCAAGCGGCGCAGGGCGATGATGCCCCATAAAGCCGCACACTGGTTCTATTCATCCCGCCGATGACGCGTTCAGGTCAGCCACTGTGGGGCTGTACCTCGTGGAGTGTTTCTCCGGGTGCCCGCGCGTCCTCGCGAACTCGCGGTGAAGGAAATGCGGCCGGGCGGGTTCGCCTTGGAAGGCGATGCCGAGCCTGAAGACCGAAGTGCTGACCGACTCTAAGCAGCCCAACGCATTGAACCCGGACGGCGGAAAGCCGATGGGACCTCGGTCGGTTGCTGGCATGAACCCAACAGGGAAAGCGCCAGCCCAAGTTGGCACCCAACCACGTGTGACTTGGAATGCTACCGGGCCGCCTAGCCGCACACCGTCGAATGCTGGAGATTCTGTTTGCGCCCCGCCTCGACGGCGTAATGTCGCATGATCGCATGGGTGACCCCGGCGGTGCGCCAACACCCCGGGGTCTGGCCAGTCTTGGAGGACTGACATGAGTAAGCCTGTCACATCCGCGATCGACATCACAGCTCGGGCTCTGACCCTGACCCTCACGCTGAGGGCAGTGGATTACCTGCGGGTATCCACCGAGGATCAGACCAAGGGCTACGGCATCGCGTACACCGGCAAGAGGACTGCGGCGCACATCACCGGCAAGGGCTGGACCCACGTCGACACCTTCAAGGACGAGGGCGAATCCGGCACGCTCCCCTGGCAGGAGCGCGAAGGCGCCACCAAGATCATGGCCCTTGCCGTACAGACCCCACGCCCGTTCGACGTCGTCGTGGTCTACGAGACCCGAGCCATCGGTCGCAAGAACCGAGTGTTCTGGGAATGGGTCTGGAAGCTGCAAGACCTCAAGATCTTCGTCGCCGTCGTTGATGAAGACATCGACAACACGACCGAAGACGGCGAAGCCCGGATGCGCGAGAAGGCCAATGAAGCCTTCAAGGAGCTTGCTCGCATCCGCAAGCGGACCCAGGGCGGGATCCAGGAGAAGGCAGAGATGGGCGGCTTCCCCGGAGGGCAGGCCCGCTATGGCTACCGCATTGAGAACCGAGGGAAGAAGGGCGAGCAGCGCCTCGTCATCGACGACTGCGACGGCGGCGAGACCTGCACTCGCACCGACCCGTGCACCACCATGCACGAAGCGCCGGTCCTTCGCGCGGCCCGAAACATCGCCGTCCGGGTGAAGGGCAACTGGCGCAAAGTTGCCCTCCACCTCAATGCTGAAAGCTTCGTCACCCGGTCCGGCAGGCCCTGGAGCATGGCCAACATCCGTTCCCGCCTGACGGACGAGAACCTGCTGAGCGCCCAGTACATCTTCCGCAACCCCAAGAACGCGCAGCTACGGCCTGACGGAACCCCCGTCTGGGGCGAATCCACGATCATCAAGCTGGACCCGATCTTCACCGTAGAAGAGGTCGCAGAGCTACGACGTGCCACGGTGAAGGCCGGCCGTGGCCCTGCTTCAGCGGGACGCATCTACACGCTGTCTGGCCGCATCAAGAGCCTCTGCGGCAAGCACTACGTCGGAAGCGGGCCGGCCAAGGAAGCACCCCACTACGTGTGTACGGGCAAGAGAGAAGCCTACGCGGGAGCACCCACCTGCTCCTGCTCGCAGCTCGACGCCAAGGGCGTCGAAGCATGGGCCTGGGAAAACGTCTGCGACCTCTTGGGAGACACCGCGAAGCTCAAGGCCATGGCGGCCGAGTGGGTAGGCCACGCGGGCGGGCAGAAGGTGGACTACGCGTCCCGGCTGGCCGAGCTCGACCAGAAGATCGCCGAGCAGAACGACACGGTCGACATCATGATGGCTGTCGCTGCGAAGAAGGCAACGCGTCGAGGGCTCTCCCCGAAGGACGCGGAGGCCGCCGTCGCCAAGGCGATCAAGCCGCTAGAGGATGAGCTCGACGAGTTGGAGAAGGCCCGGTCGGAAGTTGAGGCATGGCAGCAAGAGGTAGAGCGGGCGGACCAGCGGGCCAAGGACCTTCAGGCTCTGGCACAGATGGCCCACAAGCGGCTCGAAGATCTATCTGCTGAGCAGCGGGAAGAGTTCCTTGGGCTTCTCAACATCAAGATCGAGCTGACCGGGCCACCGCCCCCCATGCACCGTTGACTGGCGTGCCCGATCGGGAACTGGTTCCGCGCTAATGAGCGGCTGGTCCCGGAGCTCTGCGACCACGCATGGGATCTCGTGATGGAGGTGGAGAAGTTCCCCGGCGGGGGAGTCGTGCCCCGGCAGCAGGGAGGGCTGGCGCCCAGAACTGTGCTTGAAGCCTTCTTGAAGAAGGCCCGTACTGGAGCCGCGTGGCCGGCGTTGGATGCCGAGTACGGCTCTGCGGGCCTTACCGGGCACTGGAAGCGCTGGAGTGCATCAGGGCGCTGGGACCGCGTGTTGGGTGTTCTGGAGGGTCGTGGGGGTACTCCGGCGGCCCGGCTTCACCCTCTCCCGCCCATGCACATGACGGGAGAGGTGAGGCCGGGTGTCATCCTCGCGGCCTCTGACCGCGAAGACCACGCCCGGGAACTGGCCCCTTAGGGATGGGCATATTGCTCATCAGGTCGCCCAGCGCCCGCAGTCGGTCGTTGGCCGCCGTCACCTGGGCGCCCGGCAGCACGCGCGGGAGCTTGAGCAGGGTCGTGCGCAGCTTCCTGACCGGCACCTGGCCCTCGCCGTCGCCCACGACGATGTCGTGCACCGGCACGTCCGCGACGATGCGCGCCATGCGCTTCTTCTCGGCCGCGAGCAGGGCCTTGACCCGGTTGGGGTTGCCCTCGCCGACGAGCACGATGCCGGCCTTGCCGACAGCCCGGTGCACGACGTCCTGGCTGCGGTTCATCGCCACCGCCGGTGTCGTCGTCCAGCCGCGGCCGACCTGGTCAAGGACCGCCGCGGCGGCTCCCGGCTGGCCTTCGAGCTGCCCGAAGGCGGCCCGCTCGGCGCGCTTGCCGAACACGATCGCCATCGCGAGGAAGGCCAGCAGGAAGCCCAGGATGCCCAGGTAGACCGGGTGGTCGATCCAGAAGCCGATCGCGAGGAGGACACCGAAGGTGACGATTCCCACAGTCGCGACGACAAGACCGACCTTCGAGTCGACCTTCTTGGTCATCTTGTAGGTCAGGGCGATCTGCTTCAGTCGCCCGGGGTTCTCGGATGTTTCCTTCCTCGCCATAGGGCGAAGTTTACGTCGCCCGCGGACCGGGGGCGGCCACGGCCTCCAGCACGTGCTGCGCCTCGCGCCGGTCCTTCGCCCGGCGCCGGTCCTCCAGCACCGCCGTCCAGGCGTTCCGGCGGGCGGTGCGCTGGCCACCGCGCATGATGAGCCCCTCCAGGGCCCGCAGGGCACCCGTGACGGACGGAGGCCGTACGGAGAGCGTGGTGGGCAGGGCGGAGGGCGGAGCGGAAGAGGCGCGAACCGGCGCGGCCTGCATGTCGTGGTCCCCTCGGGAGCGGAAGTGGTGACAGGACAGCGGGGGGCTGGCGGTGCGGTGTGACCGATGTACTGCTGCGGTGCGTGCTTCCATCGTCACTGAACGGTGTTACCAATGGATGACCTCTTGGTCAAACACCTATGAAACGTTGACGCGGCCCGTACCGTGCCCGCCGTGAAGGCGGGCCGGTACGGGCCGCGTCGTAGGAATCCGGGACCGGGCCTCAGATCGCCTGGGCCGAGGCCGCCGCCTCGCGGCGCTCGATCGCCTGCTGGTGCAGCCGGCCGGCGCGGTACGAGGAGCGGACCAGCGGGCCGGACATGACGCCGGCGTAGCCGATCTCGTCCGCCTCCTGCTTCAGCTCCACGAACTCCTGCGGCTTCACCCAGCGCTCCACCGGGTGGTGCCGCACGGACGGGCGCAGGTACTGGGTGATGGTGATCAGGTCGCAGCCGGCGCCGTGCAGGTCGCGCAGGGCCTCACTGATCTCCTCGCGGGTCTCGCCCATGCCGAGGATCAGGTTGGACTTGGTCACCAGGCCGGCCTCGCGGGCCTTGGTGATGACCTCCAGCGAACGCTCGTAGCGGAAGCCGGGGCGGATCCGCTTGAAGATCCGCGGGACCGTCTCGACGTTGTGCGCGAAGACCTCCGGGCGGGAGGCGAAGACCTCGTCGAGCAGCGCGGGGACCGCGTTGAAGTCGGGGGCGAGCAGCTCCACCTTGGTGCGGCCGGCCTCGCGCCCGGCGGTCTGGAGGTGGATCTGGCGCACGGTCTCGGCGTACAGCCAGGCACCGCCGTCCTCCAGGTCGTCACGGGCGACGCCGGTGATGGTGGCGTAGTTCAGGTCCATCGTGACAACGGACTCGCCCACGCGGCGCGGCTCGTCGCGGTCCAGCGCCTGCGGCTTGCCGGTGTCGATCTGGCAGAAGTCGCAGCGCCGGGTGCACTGGTCGCCGCCGATGAGGAACGTCGCCTCGCGGTCTTCCCAGCATTCGTAGATGTTGGGACAGCCCGCCTCCTGACAGACGGTGTGCAGGCCCTCGCGCTTCACCAAACCCTGGAGCTCGGTGTACTCGGGGCCCATCTTCGCCCGGGTCTTGATCCACTCGGGCTTGCGCTCGATGGGGGTCTGGGCGTTCCGGACCTCCAAGCGCAACATCTTGCGTCCGTCGGGTGCGACAGCGGACACGTCCGGCTCCCTCGACTTCGATTCTTCGGCGAACACCAGGGTACGCCCGTTAATTCGTACGTGTTTACGTTCGGTGGTTACGGGTTGGACAACCCGCGCCGGGTGGGGCCCATTCCCGGGCTACACCGCTCTCGGCAGCGGTTCGGCCGACTCCAGGACCTCCCGCAGGCGCTTCTCCAGCACCGGTACGACCTCGGTCACCGGAACCCGCCGGCCCAGTTCGTTGGAGAGGGAGGTCACCCCCGCGTCGCGGATGCCGCACGGCACGATCCGGTCGAACCAGGTGTTGTCCGGATCACAGTTCAGCGCGAAGCCGTGCATGGTCACGCCCTTGGCGATCCGGATGCCGATGGCGGCGAGCTTGCGGTCCTCGCGGCGCTGGCCGGCGTTGGACGGGGCGTACTCCGGGCCGTTGAGCCGGGGGTCGAACTCCTCGTCCGTCAGCCGCGGGTCGAAGTCCAGGTTCAGTCCGCCGACCGCCGGGCGGTCCGCGACGGGGTCGCCCAGCACCCACACGCCGCTGCGGCCCTCGACGCGGGTGGTCTCCAGGCCGAAGTCGGCGCAGGCGAGGATCAGGGCCTCCTCCAGGCGCCGTACGTGCGCGATCACGTCGACCGGGCGCGGCAGCTTGAGGATCGGATAGCCGACCAGCTGGCCCGGGCCGTGCCAGGTGATCTTCCCGCCGCGGTCCACGTCGACGACCGGGGTGCCGTCCAGGGGGCGCTCGCTGTCCTCCGTGCGCCGCCCGGCGGTGTAAACCGCCGGGTGCTCCAGCAGCAGGCAGGTGTCCGGGATCCCGTCCGCGAACCGGTCCGCGTGGACCCGCCGCTGCTCCTGCCATGCCTCCTGATACTCGACGGCGTCCGTCCCGAAGCCCAGGTGGACAAAGCGCAGCTCACTCACGGCAGCTCCTCTTCGAACCTATTCGAACCATGTGGTGCACATTCCGGTGCTTCTCGCGCGATTCCCGACCCAGGAGCCGCGCCTCTGCCACTGTACGGCGGCGCACTGACGTTCCCGCAGGCGGCCGGTCGACTCCTCTGGCCTTCCATGCGTATTTGATCTGTCCTCACACGATCGGATGAATGCGGGGCGAAGGGAGCGATCAGGGCGTTGGCCGGCGCTAAATTCACGCCGTTCCAGAACGCGATCAGGGAGACCGGCAGGCTGATGACGGAACGACCCCCGCAGCGCATCCCCAACCGTCAGCTAGCCGCGCTCATCGCGGAGGCGGGCTTCTCCAACGCAGGGCTGGCTCGGCGCGTCGATCAGTTAGGGCTGGAGCACGGCCTCGACCTGCGCTACGACAAGACCTCCGTCACCCGATGGCTGCGCGGGCAGCAGCCGCGCGGCACGACACCGGCGCTGATCGCCGAGGTCTTCACCCGGCGGCTCGGCCGGCGGCTGTCCGCGCAGGACCTCGGGCTCGACGCGTGCGCCCCGGTGTACGCCGGGCTGGAATTCGCCGCGTCGCCGGAGGAGGCCATTGACATCGTCAGCGGGCTCTGGCGCAAGGACTCCGGCAGCCACACCGAGCTGCGGAAGATCGCCTTCACCCCGGCCGGGCTGGTGGTGCCGAGCCGCGACTGGCTGATCGGCCGGGCCGACGAGCGCGTCGCCCGCGGCGCCGCGCCGCCACCGGCCGAGGGCGGCACCCGTGTGCCCACGCAGGGGCGGGGTCACCCGCCGCGGCA
Organism: Streptomyces sp. ISL-11; assembly: GCF_018614525.1. Lineage (GTDB taxonomy): Bacteria > Actinomycetota > Actinomycetes > Streptomycetales > Streptomycetaceae > Streptomyces. The sequence goes on from NZ_JAGGOL010000042.1 coordinate 48,512, forward strand.
GCGGCACGCCGAGCGCGGACCGGGCGGCCGGGTCTCGATGGGCGACATCGCGGCCCTGCGGTCGGTGGGGGAGCTGTTCCGGACGCTCGACCACGCGTACGGGGGCGGGCACGCCCGGCAGGCCCTGGTGCGCTATCTGGAGCACGAGGCCGAGCCGATGCTGCGCGGCACCTACGGCGAGTCCACCGGACGCCGGCTCTTCGCGGCCGTCGCCGACCTCACCCGGCTCGCCGGCTGGACGTCGTACGACATCACGGCGCACGGCCTGGCCCAGCGCTACTTCGTCCAGGCGCTGCGGCTGGCCCAGGCCGCGGGGGACCGCTCCTACGGCAGCTACGTCCTGGTCACCATGAGCCGCCAGGCGGTGTACCTCGGGCACGGCCGGGAGGCGGTGCAGCTGGCCAGGGTGGCCCAGCAGGGCGTGGGCTCCGGTGCGCCGTCGGTGGTGCAGTCGCTGCTCCACGCGGTCGAGGCGCGCGGGCACGGCGTGCTCGGCGAGGTGCGCGCCTGCTCGGCGTCGCTCGCGCGGGCCGAACGGGCGCTGGAGACCTCGCGGCCGGGCGACGACGTGCCGCACTGGGCCAGGTTCTTCGACGAGGCCCAGCTGGCGGACGAGTTCGGGCACTGCCACCGCGACCTCCAGCAGTACCGGGCCGCCGCGCAGCACGCGGAGCGCTCCTTGCAGCTGCGCAGCCAGGCGTACGCCCGCAGCCGGCTCTTCTGCCGGGTGGTGCTGGCCACCGCGCGGCTGGGGCTGGGCGAGCTGGAACAGGCGTGCACCCTGGGGGCGGAGGCGGCGGCGCAGGCCGCGGAGATGCGGTCGGTGCGGGCGCTGGAGTATGTGCGGGACTTCGAGCGGCGGCTGGAGCCGTATCGCGATGCCGCGGCCGTACGGGCTTATCGGGAGAAGGTGGCGATGTTGTAGCCGGGTGCGGGTTCATGGTCCGGGGCGCTGCCCCGGACCCCGGTCCTCAAACTCCCCCCGCTACCGCTGGGAGGTGCCCCCCGACGGGCTGATCGGTGGCCGTCCGGCGTTTGAGGGCTCGTCAGGCCGCCCGCAGTTCCTCCGACTCCTGGGGTGTGCGGACGCCCAGGTCCCGTAGGACCGCCAGGGCCGCGCGGCGGCCCGAGAAGAGGGCGCCCTGGACCGTGCTCGTGTCCCGGTGGTCACCGCAGACGTAGAGGCCGGACAGCAGGCGGACCGGGCGGCGGACGTCGTGCGGGGCGGGCATGGCCGGGACCGCGTCCGGGTCGTGGTGGGCGGACAGCAGGTCCCAGCCGGTCGTGGGCGTGCCGTAGACGCGGGCGAGCTGGGCGCGCGCCGCGCGGTCGAGCTGGGCGGTGGGCAGTCCCGCCGCCGCGCCCAGCACTGTCGAGGTGATCAGCGCCCGGCCGCCCGGGGTCCGGGAGGGGTCCACCTCGCTGGCGACCATCGTGTGGGCCACGGGCCCCCGGCGGCCGGCGGCGATGATCAGCGAGGCGTCGCACAGCGGCGGCTCGGGCGCCGTGTGGTGCAGGACGGTCACCGGGTGGAAGTCCGGCAGCCGCAGCCCGGGGATCAGTTCGGCGGCGGCGCGGGCACCGGTGGCCACGACCACCGACCGGCAGCGGATCTCACCGTGCCCGGCGGTGCTGACGGACGTCGTGCAGGCCGCCTTGACGTGCACGCCCGTACGGACCGTGCCGGGCGGCAGCAGGGCCGCCAGCAGCTCCGGGACCGTATCGGCGCCGCCGGCCGGCAGGCAGAGGCGGCCGCGGGCGTAGCCGCGCAGGACGAGGTCGGCGCAGCGGCTGGAGGTGGTGAGGTCCGGGTCGCACAGCAGTGACGCCAGCAGGGGGCGCAGGAAGCCCTCGACCGTACGGGCGGGCAGGCCGCGCCCGGTGAGGGTGTCGGCGGTGGGCCGGTCGGGCCGGGCGAGCACCCGGTGGGCCGGCAGGGCGGCCAGGCGGGCCAGTGCCGTGCCCAGGCGTGCCTGGTCGAGGCCGCCGGGCCGTGGGGCGCGGGCGGCGGTCGCGAAGGCGCGTGCCGTGGTGAACGCGCGCTTGGTGCCGCGCGGCTCCCCCACGCGCTGGTTGCGGCCGTCGGCGTGGACCAGTACCCCGGGGGAGAAGGGCCGCAGGGTGAGCCCGCCCAGCCCCGGGGTGCGCAGGAGCTCGGGGAAGGCGGTGTTGAGCAGCTGTGCCGTGCGGTCGAGCCGGAAGCCGTCGATCCGGTCGGTGGTCATCCGGCCCCCGACGTAAGGGGCGGCCTCCAGGACGGTGACCGTTACCCCGGCGGCGGTGAGCCGGTGTGCCGCCGAGAGGCCGGCGAGGCCGGCTCCCACGATGACGACGTCGGTCTCGTGTGCGGTCTCGCGTGCGCTGCTGAGCACGTGCCCTCCCGGGATCGGTCCGCTCGCTCTGGGGCCTGATGCCCTCAACGGGCAGCGGCGATGCGCGAATTGACTCGACCGTAGAGAGAAAATCGGTCAATAACAGTCGCGCACGGACAGAGCACGGTCGCACGGCGGTCGCACGGGCGGCGGACCGGTGCACGGACGGCGTTCACCACGGGTCCGTCAGCGCCGCGCGTACGGCGCTCTCGATGTGCGGATGGGCGAAGGAGAAGCCGGAGTCCAACAGCCGCCGGGGCACCACGCGCTGGCTGCGCAGCAGATCGGTGGCCACCTCGCCCACGGCGAGGCGGAGCGCGGGCGCGGGGACGGTCAGGAGCGTCGGCCGGTGCAGTACGCGCCCCATGGCCGCGGTCACCTCGCGGTTGGTGGCCGGATGGGGCGCCGTGAGGTTCACCGGGCCGGACGGTCCGTCGGTTTCCAGGAGGTGCCGCAGGGCCGCGACATGGTCGCCGAGGGCGATGAAGCTCCAGTACTGCCGTCCGTCGCCGATCCGCCCGCCGAGTCCGAGCCGGAAGAGCCGCAACAGCTTGCCCCAGTCCCCGCCGCGGGCCACGACCAGGCCGGTGCGCGCGAGGACGGTCCGTACGCCCGCCTCGGCCGCGGGAGCCGTCGCCTCCTCCCACTCCTGGCACAGGTCCCCGAGGAAGCCGTCCCCGGGCGGGGCGCCCTCGTCGACCTCCCGGCCGCCGGTGTCCCCGTAGAGGCCGATGCCGCTCCCGCTGACGAGCACGCGCGGCGGGGTGTCGAGGGAGGCCAGGGCCTCGGCGAGCGCGGCGGTGCCGAGCACCCGGCTGTCGCGGATGCGCTTCTTGTAGGCGTCGGTCCAGCGGTGGTCGCCCACGCCGGCGCCCGCCAGGTGCACCACGCCCTCGCACCCGGCGATCCCGGCCGCGTCCACGCGCTGCCGCTCGGGGTCCCAGAACACCTCGCGCGGGCCCCGGGGCGTGCGCCGGACGAGGCGGTACACCTCGTGCCCGTCGGCCCGCAGGGAGTGGACGAGCGCCGTGCCGATGAGCCCGGTCGAACCGGTGATCGCGATCCGCATGGCACCCATCCTGCCCCGCGGGCCCGCACCCGACGCGGAATCGGGCCGGACGGTCACCGGCCGAAGGGCTCCGGCGGTCCGGCGGTCACCGGCCGAACCGCTCCCACAGTCTCGGGAACCGCTCCGCCAGCGCCTCCTCGTCCTCCAGGTCGACCACCGTGCCCTGCGGCTCGCGCGGCGGGTTCGGCAGGCCGAGGTCGGGCGTCTCGGCGCCGGTCATCTGCTCGTACGCCTCGTCCGCCGCGAAGCCCAGGTCCTCCCCGTCGCCGTCCACCGCGTCGTCGAAGTCCTCCAGGAGGTCGGCGAGGTGGTCCGGGTCGTGCATCGCGCCCTCGAAGACCTCCCGGCCCTGTCCGATGAGCCAGCAGCGGAAGTAGTCGAAGGTGTCGTCGCCCGCGCCGTTGAGCAGCACGGCGGCGGCGCCCCAGAGATCCCAGAGGTACGCGCGGTTGTAGCGCGCCTCGAAGTGCCGGGCGAAGTCCACCACGCTGTCGGGGTCGAGCTGCATCAGCGCCTCGACCAGCAGGTCCGCCTGCTCCTCGGCGTCGCCCTCGGCCGCGTCACGCGTGCTGTCGATGAGGTCCCAGAACTCCGTCTCGTCCATCACGGCACCAGCATCAGGCCAAGCACCTGGCCCCGCACGCGGAGCGGACCGGATGCGGCCGTCTCGTTACCGGTGCGTCGCCGGAAAGGGATCCCGGCGGATCGGGGGTACCCCGGGGAAGGGGGAAAGAAGGGGCACGACGCCCGTAAAACCGGACAGGAGGTGTCGGGTTTGGGTGGCAGGGTCACCGGTACCGGATCCGCCGGCGAGACGGATCCGCAGGTGTACGAGCGAAGGGGACGACGACGTGGGTGACACACGGAGCGCACTGGCGGGGCGGCTGTCGGGGAAGGTGGCGTTGGTCGCGGGCGCGACGCGTGGCGCGGGCCGGGCCATGGCCGTGGCGCTGGGGTCCGCTGGCGCGACCGTCTACGCGACGGGCCGCAGCACCCGGGCGCACCGGAGCGAGGTCGGGCGCGGGGAGACGATCGAGGAGACCGCCGAGCTGGTGACGGCGGCGGGCGGCACGGGCATCGCCGTCCCGACCGACCATCTGGAGCGGGAGCAGGTGAAGGCGCTCGTCGAGCGGATCAGGGCGGAACAGGGCCGGCTCGACGTGCTCGTCAACGACGTCTGGGGCGGGGACCACCTGATCGAGTTCGACACCAAGGTGTGGGAGGTGGACCTCGACAAGGGCCTGCGCATGCTGCGGCTGTCCGTCGACGCCCACGCGATCACCAGCCACTACGCGCTGCCGCTGCTGATCGAGCGGCCCGGGGGGCTGGTGGTGGAGGTGACCGACGGGACGGCCGAGTTCAACCGGACCTACCGCGGCAACCTCTTCTTCGACCTCGCCAAGAACGCTCCGATCCGGATGGCGCTCGGTCTCTCGGAGGAGCTGAAGGAGTACGGCGGGACGGCCGTGTCGGTCACCCCCGGCTTCCTGCGCTCGGAGGCGATGCTCGACCACTTCGGGGTCACCGAGGCCACCTGGCGGGACGCGATCGAGAAGAGCCCGCACTTCGCGATCGCGGAGTCGCCGGCCTTCATCGGCCAGGGCGTCGCGCACCTGGCCGCCGACCCGGACAAGGCGCGCTTCACGGGGACGTCCCTCTCCAGCGGCGAGCTGGCCAAGGTCTACCACTTCGAGGACACCGACGGCTCCCGCCCGGACTGCTTCGGCTACTTCCGGGACGTCGTCTTCGGGGACAAGCGGGCGACGGCGGACGACTACCGGTAGGCGGTGTTCGGCGGATCATGTGAGCGGGTGCGGGTGCGGGTGCGGGTGCGGGTGCGGGCCGTGTCGTGCGCACCACCGCTGCGCGGCGGTGTCCTCAAGCCCGTTGGGGGCACCTCCCAGCGGTAGCTGGGGGAGTTTGAGGACGCGCCCGCAGGGCGCCCGCCGCCGCAGGCGGCAAAGTCGGCGGCCGGCGGCCGAAGATCCACCTAGCGCGCCGGCACGGCTACGCGTAGAGCGCCGCGCCCCGCGCCGCCGCCCGCGCGAACCGCTCGCGCAGCCCGGGCGGCCCGAGCACCTCCGCCTCGGGGCCGAGCGCGAGCAACTGCTCGTACGCCACCTCCAGGGACTCCACGTTCAGCGTGACGGTGACGCGGCCGGCCTCGTCGGGGTCCGGCGCGGCCGCCAGGGCCTCGGCGGCGGCCGCGCGGTCCGTCACGTGCGGCAGCCGGCGCACGCCGTCCGGAGTGAGGCGCAGCTCGGCCCGTTCGCGGAGGATCGAACGGGCGAATTCGGCCGCCCGCTCCTCCCAGAAGGCCGGCAGGTCGAACGCCTCCTCCCGTTCGAAGCGGTCCTCCCCGGCGGTCACGGCCGCGAAGCGGTCCACGCGGTAGACGCGGAACCGCCCGCCGGTGCGGGCCGCCAGATACCAGACGCCGCCCTTCAGGACGAGCCCGTACGGTTCCAGCTCGCGCTCGGCCTCCGCGTCGCGGCGTCGGTAGCGGGCCGTGATCCGGAGGTCGTCCCACACCGCGGCGGCGACGGCGGGCAGCAGTGCGGGCGGGTCGGCGGGCTGCCACCAGCCGGGCGCGTCGAGGTGGAAGCGCTGGGCCGCGCTCGCGGAGGCGTCGCTCAGCTCGGGCAGCAGGGCCGCGGAGACCTTGAGGCGGGCGGCGGATGCGGCGTCGGCCAGGCCCATCTCGCGCAGGGCGGAGGGGACGCCGGAGAGGAAGAGCGCTTCGGCTTCCGTACGGCCGAGGCCCGTAAGACGGGTGCGATAGCCGCCGACGAGGCGGTAACCGCCGGAGCGGCCACGGTCGGCGTAGACGGGGACGCCCGCTTCGGACAGGGCGAGGACGTCCCGGGCGACCGTGCGCTCCGAGACCTCCAGCCGCCGGGCCAGTTCGGCGCCGGTCATCGACGTCCGGGACTGGAGCAGCAGCATCAGGGTGATCAGCCGGGCCGCGCGCATGGGTCCATCATGGCCGAAGGCACGGACACCACCGCGGGCGCGTCAGGGTGCGACGACGACAGGACCCGTGCGCCGGCCAGGGCATGGAAGACGCACGGACTCCTGTTGTCATCCGTGAGCCGCTTCCGGTCGCAGGACAGGGCGGTGCGGACGCGGCTCCGCACCGACGATACGCCTTTGATCGATGATCGATCAATCCTTCCGGCTCACACTCTTGGCGCGCAGCTCAGCACGTGGGTCCTCAGCAGCTCGCCGATGTGCGGATCGCGCCGTGCGAAGGCCGCCACGATCTCCGCGTGGTCCTCCGCGTAGGCGCGGGGTTCCGGGCTCAGCCAGCGGATCGACAGCGCCGTCCACACCTCGATGCCCAGCGACTCCCAGGTGTGCAGCAGCACCGCGTTGCCGGCCGCCTTGACGATCTCGCGGTGGAAGGCCACCGTGTGCCGGGCCTGCGCCTCCCCGTCGCCGGCCCGGTCGGCCGCGTACAGCGCGGTCACCTCCGGCTCCAGCGCCGAGACGTCCTCGGCGAGGGCGGGCGCGGCCAGCTCGGCGGCCACCTGCTCCAGGCCGGCCCGTACGGGGTAGCTCTCCTTGAGGTCCGTGGCGGTCAGCTCGCGGACCCGTACGCCCTTGTTGGGCGAGGACTCGATCAGCCGCAGCGACTCCAGCTCGCGCAGCGCCTCGCGCACCGGCGTCTGGCTCACCGCCAGCTCCGTGGCGATCCGCCGCTCCACGATCCGCTCGCCCGGCTGCCAGCGCCCGCCCACGATCCCTTCGAGGATGTGCTCGCGGATCTGCTCACGCAGCGAGTGCACGACGGGTGTGGCCATGGGATGGATGCTCCTTAGCGGGCGCGCCCGGGACGTCGTCGTCCCGGTGCGGCGGACGGTGGGCGGGGCGCGGCGGGGACGGGCAAAGGGCGCGGCCCCGGCCCGTACGGATACGGGACCGGGGCCGCGCCCTTGAAGGCGTGCCGCCTCACGAGGGAGAGGCTCAGAGACCGAGCTCGGCCTCGAACTCGGCGGCCTCCAGCAGCTGCTTGACCGTGGTCAGGTAGCGGGCCGCGTCGGCGCCGTCCACCAGACGGTGGTCGTAGGAGAGCGCCAGGTACGTCATGTCGCGGACCGCGATGGTCTCGCCCAGCTCCGGGTGGTTGATGACCACCGGGCGCTTGACGGTCGCACCGATGCCCAGGATGCCGACCTGGTTCGGGGGCACGATGACCGTGTCGAACAGCGCACCGCGCGAGCCGGTGTTGCTGATCGTGAAGGTCGCGCCGGCCAGGTCGTCCGGGCTGATCTTGCCCGAGCGGACCTTGCCCGCGAGCTCCGCGGTCTTCTTGGAGATGCCCGCGATGTTGAGGTCACCCGCACCCTTGATGACCGGGGTCATCAGGCCCTTCTCCGAGTCGACGGCGATGCCGACGTTCTCGGAGTCGAAGTAGGTGATGGTGCCCTCTTCGTCGTTGATCCGGGCGTTGACGACCGGGTGGGCCTTCAGCGCCTGGACGGCGGCCTTGACGAAGAACGGCATCGGGGAGAGCTTGACGCCCTCACGCGCCGCGAAGGCGTCCTTGGCCTTGTTGCGCATCCGCATGATCTTGGTGATGTCCACCTCGACCACGGAGGTCAGCTGCGCCTGGCCGTGCAGGGCCTTCATCATGTTCTCGCCGATGACCTTGCGCATGCGGGTCATCTTGACCGTCTGGCCGCGCAGCGGCGACGCCTCGACGGCGGCGGCCTTCGGGGCGGCGGCGGGCGCGGCGGCCGGGGCCGGCGCGGCC
>NZ_JAGGOL010000043.1 GCF_018614525.1 Streptomyces sp. ISL-11
GGCTGACCGTCGCCCGTGGACGGCAGCGGCGCCAGGCCCAGCACGGCCACCGGCCCCCGGCACCACGCGGGCACGGCGGCACCGTCGCGTGCCGCATCCGGGGCCGCATCCGGGGAGGTCGCCGGGGCCGCCGCCATCGTCGATTCCTTCCGCGCTTCCTTGCGGGCCGCCTTCACGGCCTCGCGCGCGGCGCGGGTCCGCAAGTGGCGCACCGCGAGCGCCCCTGGCACGCCGATGCCCGCCATCCAGGCCAGGGCGGCCGGTCCCGCGTACCACGACGGGCCGAACGCGGCGAGGGTCCCGCTGCCGACCGCGCCCGAGGCCACGCCCGCCAGGACCATGACCGCTCCGGCGCAGAACACGGAGCCGAGGAGGGCGGTCCAGGCGATTCCGGCGAGGGAGGCGCGGCCCGCCGCGTCCGGGTCCCGGGGCACGGTCGCGTACGCGACCGCCACCCCGGCGACAACGGGCACCGCCCCCGCCGCCGCCCACGTCAGCGGTCCGGAGGCGCCCGCCGCCGGGAGCACGTCGAGCAGCGGGAAGCGCGGCAGGTCGGGGTACCCGGCCGCACCCGAGGGGGCCACCACGCTGCCCGCGCCGACCGCGAAGCCGGGCCCGAGCCCGTACGCCGCCGCCCACACGACCGCGTTCGGCAGGAGCACCACGCACAGCAGGATCACGGCGAGCCGGCCCGACCAGGCCATCGTCATCCGGAGCAACGATTCGTGCGCGGCGTTCGCGTGGACGGCCAGCGAGACGCCGAGCAGCACCGCGCCGGCGGCGAGCAGCGTCCCGGTGGCCACGACGCCGACGCGCGTCGCGGCCTTCAGCCAGGGGCGCGCGAACCAGGTCCGTACGCCCTCGGGCACCGCCTCCAGCGCCGGCCGGACGAACGCGGGCACCGACCCGACGGGACGGCCCGCCGCCGTCCACACCCCGAGGGCGACGGACGCGCCGGCCACCAGCGGCACGTGCAGCAGGGCGCTCAGGGGCGCGACCCGTACGGGGCCGGAGGAGACATAGACCACGGCGGCCGCGGCGACCAGGAGGTAGCCGCCGAGGAGAGCGAGGGCGGCGGTGCGCGGCGCGAGCGTCTCCTCTTCTGCCGGGCGGTCGTCCGAATGGCCGTCCTCGAAGACGTCGGCGGCGTCGACGGCGTCCACGGGCTCCGTCGCCCCGGCGTCGTCGAGGCGATCGGTGTCCTCGGGGCAGCCCTCCGGTTCGTCTTCCGGTTCGTCCTCCGCCGACAGTTCCTCCCCGGGCTCCAGCGCGTGCCGCGCGGCGCGGTAGAGCAGCCAGCACGGCAGGACCGTGAGCAGCAGCGGCGTCAGGCCGACCGGCGCGGGCGTCCCGGAGAGCGTCTCGGTCCGTACGAGGTCGGCTCCCTGCGCGAGCAGCCACAGGTCGGCGGCGATGCGCAGGGCACCGGCGGGCCCGCTGTCGGGGTAGGGCGAGGTGATCCACAGCAGCAGTACGGCGACGGCGAGGGCGCCGAGCCCCAGGCCCGCGGCGACCATCCCGCCGAAGAACACCGTGCCCGCCATGGGCGGCCCGCTCACGACGGACCGGCCGTGCGCGGGCGACGGCAGGCTGTGCTCGGCATCCAGGGTCACGGGGCCATGCTGCCAACAACAGGGCTTTCGTACGGGTAACGAGCAAATGGCCGTCGTGTCGCCTCAGATGCGCTTATGCCCCTTTTGAGTGACAGCGATGGGTGCGGATACGAGCGTGGGCCCGTACCCCTCGCGAGAGGTACGGGCCCACGTCTGCCGGACCGGCGGCCGCATCGGGTCGCGGTCCGGGCGGTCGCTCAGGCGGTGACTCAGGCGCCGAGCGCGGCACGCGCCAGGCGGGCCGTCTCGGACGGCGTCTTGCCGACCTTCACACCGGCGGCCTCGAGGGCCTCCTTCTTCGCCTGCGCGGTGCCGGACGAACCGGACACGATCGCACCGGCGTGGCCCATCGTCTTGCCCTCGGGCGCGGTGAAACCGGCCACGTAGCCGACGACCGGCTTGGTCACGTTGGCCTTGATGAAGTCGGCGGCACGCTCCTCCGCGTCGCCACCGATCTCGCCGATCATGACGATCAGGTCGGTGTCGGGGTCGGCCTCGAACGCGGCGAGCGCGTCGATGTGCGTGGTGCCGATGACCGGGTCGCCACCGATGCCGACGGCCGAGGAGAAGCCGATGTCACGGAGCTCGTACATCATCTGGTAGGTCAGCGTGCCGGACTTGGACACGAGACCGATGCGGCCGGGCTTGGTGATGTCGCCCGGGATGATGCCGGCGTTGGACTGGCCCGGGGTGATGAGACCGGGGCAGTTCGGGCCGATGATGCGGGTCTTGTTGCCCTTGGCCTTCGCGTACGCCCAGAAGGCGGCGGAGTCGTGGACCGCGATGCCCTCGGTGATCACGACGGCCAGCGGGATCTCGGCGTCGATCGCCTCGACGACGGCGGCCTTGGCGAACGCCGGCGGGACGAAGAGCACGGACACGTCGGCGCCCGTCTTCTCCATCGCTTCCTTGACGGAGCCGAAGACCGGGACCTCGGTGCCGTCGAAGTCGACGGACGTGCCGGCCTTGCGGGGGTTCACGCCACCGACGATGTTGGTGCCGTCGGCCAGCATGAGCTTGGTGTGCTTCATGCCCGTGGCGCCGGTCATCCCCTGGACGATGACCTTGCTGTCCTTGGTGAGGAAGATAGCCATGGTTGTGGAGTCCTCGTCCTTTACTTAGCCGCAGCCAGCTCGGCGGCCTTGTCGGCCGCGCCGTCCATGGTGTCCACGCGCTGCACGAGCGGGTGGTTGGCGTCGGAAAGGATCTTGCGACCCAGCTCCGCGTTGTTGCCGTCGAGGCGTACGACGAGCGGCTTGGTGACGTCCTCGCCCTTGTTCTTGAGCAGCTCAAGAGCCTGGACGATGCCCTTGGCGACCTCGTCGCACGCGGTGATGCCACCGAAGACGTTGACGAAGACGGACTTGACGTCCGGGTCACCGAGGATGATCTCGAGGCCGTTCGCCATCACCTCGGCGGAGGCGCCGCCACCGATGTCGAGGAAGTTGGCGGGCTTGACGTTGTCGTGCTTCTCACCGGCGTACGCGACGACGTCCAGGGTGCTCATGACGAGACCCGCGCCGTTGCCGATGATGCCGACCTGACCGTCGAGCTTGACGTAGTTCAGGCCCTTGGCCTTGGCGGCCGCCTCGAGGGGGTTGGCCGCGGCCTTGTCCTCGAGCGCCTCGTGCTCCGGCTGGCGGAAGTCGGCGTTCTCGTCGAGCGAGACCTTGCCGTCGAGCGCCAGGATGTCACCGTTGGCGACCTTGGCGAGCGGGTTGACCTCGACGAGGAGCGCGTCCTCGGCGACGAAGGTCTTCCACAGCGTCACCATGACCTCGGCGACCTTCTCGGCCACCTCGGCCGGGAACTTCGCCAGGGCGACGATCTCGCGGGCCTTCTCGATGGTGACACCGGTGTTGGAGTCGACCGGGACCTTCGCGAGGGCCTCGGGGGTCTTCTCCGCGACCTCCTCGATGTCCATGCCGCCCTGCACCGAGGCCATGGCCAGGAAGGTGCGGTTGGTGCGGTCGAGGAGGTACGAGACGTAGTACTCCTCGAGGATCTCGGGAGCGGTCTCGGCGATCATCACCTTGTGGACCGTGTGGCCCTTGATGTCCATGCCGAGGATGTCCGTCGCGCGAGCGACGGCCTCGTCCGGGGTGGCAGCAAGCTTCACGCCGCCGGCCTTGCCGCGGCCACCGACCTTCACCTGCGCCTTGACGACCGAACGGCCGCCCAGCTTCTCGGTGGCCTCGCGCGCCGCCTCAGGCGTGTCGATGACTTCACCGGCCAGCACCGGTACACCGTGCTTGGCGAAGAGGTCCCTCGCCTGGTACTCGAACAGGTCCACGCGCGTCAGTCCCTTTTCCATGGATATCGCGGTTCGTTGTCTGCGCGGGCGTGCCGCGGGGCAGCGTGACGACGCGATCTTTGACGAGGGCGGCACACGTTCACCGTTGACGCGGCATGTCCGCCTCGCAGGTTATCCCCGTGGGCCGGGGGTCCCTAAATCGCAGGTCACACTCTGGCCGTGATTACGCTCACAGATCGCGCACCCGTCGCCACCGGTCGCGCACGGGTCAGGGCTCGGGTATGGGCAGCGGCCGCCTCTCCAGGGCGGCGGCCATCACGTCCGGGAAGAGGTCGGGCGTGCAGGCGAAGGCGGGCGCGCCGAGGGCCGCCAGCGCGGCCGCGTGGTCCCGGTCGTAGGCCGGGGCTCCCTCGTCGGAGAGCGCCAGAAGGGTCACGAATCGCACGCCGGCGGTCTTCATCGCGGCGACCCGCTTGAGCATTCCGTCGCGGATTCCGCCCTCGTAAAGATCACTGATGAGGACTACGACGGTTTCCGTCGGGCGGGTGATCCTCGACTGGCAGTAGGCGAGCGCGCGATTGATGTCCGTGCCCCCGCCGAGCTGGGTGCCGAACAGCACGTCGACCGGGTCGGCCAGCTGGTCGGTGAGGTCCACGACGGCGGTGTCGAAGACGACGAGCCGGGTGTCGAGCGAGCGCATCGAGGCGAGCACCGCGCCGAAGACGGAGGCGTAGACGACGGAGGCCGCCATCGAGCCGGACTGGTCGATGCAGAGAATCACCTCCTTGCGCACCGACCGGGCGGCCCGGCCGTAGCCGATGAGCCGTTCGGGCACGACGGTGCGGTGCTCGGGGAGATAGTTCTTGAGGTTGGCCCGGATGGTGCGGTCCCAGTCGATGTCGTGGTGCCGGGGCCGGCTGACGCGGGCCGAGCGGTCGAGGGCGCCGTTGAGGGTGGCGCGGGTGCGGTCGGACAGGCGGGCCTCCAGGTCGCGCACGACCTTGCGGACGACGGCCCGCGCGGTCTCCTTCGTGGTCTCGGGCATGGCCTTGTTGAGCGAGAGCAGGGTGCCGACGAGGTGGACGTCCGCCTCGACGGCTTCGAGCATCTCCGGCTCCAGCAGCAGGGCGGAGAGGCCGAGCCGGTCGATGGCGTCGCGCTGCATCACCTGGACGACGGACGCCGGGAAGTACGTACGGATGTCACCCAGCCAGCGGGCGACCCTCGGCGCGGACTGGCCGAGCCCCGCCTCCCGCCGCTCGCCGCCGGCCGGCCCGGCCCCGTACAGCGCCTCCAGGGTCCGGTCCACGCCCACGTCGCTCCCGGCGAGCGCGCACCCGGTCCCGTCGGCTCCCCCGTCCCCGCCGAGCACGAGCCGCCAGCGGCGGAGGCGCTCGGCGGCGGGGTCGGCGGGTGGGGTGGCGGGTGAGGTGGCGGGTGAGGTGGCGGCGGTCGCGGCTGCGACAGCGGCCGACGGCGGGACGGC
>NZ_JAGGOL010000044.1 GCF_018614525.1 Streptomyces sp. ISL-11
GCCGTCGCCGGGGCGGCCGGGGGGCTGCTGGCGTGCGCGGCGGGTACGGCCGGGCGGCACGCCGTGGCGTACGCGCCGGGGCGCCGGGACGCTCGTACGTACCCTGACCTGGCCTATCTTCCGGGGCCGTACAACCCCTCGCCCGCGTCCCGGCCCGCGCACGACGCGACGAATCCGTACAAGCGGCCGCTCTTCGACGACGGCCGACATGGCGGCCACGACCGCTACAGCGCGCCCACCGAGGCCGGCCATCCGCTGCCGCCGCCGCGTCCCGGCCGGCGGCCGCGGGGCAGCCGGGGATACGGCTCGTCCCTGCCGGAGGAGGGTCCGCCCCCGCCTCCGGGGGCGCCGCCTCCGCCGCCGCGCGGGCGGCGTTGACCGCCGTTCACGCGATGTCTCCCCGTCGCTCCGCCGCTCTTCGCCGTCTCGCCCACAGGACACCTGTACGGTCGGGCTCCGGAGGCGGATACGGTTAGAAGACCATGAGCGCATCGCAGACCTCGCCTGCCACCGCCGTTACCGGCGACGACGTACCGACCCTCCTCGTCAAGATCTTCGGGAAGGACCGGCCGGGCATCACCGCCGGGCTCTTCGACACGCTCGCGGCCTACGCCGTCGACGTCGTCGACATCGAGCAGGTCGTCACCCGGGGCCGGATCACCCTGTGCGCGCTGGTCACCGCACCGGCCGGGGCCGGCGCCGCGGAGGGCGAGCTGCGGGCCACCGTGCACAGCTGGGCGGAGTCGCTCCACCTCCAGGCGGAGATCATCTCGGGCCGGGGCGACAACCGCCCGCGCGGCACCGGGCGCTCCCACGTCACCGTGCTGGGGCACCCGCTGACCGCCGAGTCGACCGCGGCCATCACGGCGCGCATCACCGGTACGGGTGGCAACATCGACCGTATCTTCCGCCTCGCCAAGTACCCCGTGACCGCGGTGGAGTTCGCGGTGTCGGGCGTGGAGCCGGAGGCGCTGCGCACGGCGCTGGCCATCGAGGCCGCGGCGCGCGGGGTGGATGTGGCGGTCGTGGCGGCCGGGCTCCAGCGGCGGGCGCAGCGTCTGATCGTGATGGACGTGGACTCCACGCTGATCCAGGACGAGGTCATCGAGCTGTTCGCGGCGCACGCGGGCTGTGAGGCCGAGGTGGCCGAGGTGACCGCGCGGGCGATGCGCGGGGAGCTGGACTTCGAGCAGTCCCTGCATGCCCGGGTGGCGCTGCTGGCGGGCCTGGACGAATCGGTGGTGGACAAGGTGCGGGCCGAGGTCCGGCTCACCCCGGGCGCCCGGACCCTGATCCGCACGCTGAAGCGGCTGGGCTACCAGGTGGGCGTGGTCTCCGGCGGGTTCACGCAGGTCACCGACGATCTTCAGGAGCGGCTGGGGCTGGACTTCGCCTCCGCCAACACGCTGGAGGTCGTGGACGGGCAGCTGACCGGCCGGGTCACCGGGGAGATCGTGGACCGGGCGGGCAAGGCGCGGCTGCTGCGGCGGTTCGCCGCCGAGGCGGGTGTCCCGCTCGCGCAGACCGTGGCGATCGGTGACGGCGCCAACGATCTGGACATGCTCAACGCGGCCGGGCTGGGCATCGCGTTCAACGCGAAGCCGATAGTGCGGCAGGCGGCGCACACGGCGGTGAACGTGCCGTTCCTGGACACGGTGCTGTATCTGCTCGGGGTCACGCGGGAAGAGGTCGAGGCGGCCAACACCCACGAGTGAGGACGTGGGGTACGGGCGCGGGCCCGTACCCCTGTCGTCGGCTCCGTGTGCGGCGCGGCGTCGGCTGCTCGTACGGCGCGGCGTCGGCTACGCGTGTTCGGCGCGGCGTCGGCTACGCGTGCGGCGCCCAGAAGTCGACCAGCCGGCCGACGCCGTGCTCCACGCTCTTCCAGGAGCCGGTGAAGGTGAGCACCGCGAACGCGGCCGTGGGGAAGCCGGAGCGGTTCATACGCGGGAGCAGATCGGCCTCGGCCTCGCCCGCGAGGGCGTCGGCAAGGCCGTGCATGCCGGGGTTGTGCCCGACCAGCAGCAGATCGGCCACCTCGTCGGAGGTCTCGTTGACCACGGCGATGAGCTCGCCGAGGGATGCTTCGTAGAGCCGGTCCTCATAGACCGTCCGGGGGCGCTGCGGCAGCTCCTGGACGGCGAGCTTCCAGGTCTCGCGGGTGCGGGCGGCGGTCGAGCAGAGGGCCAGATCGGGGACGATGCCGCTCCCGGCGAGCCGGCGGCCGGCGACCGGGGCGTCCTTGCGGCCGCGCTCCGCGAGCGGACGCTCATGGTCGTCCTGGTCGGACCACTCGGCCTTGGCGTGGCGGAGGAGAACAATCCTGCGGGTCGGTTCGGCGCTCATGTTTTCCAGCTTCGCATGAAAAGCACGGCGGGGCGCGGGGTGTTGACAGGCTCACCCGCCAGGGGTCGCACGGTCCTCGCGGGGGTGGGACCGCAGGCCGGGGGAGCCTCCCGCCGGCGGACCGCACGCACCGGGACCGGCGTCAGGGCGCCTGCCGGGCCAGCGCGGTCTGGACGAACTCGACGACGCGGGAGACGGCACCCGGGCCGCCGTGGGCGCTGCCCGGTTCGGCCGAGGCGGGCACGGTCAGCAGGGCGAGCAGGCTCGCGAAGGCCACGACGGGTATGACGAGGGCCCACCAGGGCAGCCTGGTCTGCACGGTGCCTGAGGTCCGGGCGTTCGGGCCGGCCGACATGGGATCTCCTCCGAGGGTCCGGTGCACCGCCCTGTCGCGGTGTACTACGAACCTACGGAGAGCGGCGCCCCGTTCCCATCCGGTGAACCACCCACTTACCCCTGACCCCAACCCCCTAGGGGATATGGGGGCTAGCCCCACCCCCCGCGTGGATCAGGGCGCGGCGAGCGTGGCGATCACGCCGATGACGACGGTGATGGCGAGCATCGCGCCGAGGATGGTGACCAGCATCTTCTGGCCGTTCTGGGGGTTCGGTTCGAGGACGGGCATGTCACCAGTGTCCCATCCGCTCAACGGGCCGGGCGGCCGGGTCGGGGCTCGCCCTCGGCGGTACGGTCCGGGCCGGTTCCGAGCTCGTCCTCGACGGTGCGGTCCCGGCCGGCCAGCACGCCCGCCACGACCTGAGGCACCATCAGGGCCGCCATCAGCGCGATCGGCGCGTCCCAGCCTCCGGTGCTCTCGTTGAGCCAGCCCACCAGGAGTGGGCCGGGGATGGCGAGGAGGTAGCCCGCGCTCTGGGCGAAGGCGGAGAGCCGTACCACCCCGGCACCGGTCCGCGCCCGCATCCCGATCATGGTCAGGGCGAGTGGGAAGGCGCAGGTGGAGACGCCCAGCAGGAGCGCCCAGGCCCAGGCGCCGGCGGCCGGGGCGAGCCACAGCCCGGCGTACCCGGTCAGCCCGAAGGCGGCGAGGACGACGGCGAGGACGCCCTGGCGGGGCAGCCGGGCGGCCAGGCGCGGCAGGACGAAGGCGAGCGGCACGCCCACCAGCGCCGTCACCGCGAGCAGCACCCCGGCGGTGGAGGCGGAGACCCCGGCGTCGCGGAAGATCGCGGGCATCCAGCCCATGACGATGTAGGCGGCGGTGGCCTGGAGGCCGAAGTAGACGGCGAGGGCCCAGGCGGTGGGGCTGCGGGTGATGCGGGCGCCGGGTTCGTCCCGCGCGTCGCCGGGTGTCCGTACGGCGCCCTCGCCGCGTTCCCGGACGGTGAGCACGGCCCAGACGAGCGCCGCGGCGGCGGCGAGCAGGGCCCACGCGGCGAGGCCGAGCCGCCAGGCGCCGCCGAGCGCGTCGGTCAGCGGGACGGTGGAGGCCGCGGCGGCCGTGGTGCCGGCGGCGAGGGCCATGGAGTACAGGCCGGTCATCGGGCCGATGCGGTCGGGGAACCAGCGTTTGACGACGACGGGCATGAGGACGTTGCCCACCGCTATGCCGGCGAGCGCGAGGGCGCTGAGGGCGACGAAGCCGGGGACGCCGCCCGCGTACGGCCGCAGGAGCAGGCCGACGGCGATGGCCGCCATGCCCGCGCCGACGACGGCGGCGGGTCCCCAGCGGCGGGCGAGCCGGGGCGCGGCCAGGCCGAAGACGGCGAAGCACAGGGTGGGCACGGAGGTCAGCAGGCCGGCGACGGCGCCGCTCATGCCGAGGCCGGCCCGGACCTCCTTCAGCAGCGGGCTGAGGCTGGTGACGGCGGGGCGGAGGTTGAGGGCGGCGACGACGAGGCCCGCGATCAGCAGCGGGCGCCGCACGGCGGGCGGGCGCGGGGCGGCCGGAGAGGAGCGCGACGGGGACAGGGTCTCGCGGCGGGCCGTGGGGCCGTCGTCCGCGGTGGAGGGCGTGACTGCGCCGGGCGATGACATACCTGCATCATGCACTGAGCGGGACGGCGCGGAGGACGAGCGATGCGTCACCCGTTCGGCCGCGCGGCGGAACCACGGCCCGTCATCCCGGTGTATGGGTCACCCAGGCGTGGTGTATCCCCAGCCAGCAGCGCTGGGTGAGGGATACGTACCGGGCCGGGCCGACCGTGGCGGGGGCGGTGTCCATGTCCGGGTCCCACCAGCGGTCGCATTCGATGTGCAGCTGTACGCGGTCGGGGTCGGAGTGGCCGTTGAAGCAGTCGGCCGTGGCGTGGGAGCCGTGCACGCGGGTGCGGCACTCGGCCTGCCGGGGCGCCTGGCGGGGGCCGGCGGGCGCCGCGAGCGCCGCGGGGCCCATGGCGCCGGCGAGAGCTCCGGCGGCGAACAGCGATGCGGCCGTACGGCGGAACGGGAAGCGCATACGAACACCTCCTCCCTCCTCCCCCAGTGTGCGGGCGAGGGGCCCGGCGCACGACCCGGGAACGCGCGATGCCCGCCCGGGCGGGGTGCCGGGGCGGGCATCGGAAGGGGTGCGGCAAGGGGTGCGGGAAGGGTCAGGCGCCCATCATGTGCACGCCGCCGTCGACGTGGACGATCTCACCCGTGGTGCGCGGGAAGAAGTCGGACAGCAGACCGACGATGCCACGGCCCGCCGGCTCCGGGTCGGCCAGGTCCCAGCCGATCGGGGCGCGGTGGTTCCACACGTCCGCGAGCTCCTCGAAGCCCGGGATGGACTTGGCGGCCATCGACTTGATCGGGCCGGCCGCGACCAGGTTGCAGCGGATGCCCTTGGGACCGAAGTCGCGGGCGAGGTAGCGGTTGGTGCTCTCCAGCGCCGCCTTGGCCACGCCCATCCAGTCGTACTTCGGCCAGGCGGTCTGCGCGTCGAAGGTCAGACCGACGATCGAGGAACCCTGCGGCATCAGCGGCAGCAGGGCCATGGCCAGCGACTTGTAGGAGTACGCCGAGACCTGGACGGCCGTCGAGACGTCCTCCCAGCTCCCCTCCAGGAAGTTGAACGCGCCCTGCGGGCCGAAGGCGATGGAGTGCACGATGCCGTCGAGGCGGGCGTCGTCGCCTTGGAGCTCACGGACCTTGTCGGCCAGCCCGTCGAGCTGCTCCTGGTTGCTGACGTCCAGCTCGATGACCGGGGCGGGCTTGGGCAGGCGCTTGGCGATGCGCTCGACCAGCGAGAGCCGGCCGAAGCCGGTCAGGATGACCTCGGCGCCCTCGTTCTGGGCCACCTTGGCGGCCTGGAAGGCGATCGACGACTCGGTGAGGACGCCGGTGACCAGGATGCGCTTGCCTGCGAGGATTCCACTCATGACGTTCAGTGACCCATGCCCAATCCGCCGTCGACAGGAATGACGGCTCCAGTGATGTATGCGGCCTCGTCGGAGGCGAGGAAGCGGACCGAGGCGGCGATCTCCTCGGGCTGCGCGTAGCGCGCGAGCGGAACCTGCTTCGTGATGTTCTCCCGCTGCTCGTCGCTGAGCACCCGGGTCATGTCGGTGTCGACGAAGCCGGGGGCGACGACATTGACGGTGATGTTGCGCGAGCCGAGCTCACGGGCAAGGGAACGGGCGAAGCCGACCAGCCCGGCCTTGGAGGCGGCGTAGTTGGCCTGGCCCGCGGAGCCCAGCAGGCCCACGACGGACGAGATCAGCACGATGCGGCCCTTGCGGGCGCGCAGCATCAGCCGGGAGGCGCGCTTGACGACCCGGAAGGTGCCGGTGAGGTTGGTGTCCAGGACCGAGGTGAAGTCCTCCTCGGACATCCGCAGCAGCAGCTGGTCGCGGGTGACGCCGGCGTTGGCCACCAGCACCTCGACCGCGCCGTGCTTCTCCTCGATCTCCTTGTACGCCTGCTCGACCTGCTCCGGGTCCGTGATGTCGCACTTGACCGCGAGGAAGCCCTCCGGCGGCTCACCCGAGCGGTAGGTGATCGCGACCTTGTCGCCCGCTTCGGCGAAGGCGCGGGCGATGGCGAGGCCGATGCCCCGGTTTCCTCCGGTGACGAGAACCGAGCGGCTCAAGGGACCACCCTTCCTTCACGTGATAGCTCGCGTAGTGCTGCCATTGGTCGTCTGTACCGTACGAAAACTATCTGTCCGGGACCCGTTACGTGCAGCCCACCTCGAACAGGAGCCGATCTCGGTCCCTGTGGAGTCCCTACAGAAAACACTGGGCAGTGACAGATCCGAGGCGACATGATTCACAGCGACGACCCCCGGGAGGACCCTGTGCCACAATCCACGCCCCATTCCATCGACGCCTCGTTCCTGGACCTGCCGCTGCGGCCGCTGGCAGACGCGGCGCTCGCGCGGGCCCGGGCGCTGGGGGCCGAGCACGCGGACTTCCGCTTCGAGCGGGTGCGCAGCGCCTCCTGGCGGCTGCGCGACGCCCGGCTCGCGGGCGCCGAGGACACCACCGAGGTCGGCTACGCGGTGCGCGTGGTGCACGGCGGGAGCTGGGGCTTCGCGGCGGGCGTGGAGCTGACGATGGACGCGGCGGCGCGGGTCGCCGGGCAGGCGGTCGCGATGGCGAAGCTGTCGGCGAAGGTCCTCACGGCGGCGGGCTCGGACGAGAGGGTCGAGCTCGCGGCCGAACCGGTGCACGCCGAGCGCACGTGGGTCTCCTCGTACGAGGTCAGCCCCTTCGACGTCCCCGACGCGGAGAAGACCGCCCTGCTGGCGGAGTGGAGCGCGCGCCTGCTGGCCGGTGAGGGGGTGGCGCACGCGGACGCGTCCGTGCTGACCGTGCAGGAGAACAAGTTCTATGCCGACTCGGCCGGCACGACCACCACCCAGCAGCGCGTGCGCCTCCACCCGCAGCTGACGGCGGTGGCCGTGGACCCGGCGACGGGCGGCTTCGACGCCATGCGCACCCTCGCGCCGCCGGCCGGGCGGGGCTGGGAGTACCTGACGGGCACCGGCTGGGACTGGGACGCCGAGCTGGCGGAGATGCCGTCGCTCCTGGCGGAGAAGATGCGCGCGCCGAGCGTGCGGGCGGGCACGTACGACCTGGTGGTCGACCCGTCCAACCTGTGGCTGACGATCCACGAGTCGATCGGCCACGCCACCGAGCTCGACCGGGCGCTGGGCTACGAAGCGGCGTACGCGGGCACGTCGTTCGCGACCTTCGACAAGCTGGGCTCCCTCAAGTACGGCTCGAAGATCATGAATGTGACGGGTGACCGGACCACCGAGCACGGCCTGGCGACCGTCGGCTACGACGACGAGGGCGTGGCGGCCCAGTCCTGGGACCTCGTGAAGGACGGCATCCTGACCGGCTACCAGCTGGACCGGCGCATCGCCCGCCTCACGGGCTTCGAGCGGTCCAACGGCTGCGCGTTCGCCGACTCGCCCGCGCACGTGCCCGTACAGCGCATGGCGAACGTCTCGCTCCTGCCCGCACCGGACGGCCCGTCGACGGACGAGCTGATCTCCGGTGTGGAGAACGGGATTTACGTGGTGGGCGACCGGTCGTGGTCCATCGACATGCAGAGGTACAACTTCCAGTTCACACAGCAGAGGGCATACGCCATCCGGAACGGTCAGCTCTGTGGACAGCTCCGGGATGTTGCCTACCAGGGAATCACCCCTCAGTTCTGGGGCTCCATGGAGGCGATCGGCGGACCCCAGACCTACGTCCTAGGAGGGGCCTTCAACTGTGGAAAGGCCCAACCCGGGCAGGTTGCCGCGGTGTCTCACGGTTGCCCGTCCGCACTGTTTCGGAATGTGAACATCCTGAACACTTCGGACGAGTCGGGTGACGCCTGACGGGGCGTCCGCTCAGGGTCCTGCACCAGGCCGGCACGTCGTCCCAGTCCTCGATGTCTCCTTCGGTTGGGGTCTCAGCTGAGGCGGGACGATGAGCCCGGTTGCGAGTGTTGGGACGAGACCGGGGCCAGCCACTTCACGGATGCGTGGAACAAGAGGCTTACTGCTTACCAAACGCCCTGCGATCCAGGCCGATGCAGAGGAGGAGTGACAGCAGAACCGCCACGGATGCCACGATCGCAGTCAGCCAGCCGAAGCGTAGAGCAAAGATAACCACCAAGGCCTGTATGGCACTTGAGCCGACTAGCCTGCCTACGGCGGAACCCTGATTTTTGATAGCACAGGCAATGCCCCGACAGCTCCAAATGTTTGTTACCACGGCCAGTGCTCCAAAAATCATGGCAGCAGCGATGCCCGCAGTAGCCCCGGAGTTATCATACTTCTCTTCAGGGCCAATCCCGTTGAAGAACATAGGGGCGAACAGAAAGCAATACCCCGCAATCAGCAGCGTCTGCCCTGCCACCAGGATTATCGTTACCCAAAGCAGCGCGCGATGACCAATAGCCACTGAAGCCTGCCTCTCATAAATTGGAGGGGTGCGAAACATCGATCACAACGGCGCACCCCTCAGACAATATTTTGGGGTGGAGGCTAGTTCTCCACGCTACTTCGTCAGCGTGTGAAGGTCGCCGTCATTCACGGACAGCAGGCACCAGCCCTTGAGCTCCTGAATTGCTTGGTAGGTCGTCATGTCCGTGTCGCGAGCGTACTGCCCGAAGAATCGGCCCCAGGAATTGTTGTAGTAATCCATCCGATGATGCGCCTGCGCAGCGGCCTCGCTCATGTTGGGCGGCTTTGGCCCCAGTTCGTGCCGGTCAGCGAACCCCTTGGCGGTCTTGGCACCCATCTTCAGGGCCATCACCCCATTCCATGTGCAGTGCCGGTAGGCATCCTTTCGGCCACCATTCCCGCTGCTGCCGGGCCACATACCTCCCGCCTGCCCCTCTTTGTTCGCTGCATTCACACCAATCACAGAGGCGTCATAAGCCTCCTTGCATATAGCCCACCTGCTCGGCCACTTGCAGAAACTCTTTTCAGCGCTGTTCATGGTGGGCGCGTAACCGCGCAAAGCGGGAGGCTGCGACTCTGGGGCCCAATCGGGGGCAATGGCAAACTTGTCAAAGTCGGCTGGCGCTCCCGGCTGCTCCCCTTCCGGGACTACCTCCCCGCCGATGAACTTTTCCGTCGCAGCCGATTGGGCAGCCTCGCTCACCCGGTTGGACAGTACGCTCGCGTCACCGAACAAGGTGACGTTCTTCAGTGAGGCGCTGTGGTCAACCGCGAACCATTTTGAACCACGTTCGAGATCATCGGCCGGGTTGAGCAGAGTAGGCATTCCCACTGTCGCCGCATATGCGCCACCGACCAGTCCGTCGCGAAAGCCGCTCGTGGACGCCAGGCTCACACGCGTGGGATTCGGCATGAACTTATCGGCGATGAGCGCGCTGGTCTCCACGGCGTTCTTCCCGACAACCGGGCCGTCTGTGCTGGGGTAAGCGTTACGAGCAGGCCCCCCGACAGTGGTCTTGGTGACAGAAGCAGGAAGGCCGTCCAGCCAGGCTTTCGCTGCGGGATCGAGTGCACCGTCATTAGTGAGAACCAGCGCACCGTCCACCGCCGCGACCGCGCTCGCCGCGCTCAGTGGGTCCTTCCAGTCGTTGGACGAAGCCATTACCACGTGCTTCGGAGTGACGATCCCATCGCGTGCGATGGCCAGAGAGGTGTCCCGGGCGGTAGCCCCGGCGAAGCGCTTGCGTTTCCGTCAGCTTCGGAGGCACCTTTCCAATGAGCCTTGGAAATATTTACCGCGGTGTCTACCGAAGTGCTTCCAGATATGCGCGTCAAACTCGCAGAACTGCCGGAGCCCACACTGGAGATCACTGGATTGGAGCGCAACTTCGGGCCGTCGACAGCCCAGGCGGGCGCCGCAATACTAGAAAGAAGACCGATCGAAAGCGTCACCGCAAACGATGAACGAGCAGCAATTCTCACATTTCCCCTTGTGTGTAGAGGCGACCGCAGTGGGGCGTAGCTGGATTTAGGAGGTCAGCCCAACCAACACCTAAAGAGCACCCAAAGAATCACCCAAGGGATAGTAAGGGTGGATGATCACGGCACGGCAAGGCGTGAATGCGCAAAATTAAGACATAGAGCGCATGCCGGGCCTAGGCGATGCTGTGATCGCGGTCACATACCGCCTGTGGTGCTCCTGGCCACGCGCGCCCCTTGTGACTCTTTGAGCTCCAGGCTGCGGAGACAGCACCTGCCAATTGGAAGCTGCACCTGACTGCACACTGCGCGGGGCCACGGCCCGAATGCATCAACGCCCGGCGCAAGAGATCTGTCAGCCGCCTTGCCAAGGCTCGCGCGCGCCGTAAGTGGCTTGCCAAGTCTTTCGAGCCCCAGCCAGCATGACCGCTGCTCAGTAGGCTCTGCCCAACGTCGACACCAAGTCGACACCGGACCCGGTGCGGTCCGGTTTCAGCCAGTATGAAAAGGGAGTGGGGGCAGCCCGTGAAACACCGCCTGACCTGCACAGCCGCCGATCGGGGAGGTATGCCCTCCGCTCCCCCGGTGAACTTCCGGTTCACCGGGCAGCGGTTCTTCCGGATCGAGACAGTCTGAACACGACGCAGGAGGCGGGTCAGTGAGCCGCGACCACAGGACCGTCCAGAGGTCCGGGGGTCGCCCCCCGGGGAAGCACAGTTTCAACACCACGCAGGAGGCGGGTCAGTGAGCCCTCGTATCACCACGCGCAGCACCAACCGGCCGCACGAGATCGTCGAGCGCGCGCTGGAGCTGTCCCGCGCGGACGGCTGTGTCGTGCTCGCCGGTGAGGAGTCCACCGCCAATCTGCGCTGGGCGCGCAACGCGCTCACCACCAACGGCGTCACCCGCGGCCGCAGCGTCACCGTGATCGCGACCGTCGACGGCGCGGAGGGCACCGCATCGGGTGTCGTCTCGCGCTCGGCGGTCACCGCCGACGAGCTGGAGCCGCTGGTGCGAGCCGCCGAGGCCGCCGCCCGTGAGGCGGGGCCGGCCGAGGACGCCCAGCCGCTGGTGACGGGCGTGCCGCACTCCCCGCACTTCACCGACGCGCCCGCCGAGACCTCGCCGGCGGTCTTCGACGTCTTCGCGCCCGCGCTCGGCGAGTCCTTCGCCCGTGCCCGTGCCGAGGGCCGCGAGCTGTACGGCTTCGCCCGCCACGAGATGGTCTCGCACTACCTGGGCACCTCCGCCGGGCTGCGGCTCCGCCACGACCAGCCCACCGGCGCCCTGGAGCTGAACGCCAAGTCGCCGGACGGCACCCGCTCGGCGTGGGCGGGCCGGGCCACCCGCGACTTCACCGACGTGGACCCGGCGGAGCTGGACGCCGAGCTGGCCCGGCGGCTGGCGTGGGCGGCCCGGCGGATCGAGCTGCCCGCCGGGCGGTACGAGACGCTGCTGCCGCCGACCGCCGTCGCCGACCTGCTGGTCTACCAGCAGTGGTCGGCCGGCGCGCGGGACGCGGCCGAGGGCCGCACGGTCTTCTCGCGGGCAGGCGGGGGCACCCGCGTCGGCGAGAAGCTGTGCGAGCTGCCGCTGTCGCTGCGCAGCGACCCGGCCGCGCCGGGCCTGGAGTGCGCGCCCTTCGTGCTCACCGCCAGCTCCGGCGACGACGCGTCGGTCTTCGACAACGGGCTGCCGCTCGGCACCACGGAGTGGATCCGCGACGGCGTGCTGGAGCGCCTGGTCACCACCCGGCACAGTGCCGGGCTGACGGACCTGCCGGTCGCCCCGAACACCGACAACCTCGTCCTCGACGGCGGCGGCACCCGCTCCCTGGAGGAGATGGCCGCCGCCACCGAGCGGGGCCTGCTGCTGACCTCCCTGTGGTACATCCGCGAGGTCGACCCGGCGACGCTGCTGCTGACCGGGCTGACCCGCGACGGTGTCTACCTGGTGGAGAAGGGCGAGGTCGTCGGCGAGGTCAACAACTTCCGCTTCAACGAATCGCCGGTGTCGCTGCTGTCACGGGTCACCGAGGCGGGCCGCACCGAGCGGACGCTGCCGCGCGAGTGGGGCGACTACTTCACCCGGGCGGCGATGCCCCCGGTGCGCGTACCGGACTTCAACATGAGCTCGGTCAGCCAGGGGGTGTGACAGCGGGGGCGCGCGGCCGGGCCGAATAGACTGGTCCGCGTCCCTCCGTCCGCTTCCCCCCTCCTTCCTTCCCTTTACGTCCCACCGATCCCCAGGAATGTCATGACACGCCTCGGCGAATCCGTCGCCCGCGCCGGCGAGCTCCTCGCGCAGGACCTCTCCTCCGACCAGACCGTCCAGCGGCTGCTCACGGAGACGGGCTCGCGGCGCTATCTCGATCTGACGGATCTGTCGGCGAAGGAGCAGGCCGAGCTGATCGCCTCGCGCACGGTCGAGGTGCTGCCCGGGGTGGACAAGCTCGCCGAGCGCATCGACCAGCGCCGGGCCGAGGGCAAGGGCCTGGGCATCAAGCTGGGCATCGACCCGACCGCGGCCGATGTGCACCTGGGCCACGCCGTGCCGGTGATCATCCTCAGCCGCTTCCAGCGCATGGGCCATGACGTCACCCTGCTCATCGGTGACTTCACCGCCAAGATCGGTGACCCGACGGGCCGCACGGCGGAGCGCCCGCCGCTGACGGACGACGACATCGCGCGGAACCTGGCGGGCTACCGCGAGCAGGTCCGGCCGTTCTTCGACTTCGAGAAGGTCAGCTTCCGGCAGAACAGCGAGTGGCTGGCGCCGTACACCTTCCCGGAGCTGCTGGGTCTGCTCTCCCAGGTGCCGGTCTCGCAGCTGCTCCAGCGCGAGGACTTCCGCACCCGGCTGGCCGCCGGCTCGGGCCTGACCATGTCGGAGCTGCTGTACCCGATCGCGCAGGGCCTGGACTCGGTCGCGCTGGAGTGCGACGTCGAGCTGGGCGGCGCCGACCAGCTGCTCAACCTCCAGATGGGCCGCAAGCTCATGGAGCTGCGGGGGCAGAAGCCGCAGCTCGTCGTCACGATGCCGCTGATCGAGGGCACGGACGGCACGGGCGCCAAGATGTCCAAGTCCAAGGGCAACTACGTGGGCCTCACCGCGCCCGCCGACGACGTCTTCGGCAAGATCATGTCGGTGCCGGACCGGCTGATGGAGCCGTACCTCAAGGCGTGGACCGAGTGGACCGACCCGGAGATCGCCCAGGCGCTGGCCCGGGTCGAGGAGCGGTCGCTGCACCCGATGGACCTGAAGAAGGTCCTGGCGGGCGAGGTCGTCACTGCGCTGTACGGCGTCGAGGCGGCCATGACGGCGCGGGCCGGTTTCGTGGCGCAGTTCTCGAAGAAGAGCTTCACCGATGTCGGGACGCTGCCCGTGGTGGAGCTGGCCGAGCACGGCGCGGAACCCGCGACGGCGGTGCTCAGCCAGGTCCTGGGCTTCCAGCCGAGCGCCTCGGCCGCCCGCCGCGTCGCCAAGCAGAACGGTCTGCGTCTGATCGTCGAGCACGCGGGTGGTCAGGAGTCGGTCGTCCTGGCCGAGGCCGAGGCCATCCGCCCGCTGGCCGAGGTGGTCGAGGAGACCCTGGCCAAGGCGGCCGCGGCCGGGGTGGACCGGCCGACCGGGATCTACCTCAAGGCCGGGCGCAAGATCGCCCAGCTGAGCGGCCGGTAAGGAACGCGGAGGGCAGGAGCCGGGGGGCGGCCGGTACACACGGCCGCCCGTCCGGTCCCGGCCCGCTCAGGCGTGGCTTCTGCGGGAGCCGCGCGTCCCGACCCAGAGCCGGTCGCCGATGCCGACCACAAGGACCGCGCCCGCCAGCTGCAGCAGGTGCCGGCCCCAGTCGATGCCCTTGGTCTCGTTGATGCCGAGGCCGGTGGCGGCCCAGTTGCCGAGCAGGCTGCCGATCATGCCGAAGATGATCGTCAGCCAGATCGGGATCTGCTGTTTGCCCGGCAGGATCGCTTTGGCGATCAGGCCCAGGACCAGTCCCACGATGATTGCCCACAACCAGCTCATGTCGCCTCCTCGTGCGGCGCGATATGGCGTGCCCCGCCATTCTGGGGCCGCCGCCCCTACGCCGCACTTCGGACCGCCGCCTACGCCGGATGTACGACGGAACCGCAGGTCGGGACGCGGGCCGGCGGGCGCCCCGGTCTCGTCGCGGGAGCGGCCGCGGCGTAACGTGGAATACGTCCTGGACAAAGGCGCGTCGTCGCGGCGAGCAGGTGGTGGAACGTGATGCGGAAGCAGGGCGGGCCGGAGGTCTTCAGGATCACCGGGGCCCGTCGAGGACTGGCCGAGGACGTGCGGGGCCGCCAGCGCCGGTACGTCATCTCGATGCTGATCCGCACCCTGTCGGTGGTGCTCACCGTGGTGCTGTGGAACGTCGAGCGTCATGTGGCCATAGGCACGCTGGTCCTGGGCGCGCTGCTGCCCTACGTCGCCGTGGTGATCGCCAACGCGGGCCGGGAGAACGCCCCTTCGCTGCCCGGTACGTTCGTCCCCGCGCCCACCCGGCTGTCGCTCCCGCCGACGGCCGAGGAGGACCTCGCGGAATCGGCGGCGGAATCCGGCCGCGGCCCCTCCCGGCCCGTATCCGGTGATCAGGCGCGTGACCACGGCTGATGCGCCGGAGGGGCCGAACGGACCGGCGGGCACTGCGCCAAGCTCAAGAAAACCTCAGATCAATCATGTGGATTCAGTGCCGCACGCCGGGCACCCCGTGACATACTTCCTAAGCGCTCCGCATCCCCCGTCGGAGCGACAGACCGACGCCGGGCGGCTCCCCCCGTGGCTGCCCGGCGTCGCCGTGTGCGCGGGCTCCTCCCCGGCGCGGGGCCGTAGAGTCTGGGTGTGAACTCCCCGGAAGACGCCGTGATCTGTTCCGCCAAGGGCTGCCGTGCCGCCGCGGTGTGGGTGCTGGCGTGGAACAACCCCAAGCTGCACACACCCGAGCGCCGCAAGACGTGGCTCGCGTGCGACGAGCACCGCGAGCACCTGTCCAACTTCCTTGATCTGCGCGGCTTCCTCAAGGACGTGGTGACGCTGGAGGAGTGGGAGGCCCACTCCTCCGAACAGCCCCGCTAGCCGGAGCGGGCCGGGGCGCCCCCGTCAGCCGCCGATCGCCGACATCGGGCGCTGGGGCTGGAGGAACGCCGGGTCGTCGAGCCCGGACCCCGCCTTCTTGCCGTGCATCGCCCGCATCCACAGGGCGGCGATCTCCTCGTCCGGCGCGCCGGAGCGCAGTGCGCCGCGCAGGTCGGACTCCTCCCGCGCGAACAGGCACGTACGCACCTGTCCGTCGGCGGTGAGGCGGGTGCGGTCGCAGGCGGCGCAGAAGGGGCGGGTGACGGAGGCGATGACGCCGACCCGGGCGGGGCCGCCGTCGACGAGCCAGCGCTCGGCGGGGGCGGAGCCGCGCTCGGTGTCGCCCTCGGGGGTGAGGTCGAAGCGCGTGCGCAGGCTCGCGAGGATGTCCTGGGCGGTGATCATGCCGTCGCGCTTCCAGCCGTGCTGGGCGTCGAGCGGCATCTGTTCGATGAAGCGCAGTTCGTAGTCGTTCTCGACGGCCCAGGCGAGGAGGTCGGGGGCCTCGTCGTCGTTGTGGCCGGGCATCAGGACGGCGTTGACCTTGACGGGGGTGAGGCCGGCGGCGCGGGCGGCCGCGAGGCCGTCCAGGACATCCTGGTGGCGCTTGCGGCGGGTCAGGGCCTGGAAGACCTCGGGGCGCAGGGTGTCGAGGGAGACGTTGACGCGGTCGAGGCCGGCGTCGGCGAGGGCCCGCGCGGTGCGGCCGAGGCCGATGCCGTTGGTGGTCAGTGACATCCGGGGGCGGGGCCGGAGGGCGGCGCAGCGCTCGACGATGGAGACCAGTCCGGGGCGCAGCAGGGGTTCGCCGCCGGTGAAGCGGACCTCGGTGATCCCGAGGCCGGTGACCGCGATGCGGACGAGGCGGACGATCTCGTCGTCGGTGAGCAGGTCGGGCTTGGCCAGCCAGCTCAGGCCCTCCTCGGGCATGCAGTAGGTGCACCGGAGGTTGCAGCGGTCGGTCAGGGAGACGCGCAGATCCGTGGCGACCCGCCCGTAAGTGTCGATGAGCACGGCAGCGGCCCCTCCCGCGGACTGGAACGATGATGCGTTCGATGTTCCGCAGCGTACGCGATGGGTGTGACGTTCAACAGTTCGTTGAACGGTGCGTACGACCGAGGGGCCGCCGGTGTGCGGTGGGTCAGTGGGCGCCGTAGCCGGTGAGGGAGCGGACCTCCAGTTCGGCGTACTTCTCGGTGTCGGGCAGTTCCTTGGACAGCAGCGAGCCCAGCCAGCCGAGCAGGAAGCCGAGCGGGATGGAGACCAGGCCCGGGTTGGCGAGCGGGAAGTAGTCGAAGCTCATGCCGGGGAAGAGCGCCTTGGGGTTGCCGGAGAGGACCGGCGAGAAGATCACCAGGGTGACGGAGGAGATCAGTCCGCCGTAGATCGACCACAGGGCGCCCTGGGTGGTGAAGCGCTTCCAGAAGAGGCTGTAGAGGATCGTCGGGAGGTTGGCGGAGGCCGCGACGGCGAAGGCCAGGGCGACCAGGGCGGCCGCGTTGAGCCGGTGGGCGAAGATGCCCAGCGCGATGGAGACCGCGCCGATGACGACGGCCGCGCACTTGGCGGTGAGGATCTCCTCCTTCTCGCTGGTGCGGCCCCTGCGGATGACGTTGGCCCACAGGTCGTGGGCGAAGGACGCCGACGAGGCCAGGGTGA
Organism: Streptomyces sp. ISL-11; assembly: GCF_018614525.1. Lineage (GTDB taxonomy): Bacteria > Actinomycetota > Actinomycetes > Streptomycetales > Streptomycetaceae > Streptomyces. Next base: position 16,928 of record NZ_JAGGOL010000044.1, read on the forward strand.
GGCCCGCGACCACCGCGAGGATGGTGGCGAACGCGACGGCCGAGATCACGGCGAGGAGGATCGCGCCGCCGGTGGAGCCGGCACCGCCGCCGATCTCCTGGGCGAGCAGCGGCGCGGCGGTGTTGCCGGACTCGTTGGAGGCGGTGATCGCCTTGGGGCCGACGAGGGCCGCGGCGCCGAAGCCGAGGGCGATGGTCATCAGGTAGAAGGCGCCGATGATGCCGATCGCCCAGTTCACCGACTTCCGGGCGGCCTTGGCGGTGGGCACGGTGTAGAAGCGGATGAGGATGTGGGGCAGGCCGGCGGTGCCCAGGACGAGGGCGAGGCCGAGCGAGATGAAGTTGAGCTTGGAGGTGCCGTCCTTGCCGTACTGGAGGCCCGGTTCCAGGAACGCCTTGCCACGGCCGCTCTGCTCGGCGGCCTCGCCGAGGAGGGCGGAGACGTTCCAGTTGAACTTGTTGAGCACCAGGACCGTGATCAGCAGGGTGCCCGCGATGAGCAGGACCGCCTTGACGATCTGCACCCAGGTGGTGCCCTTCATGCCGCCGATGGTCACGTAGAGGACCATCACCAGGCCGACCAGGCCGATGATCCAGCGGCGGGAGCCCTCGCCGGTGGCGCCGAGCAGCAGGGCGACCAGCGCGCCCGCGCCGACCATCTGGGCGAGCAGGTAGAAGATCGAGACGACGATGGTGGAGGTGCCGGCGGCGGTGCGTACGGGCCGCTGCCTGAGCCGGTAGGCGAGGACGTCGGCCATGGTGAAGCGGCCGGAGTTGCGCAGCGGTTCGGCGACCAGGAGCAGGGCGACGAGCCAGGCGACGAGGAAGCCGATGGAGTAGAGGAAGCCGTCGTAGCCGAAGAGCGAGATGGCGCCGGCGATGCCCAGGAAGGACGCGGCGGACATGTAGTCGCCGGAGATGGCCAGGCCGTTCTGGAATCCGGTGAAGGAGCGGCCGCCGGCGTAGAAGTCGGTGGCGTCCTTGGTCTGGCGGCCGGCCCAGACGGTGATGGCGAGGGTCGCGGCGACGAAGACCGAGAAGAGCGTGATGATCAGGGTGCGGTGCTCGCTCGCGGCGCCCGCGGCGAGCGGGTGGCCGAGCGCGAGGGCGGAGAGGGTGCTGGTCATTCGCCGGCCTCCAGACGGGCGCGGAGGGCCTCGGCCTTGGGGTCGAGTTCGGCGGCGGCGTGCCGGGAGTACCACCAGGCGATCAGGAACGTGGTGAGGAACTGGCCGAGGCCGAGGACGAACGCGACGTTGATGTTCCCGATCACGGTCGTGTCCATGAACGCGCCCGCGTAGTTGGAGAGCAGGACGTACAGCAGGTACCAGGTGACGAAGGCGATGGTGACCGGGAAGGCGAACGAGCGCTGGGCCCGCCGCAGTTCACCGAATTCGGCGCCGGCCTGCACCTCGCCGAAGCGGTCGGGTTCGGCCGATGCGCCGGGCGGAGCGGGGCAGCCGGGGTCGTCCGGCCCCTGGGCTGCGGTTGGTGCGGTGTCCACGGTCTCTCCTGACAAGGGGGTGCGAAGGCGCGAGCCGTTGTCTTGTGATTCGGATCACGCATCGTAGAGGCAGGTCGCAGTATGCGACAGGGGGTCGGTGGGCGAATTCCGCGCGAGCCGCCGTACGGGCGACACCGCCCGCCCGCGCCCTCGTTGACCTGGTGTGAGCGACGCGCCACCTCCTCCCCCGCCGTCCCCCGGTCGACGACCGTTCGGGATCGTCAGGTTGACGGCGCCCATAGCGGCCGTGCCGACCGGTCGGCCGGCCGTGATTCCGCGCGCGGGCCGCTGGTACGGACCCCGCGTCCTGTTGCCGCCGCTGAGCATCGACACCTTGCGCGACGCCGGTCTGCCGCCGTGACGGAAGCTGGGAGTCCACTTCCATAAAAACTCTGACGGGACGTCATTTATGCGCCCGCGTCGGTCGCTGCCGGACTTTGTTCCGGCAATTCATTGCTCGGGGCCGGTGATCGGCGCTAGCTTCACTCGTCATGTACCCGTCGCGCGTATCCATGCGCCCGGCGGTTTTCGGATGATGTGGAGAACCCATGGCTCAGCTGAGCTCCAGACGGCGCCACGCCCTGCTGGCCGTCCCCGTCGGACTGGCCCTCACCGCCTCGCTCGGCTTCCTGCCGGGCGCCGCGTCCGCCGCCCAGCAGGGCGCGACGGCCACGAAGGCCACGGCCACCACCGACGGCCCGCTGCTGTCGTACGTGATCAACACCGGGACCGACCGCGCCACCCTCGGCAAGGTGAAGAAGGCCGTCACCGCGGCCGGCGGGTCCATCGTGACGACGTACGACCGCATAGGCGTGATCGTCGCCCACTCGAAGAACCCGGAGTTCGCCAAGACGCTGCGCGCCGTGCCGGGTGTGCAGTCCGCGGGCGCCACCCGCACCGCGCCGATCTCCACGGCCGCCACCACGGACGTCGGCAAGCCCGAGAAGCTGAAGCTGCCCAAGAGCAGCGCCCTGGCCGCGGAGCGCTCGCTCGCCTCCGGCAAGGAGCCCCTGGAGGGCCTCCAGTGGGACCTGCCCGCCATCAAGGCGGACCAGGCGGCGAAGATCAACCCGGGCAGCCGCAAGGTCACCGTCGGCGTCATCGACACCGGCGTGGACGACACCCACCCGGACCTCGCGCCGAACTTCTCCGCGAGCCAGTCGGCCAGCTGCGTCAGCGGCAAGGCCGACACCACGCCCGGCGCCTGGCGCCCGTTCGACCCGGACACGGACTACCACGGCACGCACGTCGCCGGCACCATAGCCGCGGCCCGCAACGGCGTCGGTGTGGCCGGTGTCGCGCCGAACGTGAAGGTCTCCGGCATCAAGGTCTCCACGGCCAAGGACAGCTTCTTCTACGCCGAGAGCGTCGTCTGCGCCTTCGTCTTCGCCGCCGACCACGGCGTCGCGGTGACGAACAACAGCTACTACGTCGACCCGTGGCTGTTCAACTGCGCCGACGACCCCGACCAGAAGGCGATAGCCGAGTCCGTCGGCCGCGCCACGAAGTACGCGCAGGGCAAGGGCATCGTCAACGTCGCCTCCGCCGGCAACTCCAACTTCGACCTGGCGGCCAAGGAGATCATCGACACCTCCAGCCCGAACGACACCACCCCGGGGTCGCGCAAGATCGACCCGGCCAAGTGCCTGGACGTCCCGGCGCAGCTCCCCGGTGTCGTCACCGTCTCGGCCACCGGCCCGAAGTCGCTCAAGTCGTTCTACTCCAACTACGGTTCGAACGTGATCGACGTGGCGGCGCCCGGCGGCGACAAGTACCAGGTGCCCGAGCTGCCCGCCAAGGACGGCCGCATCCTCTCCACGATGCCCGGCGGCGACTACGCCTACCTCCAGGGCACCTCGATGGCCGGTCCGCACGTGGCCGGTGTCGCGGCACTGCTGAAGAGCGCGCACCCCAAGTCGAGCCCGCAGGAGATCCAGTGGCTCCTCAAGGCGCAGGCGGACAACCCCGGCTGCTCGACGGCCCCGTACGACCCGGACGGTGACGGCAAGATCGACGGCGTCTGCGCCGGCACCAAGCACGTGAACAACTTCTACGGCTACGGCATCGTCGACGCCCTGGACGCGGTCCAGGACTGACGTCCCGCGGTGCGAGGGGGGCCGGGCCGGCGCGGTCCGGCCCCTCGCGTCGTCCGGCCGCTCCGCAGCAGCCCGTCGGCGAGCAGGAACTGGGCGGCCAGATAGGTCAGCATGATCCAGAACTGGGGTACGGGCGGCCGCGGCAGCCCGGCCAGGCCGCCCGCGATGAGCGTGTCCGACACCAGGAAGAGCAGTCCGCCCGCCCCGGCCCGCACCCCGGCGCGGCTCACGCCGAGCGCCATCGCCGTCAGCAGCAGGCTGTAGAGCGTCACCGGCACCCGCAGGTCCGCCTCCAGGCCGGGCCACAGCAGCGTCATCGTGGCGAGCCAGCCGGCCGCGTAGAGGGCGGCGAGCCCGTACGTACGGCGGCCGCCGGCCGTGCCGTGGCGGGCGCAGAGCAGCAGATAGCAGACGTGCCCGGCGGCGAAGGACCCCATGCCGAGCAGGAAGGCCGTGTCCCCGCCGACTTGCAGCAGGGTGTCGCCGCCGCAGCCGAGCAGCAGCGCGGCGGCGAGCGGCGGCGGTCCGCCGCGGGCGAGGGCGTACGCGGCGAGCAGCGGCATCAGCGCGGGCTTGGTGGCCGTCGCGACGGCGGATCCGGCGAGCAGCGCGCCCAGGTGGGCGGTGGCGAGGGCCGCGAAGGCGACGAGCAGCGCGGGAGCCGCACGGGGCCGTCTCACGCGGCCCGCTCGTGGGCGGGGACCTCCACGCGCGGACCGGCCGGGGGTCGCTCCGGCTGCCACCCGGGGCCGCGGAAGACCCGCCCGGCCCGCTCCCGCCAGCCGCGGGCCGCCCGCAGGTCGCGCAGGATGGCCGCGTACTCGTGGGTGGCGACGCGCAGCGGGTTGTGGGTGTCGATGTTCTTCGTCAGGCCGTAGACCGGACGCTCGACCTCCGGTACGAACGAGCCGAAGAGCCGGTCCCACACGATGAGGATGCCGCCGAAGTTGCGGTCCAGATAGCCGCCTTGGGAGGCGTGGTGCACCCGGTGGTGCGAGGCGGTGTTCAGGACGTACTCGACGGGCCGGGGCAGCTTCCCGACCCGCTCGGTGTGCACCCAGAACTGGTAGACGAGGTTGACCGACGAGCAGAACGCCACGGCCGCCGGGTGCACACCGGCGGCGACCATCGGCACGTAGAACGGCCACACCGTCCAGGACGTCCACGGCTGGCGCAGCGCGGTGGTGAGGTTGAACTTCCGGCTGGAGTGGTGCACCACGTGGCAGGCCCACAGGATCCTGATGACGTGGTGGCCGCGGTGCGACCAGTAGTAGAAGAAGTCCTGCGCCAGGAGCATCAGGGGCAGCGTCCACCACAGCACGGGCACGCGCAGCGGGGTGAGTTCGTACACGGCGGTGTAGACGGCGACGATCGGGATCTTCCACAGGGTGTCGAAGACCAGGCTGCCCAGCCCCATGCCGATGCTCGTCGCCGCGTCCCTGGTCTCGTACCCGGCCGCTCCGTTCTCCTCGGCGGGGCGCAGCCGGTAGCTCACCAACTCCAGGGCGGTGAGCAGGAGGAAGGCGGGTATGGACCACAGCACGACGTCGGGAAGGTGCGGCATGGCGGCACCATAAGCGCGTCGGCGGGTGTGCCGCTAGGGGTGGGTTACCGCCGGGTACTGAATGGGGTTACCGGTGGTTCGCCCGCACCTGCCGGTACCGGCCTCGTGGAACGGTCCCGGATCTGTGCGCCGATGCCGGTCGATCCCGCCGACAGGCGCGCGCCGTGGACCGGTGTCCACCTTCCGGGTGATGGGGGTTTCCCCGGCGCGGGCCGGCACGGCGAGGAGGTGACCGGCACGGCCTTCCGGCTCTTCCCGAACCCGTAGGCCGTGTCTGGCGGATCATGTGAGAGGGCGCCGCGGGCCGTGTCGGTCGCACCACCGCTGCGCGGCGGTGTCCTCAATCTCCCCCAGCTACCGCTGGGGGTGCCCCCGGACGGAGTCTGGGGGAGGTAGCTGGGGGAGATTGAGGACACGCCCGCAGGGCGCCCCCGCCGCAGACGGCAAAGCGGCCCGCAGCCGAAGACCCACCGGACACGGCCTGCCGCCCATGCGCCGGAGTGGCGCGGATCACTGCCGGCGAGCCGCTCGCCGACCTCGGCCGCCCCCTCCTGACCCCCTGTTACGGGCCCGGCCGGGAACCGCGCTGTCAGTGCGGGCCCGTATTCTCTGTGACCATGCTCGAAGACCGCGCCGCCGCCGCCTCGCCGACCCCGTGGCCGGCCGCGTATCCCGAGGGATACGCGGTCGTCGACGTGGAGACCACCGGGCTCGCCCGCGACGACCGGATAGTGTCGGCCGCCGTCTATCAGCTGGACGCCCGCGGCCGGGTGGAGGACCAGTGGTACACGCTGGTCAACCCGCAGCGCGACCCCGGCCCGGTGTGGATCCACGGCCTGACCACCGAAGTCCTCGCCGACGCGCCGCTCTTCCCGGAGATCGCCGGCGAGCTGGCGAAGCGGCTCGACGGCCGGGTCCTCGTCGCGCACAACGCCGCCTTCGACTGGTCGATGCTCGCCCGTGAGTACGCACGAGCGCGCTCCACCGCCCCGGTGCGCCAGCGGCTGTGCACCATCGCGCTCTCCAAGGAGCTGCGCCTGCCGCTGCCCAACCACAAGCTCGAGTCCCTGGCCGCGCACTACGGCGTCGTACAGCAGCGCGCGCACCACGCGCTGGACGACGCCCGGGTGCTCGCGGAGGCGTTCCGGCCCAGCCTGCACCTGGCGGCCGAGGCGGGGCTGCGGCTGCCGCTGCTGGCGTGCCAGCCGCTGACGGAGTGGTCCGACGGGCCCACGGCGACGCGCTCGGCCTCCATCGGCTATCAGCCGTCGTACCGGTCGGGGACCTGGCGGGCCAGCCGGAAGCGCCCGGCCTGCCCGTACCCCAACCCCGGTCGGTACAAAGCGGGCGAACAGCTCATTCAGGGCATGCGGGTGGCGTTCTCGGGCGACACCTCCGTCGACCGCGAGCTGCTGGAGGACCGCGCCATCGAGGCGGGCCTGCACATCGCCACGAGTGTGTCGCGGCTCACCAGCCTCCTGGTCACCAACGACCCCGACTCCCTCACCTCCAAGACCACCAAGGCGCGCTCCTTCGACACTCCGGTCATCGACGAGGCGGCCTTCATGCAGCTCCTCCAGCACGTGGTCCCCGCGCGGAGCGAGGCCAGGGGCCCGTCCGGCGCGTGAGCCGGCGGCACCCGATGGCAGGGGGGCGAACCACGCCAGGTACCGTCAAATGCGTGTACCGCTTCCTGTTGTCCCGGCAGTGGGTGATCCTCACGCTCGTGGGACTCGCCCTCATCCCGGTGATGATCAAACTGGGTTTCTGGCAGTTCCACCGCCATGAACACCGGGTCGCGCGCAACGACCTGGTGGCCCGCAGCCTGGCCGCCGACCCCGTGCCCGTCACCGAGCTGACCGCGCCGGGCCGGCCCGTGACCCGGGACGCCGTCTGGCACCGGGTGACCGCCAGCGGTACGTACGACACCAAGGACGAGGTCATCGTCCGGATGCGGACCAGCGCCGACGGCAAGTCGGGCCGCTGGGTCCTCACCCCCCTGCTGCTGGCCGACGGCCGGGCCGTCCTCGTCAACCGCGGCTGGATCCCCGCCGACGGCGAGCAGACGAAGTTCCCGCAGATCCCCGCGCCGCCGTCCGGCAAGGTCACCGTCACCGGCCGGCTGCGCGCCGACGAGACCGACGCCAGCGGCATCAAGGACACCACCGGCCTGCCGCCCCGTCAGGTCATGCGCATCGACAGCGAGCGGCAGGCCAAGGCCCTCGGCCGCCCCGTCCTCGGCGGCTACCTCGAACTCACCGATCCCGCCCCCGGCGACAGCGGCCCCGAGCTCGTGCCCGCCCCCGACCACAGCGGCATCGGCCCGCACATGGCCTACGCCGTGCAGTGGTGGCTGTTCGCCGCGTTCGTGCCCGTCGGCTGGTTCGTCCTGGTCCGCCGCGAGCGCCGCGACCGGGCCGCCGAGGCCGCCAGGGCCGCCGCCGGGGCGGGCGCCGCCGACGCGCCGGCGCACGGCACCGTCGCCCGGACGGCCTCCGCGCCGGAGTAGCCCCCGCACCTGGTGGGAAGACGCTCCGCGTGGCACCACTCATCGAGGACTACGCGCTCATCGGCGATCTCCAGACCGCCGCCCTCGTCGGCCGGGACGGCTCGATCGACTGGCTCTGCCTGCCCCGGTTCGACTCACCGTCCTGCTTCGCCGCGCTCGTCGGCGACCAGGACAACGGCCATTGGCGGCTCGCCCCCGACGGCGCCGGCGACTGCACCCGGCGCTCCTACCTGAAGGACTCCCTCGTCCTGGAGACCGTCTGGGAGACGGACAGTGGCACCGTCAAGGTCATCGACTTCATGCCCCAGCGCGACACCGCCCCCGATGTCGTCCGCATCGTCGAAGGCGTCTCGGGCTCCGTCGACATGCTCGGCGTGCTCCGGCTGCGCTTCGACTACGGCAACGTCATCCCCTGGGTCCGCCGCACCGACGGCCACCGCGTCGCCGTCGCCGGCCCCGACTCGGTCTGGCTGCGCAGCGAACCGCCCGTCCGCACCTACGGCCGCGGCTTCAGCACCCGCTCGGAGTTCACCGTCTCCGCCGGCGAGCAGGTCGCCTTCGTCCTGACCTGGCACCCCTCGCACCAGAAGCGCCCCCGGCTCGTCGACCCGCACGAATCGCTGCGCCACAGCCTGGAGGACTGGCGCACCTGGGCCGCCCGCTGCACCTACGACGGCCCGCACCGCGAAGCCGTCGTCCGCTCGCTGATCGTCCTCAAGGCGCTCACGTACGCCCCCACCGGCGGCATCGTCGCCGCCCCCACCACCTCCCTGCCCGAGGAGATCGGCGGCGTCCGCAACTGGGACTACCGCTACTGCTGGCTGCGCGACTCCACCCTCACCCTGGGCGCGCTGCTCGCCGCCGGCTACGTCGACGAGGCCGGTGCCTGGCGCGACTGGCTGCTGCGCGCGGTCGCCGGCGACCCCGCCGACCTGCAGATCATGTACGGGCTCGCGGGCGAGCGCCGGCTGCCCGAGGTCGAACTGCCCTGGCTCGGCGGCTACGAGCGCTCCGCCCCCGTACGCGTCGGCAACAGCGCCGTCACCCAGCTCCAGCTCGACGTCTACGGCGAGGTCATGGACTCCTTCCACGTCGCGCGCGAGGGCGGGCTCGGCCCCAAGCCGCACGCCTGGCGGCTCCAGCGCTGCCTCATGGAGTTCATCAAGGACCACTGGCGGGAGCCCGACGAGGGCATCTGGGAGATCCGCGGACCGCGCCGCCACTTCGTCCACTCCAAGGTGATGGCGTGGGTGGCCGCCGACCGCGCGATCCGCGCGATGGAGGGCGACTCCCGGCTGGAGGGCGACATCGACAGCTGGCGGGCCATAAGGGAGGAGGTCCACCAAGAGGTCTGCGAGCGGGGTTACGACGCCGCGCGGGGCACCTTCACCCAGTACTACGGCTCCCGCGAACTGGACGCGGCCACCCTCCTCATCCCCCGCGTCGGCTTCCTGCCCCCCGACGACCCGCGCGTCGTGGGCACCGTGGACGCCGTCCGCCAGGAGCTCACCCACGGCGGGCTCGTGCGCCGCTACACCCTCGACGGCGGGCACATCGACGGGCTGCCCGGCCAGGAGGGCGTCTTCGTGGTGTGCTCGTTCTGGCTCGCCGACGCGCTGCGGCTGACCGGCCGCACCAAGGAGGCGCGGGAGCTCTTCGAGCGGCTGCTGTCCCTGCGCAACGACGTCGGCCTGCTCTCGGAGGAGTACGACACGGTGGCCCTGCGCCAACTGGGCAACTTCCCCCAGGCGTTCAGCCACATCGGCCTCGTAGGCACCGCCTTCGCGCTGCTCGACCCGGACCCGGCGCCCTGACGCGGGGCCCTCAGTCCACCCGCTCGGCGCGGTGCCGCACCACGCCGAGACGCACCTCGGCGGGAAGCCGGCCGAGCCCCGCCGACGAACGGGCGTGCGCGAGGGCCTCGTCGCCCACCCGGCGCAGCGCCGTGTCCGGGGAGGCGTGCGGGGCCAGGGTCAGCGCGATCCGGGCCTCCGGCGCGGCACTCCGGCCCCGCAGCACGACCAGCGCGCGGTCGACGCCGTCCAGGGACTCCGCCTCGGCGGCCAGCGCGGTCTCCAGGGCCGGGCCCCGCAGCGCGGCGGCCTCGCCGTCCCCGGTGTCGATGACGATCTCGCGCAGCCGGTGCCGCCGCAGCTGCGCCAGCAGCCACCACAGGGCGAGCAGCACGACGGCCGCGAGCGTCACGATCACCGCCGGCCACCACCAGTCCTCACCCCGCCACTTGCGGCGGTCGGCGCGGCCGAGGAGCACGTCCTGCGGCCCGTCGAAGGGCCAGGCGGAGGGCAGGGCGAAGTCCCAGTGCCGCTGGAGGTCCAGGGCGCCGATCAGCACGGCCGCGCCGAGCGCGACCAGCACCACCCCGGCCAGCGCGACCAGCACCCGGTTGACCGTCGTCAGCATCGCGCCCTCACTTCTTGGCCGGTCGGCGTACGGACACGGACAGCGCCGGCCGCCGGGCGAGCCCCAGCCGGTCCACGCCGTCGGCCAGTACGGAGTCGAGGTCGGCCCGTACCTCGTCCAGGTCCCGGAAGTGCGACTGCGCCCGCGCCCTGACCCGGCGGCGTCCGACGTCGACGCGTACGGACCGCACGCCGGAGACCCGCATCGCCCGGTCCCGGAGCACCAGCGCCGCCGCCTTGCGGTCCAGGCCGGCGCGGACGTCCGGGTTGTCGCGCCGCATGGGCAGCACCCCGCGCAGACCGGGGGTGAGGGCGAGCGCGATCAGCCACAGGCCGGCGAGCACGGCGGCCGCGGCGCCGACGACGATCCAGGCGTCGTCCAGGGGCCGGGCGGCCAGCTCGCGGGCGAGCCGGCGACGCCAGCCCATCGCGGGCCGGTGCGCCCGTACGGCGGACACGTCGTAGAGGAGGATCCCGGCGGCGCCGAGGACCACGGCGGAGACGAGCGCGGCGGGCAGCCGCCGCGTCGACCAGAACCGCCGGGCGTGTCCGGCGGCCGGGGCCTCGGTGGGGGGCGCCGGTCGCGCGGCGTCCTCCTCGGGCGCCGGGGGGCCGACGGCGGCCTCGGTTCCGCTCATCGCACCCGCTCCCGGCCCGCGGAGAGGGTCTGCGCCGAGTGCAGCCGCTCCACCGTGACGACGACCTCCGGTACGTCCATGCCCGCCAGCGTGCGCACGCGCTCGACGATCCGCCGCCGCACCGCGGCGCACCGGGCGCCCAGGTCCGCCGGATAGCCGAGCTCCACGGAGACCCGGACCCGGGCCGAGTCGTCGCGCACCGCCACCGTCGCGTACGGGGAGGGGCGCCCCCCGTGCGCGCCGTCCCGGGGGTGTCCCGGGGGCGGGGCCGCGTCGCTCAGCGCCTCCCGGGCCGCCTGTGACGCGATCTTGGCGACGACGCGGTCGGCGATCCGGGTCGCACCGCGTTCAGCCGGTTCCACCACGTCCCCTCACCGCTCCCCTCGGTTCATCGACGCCGTCCGTCGCGCTCCCGCGCGCGGAAGAACTCACCCGCGTCGAGGTCGCCGTCCAGGAAGCGGCCGACCACGAACCCGACCGCACCCAGGGCGGCCACCAGCACAAAGGCTCCGAATCCGCCGAAATACCCGGCGAACGCGAGCGCCATGCCGGCGATCATGCCGATCAAGGCCATGCTCATCGTGCGCTCCTCTACTGGAGCCTCTGCTCCGGCTCGTCCTCTTCCTCATCCGGCAGCTTGACGTCGCTCACGGCGATGTTGACCTCGACGACCTCCAGGCCCGTCATGCGTTCCACCGCTGAGATGACGTTTTCCCGCACCGCGCGGGCGACATCCGCGATGGCGACCCCGTAATCCACGACGATCTCCAGATCGAGGGCCGTCTGCACCTCACCGACCTCGGCCTTCACACCGCGGGAGACCGACTTGCCGCCACCGGGCACCCGGTCCCGTACGGCTCCGAACGTGCGGGCGAGGCCGCCGCCCATCGCGTGCACACCGACGACGTCACGGGCCGCCAGTCCGGCGATCTTCTCCACGACGCCGTCGGCGATGGTCGTCCGGCCGCGGTCGGCGGGAAGGGCCAGGGGCTCCTTCTGCGCGCTGTCGGTCATCGTCGATCGCCTCTTTCCCGGGGGAGGAAAACGTCTACGGCTCCTTTTGCCACCTTAGGCGCGCTCCGCCCGGGCCGCTCGGGGGAAGCGGCGGAAGCGGCCGGAGCGGCGCCGTCCGAGTGAGCCGCCCGTCCGGAACATGCCGATTGGGGCAGGCTGAAGGGGAGAGGCCGGCGCATGCCTGCCCCATACCGGCTGAGGGGTGACCGTGGTGGCCGCGGACCAGTGGGCACAGACCGTACGGCGGCAACTCGCACGCGGCAGACTGCTTCCGCTGGGGGGCGCGGAGGACGGCGCCTGGATCACGGAGTCGGCTGCGGTGGGCGCGTTGCGCCGGGCGGCGCACGCCGCGCTTCCGGCAGTGCGCCTGGAAGCGGTCCGCATCGCCCTCGTCAAGGCGACCTCCCCGCCGGCGGTGCCGCCGCCCCCGAGCGCGCTCCCGCCGGGCCCACTCCGCATCGAGGCGGACGTGGCGACGACGGCGGACCTCCCGTTCCCGGAGACGGCGGCCCGGTTGCGGGCGGTGCTGAGGCACACCGCCGAAGAGGGACTGGGCCTGCTGGTCGAGTCGACCGACCTGCGCCTGACGGACCTGCTGGACGCGGGGACCCCGCCCCGGAACGAGCCGGACGGCCCCGGCACCGCGCCGACTCCGCCCCCGGCCGGTCAGGACCCCCTCACCCGGGCCGCCCTCGCCGTCCCGGGTGTCACCCACGCGAGCTCGCGGACCCGGGGGGATCACGTCCAAGTGGACATCACCGTCACCGTGGAGCGCCGCGCGCTGGACACGGCACGGGACGTCCGCACGGCCGTGGGGCGGGCATCGACGCAGGTCACACCATCACCGTCCACGGTGGCTGTCATGGTCACAGCGATAGACTCCCCGCCTGTTTGATCAAGGTGGGGCGGCGGCTGCATGTCCCTGAGAGGGGCATGGCATGGCAGAGGCCGGGACGAGTACGCCGGACGAGGGGCGTGTGGTCGCCCTCTTCACGACCGCCGGGGCGGCGGCCCAGTGGCTCGGCTTCAGCCGCGAGGCCCTCGCGGAGTTCGACGCACCGGGCATCCGCTTCGTCCAGGGGCTCCGGGCCTTCCTCGGCACGGTGACGACGTTCGCCCTCATCTGGATGTACGGCGTGGACGGCGGCTGGAGCTCCGTCCTCGAGGACGGGCTGACCAAGCTGTTCATGGCACCGCTGGTGCTCATCGTCGCGGGCCCCCTCGTCATCACCGGGTTCATCCTCTACGCGCCGAAGGATCTCCGCCCGGGGCTGCGCCAGAACCTGCGGTTCCCTCTGATGACCGTGGGTGCCTACCTGGGCCTGCCCCTTGCGGGGCTGGGCGCGGCCGCCGGGGTGTGGTGGCTGATCATCACGTACGTGGCCCCATGGAAGTTCGGGCTGATCGTCGGCCCGCTGCTCGCCCTGCTCCTGTCCTTCTGGCTGGTCGGCGGCCTGCTCTGGCTGGCCGTCTTCGTCTTCCTCGCCTCCGGCGTCGTCGCCCGTACCGCGTTCAACACCGGCGTCGTGCACCCCACGCTGCCCGCCGTGTTCACCGCGATAGTCGTCTGGACGCTCAACCTCGTCTCCCTGGGCGACGGCCTGCCCAACGGCCCCCTCTCCATAAAGATCGCCGCCCTCCTCGGCGGCCCCCTCTCCGTCACCGCCATCTCCGCCTGGGAGCTCCGCTTCCTGCGCACCCGCTACGGCGTGCGCGTCCGCGGCCCCCGCACCGGTCACACCGCGGAATAAGGCCCGGATAAGCTTCCGCGCGAAGATCTTCAACGGGGAGAACGTCTCATGTCACTGATGGAACTGGGCGGCGCAGGCTGTCTGGGAGTCGTAAACAACGCCCGCGCCCGCGCCGCCGGCATCTTCGCCGCTCCCAGCCCCGGCCGGGTCACCGACCCGGTCATCGGCCGCGTCCAGAAAGCGCGGGCCATCACCGGCGCCTTCACCACATTCCTGCTGATATCGACCTACGGCATCGACGGCGGCTGGAGCGCCGTGTTCGAGGACGGCTTCACCAAGCTGTTCATGGCACCGCTGGTGCTGATACTCGTCGGCCCGCTCATCATCGCCGGTTTCATCTGGTACGCGCCGCCGCAGCACCGCCCCGCGCTGCGTTCCCGGCTGCGCTACCCCCTCAAGGCCATCGGCTGGTACCTGGGCATACCGCTCGGCACGATCGGCGGACTCACACTCCTGGCCCTGCTGGCCAAGGCTCTGGAGGGAATCCTCGTCCTCCAGGCGGTGATGTTTCTGATCATCCTCGTCGTGGCGATACCGTTCACGGTCTGGGCGGCGTTCTTCCTCGTCTTCTCCTCCGGCGCCGCCGCCCGGTACGCCTTCAACACCGCCGATGTGCACGCCGCGCTGCCGGCGGTGCTCACGGCCGTGCTCGTGTGGGTGCTCAACGTGGTCCAGCTCGGCGACGGGCTGCCGAACGGGCCGCTGGTCGTACAGCTGGCCGCTTTCCTCGGCGGACCGCTGTCCGTCACGGCCGTCTCCGTCTGGGAGCTGCACATCCTGCGCACCCGCTACGGCGTCCGCGTGCGGGGCTGACCGCCCGCCGGAGTGCGGGGGCCGTACGGAACGGCCCCCGCGGGGCTCACTCCCCCAGCCCGGCCAGGTCGCGCAGGCGGCGGGCCTGGGCGGCGCGTTCGGCGGTGCGCTGGTCCTCGTACGTCCGGTCGGCGGCACCGCGCAGCAGCGCCTTGGTCTCGATGACGGCATCGCGCGGGGCGGCGAGCAGGGCGGCGGCCAGGTCCTGGACGGCGGCGTCGAGCTCCGCGCCCGGCACGACGAGGTTGGCCAGGCCCGTGCGCTCGGCCTCCCGGGCGTGCACGAAGCGGCCCGTGGCGCAGATCTCCAGGGCGCGGGCATAGCCGACCAGCGACACCAGCGGGTGCGTGCCGGTGAGGTCGGGGACCAGGCCCAGGCTGGTCTCGCGCATGGCGAACTGGGCGTCCTCCGCGCAGACGCGCAGGTCGCAGGCGAGGGCGAGCTGGAAGCCCGCGCCTATCGCGTGGCCCTGGACGGCGGCGATGGAGACGATGTCATTGCGGCGCCACCAGGTGAACGCTTCCTGGTAGGTGGCGATCTCGGCGTCGAGCGCCTCGTCGGTGCCGCGCGCCAGGTCGATGAAGGACGGCTCGCCCTCGAAGCCCTCGGGCGTGAACGCCTGCCGGTCGAGTCCCGCGGAGAAGGACTTGCCCTCTCCGCGCAGCGTCACGACGCGCACGCTGCCCGGCAGCAGCCGTCCGGCCTCGGCCAGCGCCCGCCAGAGCGCGGGCGACTGAGCGTTGCGCTTGGCGGGGTTGGTGAGGGTGACGGTGGCCACCGCGTCATCCACGGTGAGCTGCACGCCGTCCTGGTCGAGCAGGGTCTTGGGGGCGGTCATCGGGGCTCCGATCGGCTTCGGTACCTGCTGCGGTCGCATGTTGACTACCGCACAGTAACCACCCGGCCGACTGCTCGACCGACCGGGTGGCACTGCCCGAAACCGACGGTGCCTTGGGGTGCGTGGCGTCAGACCGAGGCGGCCTTCTTGCCGCGCGTGGCTCCGCCGCGACCCCGCAGGATCACGCCGGATTCACTGAGCATCCGGTGTACGAAGCCGTAGGAGCGGCCGGTCTCTTCGGCCAGCGCCCTGATGCTCGCACCGGAGTCGTACTTCTTCTTCAGGTCTGCCGCGAGCTTTTCGCGCGCGGCGCCGGTTACCCGGCTGCCCTTCTTCAGAGTCTCGGCCACCCGTGCCTCCTCATGGGAGATGCGCCTCTTGTCTCTCATGATCACCCCTACACGGCCTCCTGGCCACCCATTCGACAAGGTCGATGGGATGAGGTTTCGGCGATTTCCGGCGCCGGCAGGGCCTGGAACAGGCAATTCCGAAGACTTCTGCTCGTACGGCCGTACGGGTGGCCGGGTGAAGCGGCAGGTCAGGAGGGGCACCGGAGCCCGTGAGTACGAACGCCCCGGCGCATGGCACGGAGCGTGCGCCGGAGCGTCGGGTGGCACCGGGGTACGAGCCCTACTCACTCAGATGATGGATCACCTGTCGGCCGAATGATCGGGACCGTACTGATCACGCACTCGTCAGGCGAGGGCGACCAGGTCCGCGTAGTCCGGGCCCCACAGGTCCTCGACGCCGTCCGGCAGGAGGATGATCCGCTCGGGCTCCAGCGCGTCGACGGCGCCCTCGTCGTGGGTCACCAGCACCACGGCGCCCTTGTAGGTGCGCAGGGCGCCCAGGATCTCCTCGCGGCTGGCCGGGTCGAGGTTGTTGGTGGGCTCGTCGAGGAGGAGGACGTTGGCGGAGGAGACGACCAGGGTGGCCAGCGCCAGCCGGGTCTTCTCGCCACCGGAGAGCACGCCCGCCGGCTTGTCGACGTCGTCCCCCGAGAAGAGGAAGGAGCCCAGCGTCTTGCGGACCTCGACGAGGTCGAGGTCGGGCGCGGAAGAACGCATGTTCTCCAGGACCGTGCGGTCCGGGTCGAGCGTCTCGTGCTCCTGCGCGTAGTAGCCGAGCTTGAGGCCGTGGCCGGGGGTGACCTGGCCGGTGTCGGGCTTCTCGGCGCCCGCGAGCAGGCGCAGCAGCGTGGTCTTGCCGGCACCGTTGAGGCCGAGGATGACCACGCGCGAGCCCTTGTCGATGGCCAGGTCGACGTCGGTGAAGATCTCCAGCGAGCCGTAGGACTTCGACAGCCCCTCGGCCGTGAGCGGCGTCTTGCCGCAGGGCGCGGGCTCCGGGAAGCGCAGCTTGGCGACCTTGTCGGAGACGCGGACCTCGTCCAGGCCGGCGAGCAGCCGCTCGGCGCGCTTGGCCATGTTCTGCGCGGCGACCGTCTTGGTCGCCTTGGCGCGCATCTTGTCGGCCTGCGAGTTCAGCGCGGCGGCCTTCTTCTCGGCGTTCTGGCGCTCGCGCTTGCGGCGCTTCTCGTCGGCCTCGCGCTGCTGCTGGTAGAGCTTCCAGCCCATGTTGTAGACATCGATCTGGGCGCGGTTGGCGTCGAGGTAGAAGACCTTGTTGACGACCGTCTCGACCAGGTCGACGTCGTGGGAGATCACGATGAAGCCGCCGCGGTAGGTCTTGAGGTAGTCCCGCAGCCAGGCGATCGAGTCGGCGTCGAGGTGGTTGGTCGGCTCGTCCAGGAGCAGGATGTCGGCGTCGGAGAAGAGGATCCGGGCCAGCTCGACGCGGCGGCGCTGACCGCCGGAGAGGGTGTGCAGGGGCTGGGCGAGGATCCGGTCGGGCAGGCCGAGGCTGGCGGCGATGGTCGCGGCCTCCGCCTCGGCGGCGTAGCCGCCCTTGGTCAGGAACTCCGTCTCCAGACGCTCGTACTTCTTCATCGCCTTCTCGCGCGTGGCGCCCTTGCCGTTCGCCATGCGGTCCTCGTTCTCCCGCATCTTGCGCAGGGTCTCGTCGAGGCCGCGGGCGGAGAGGATCCGGTCGCGGGCGAGGACGTCGAGGTCGCCGGTGCGCGGGTCCTGCGGCAGATAGCCGACCTCACCGGAGCGGGCGATGGTGCCGCCGGCGGGCATGCCCTGGCCGGCGAGGCACTTGGTGAGGGTGGTCTTGCCGGCACCGTTGCGGCCGACGAGACCGACGCGGTCGCCCTTGGCGATACGGAAGGAAGCCGACTCGATGAGGACGCGGGCGCCGGCGCGCAGCTCGATGCCGGAGGCGGTGATCACGGGAATTACTCCTGGGCGGGGTGGACGGCGATGGGGACAGGGGTGAACACAGCGGCGCGCGAGCACGCCCCGTAACGGCCTGACGTGGGCCTACCAGGGGCGGGGCGCCGGAGGGCCGACGCCGTCTAATGCACGAGGAGGAAAGCCATACGGACCAGTCTAACGGTGGCGCGCAAGCCGAATTCCGGGGGCGGCCGCCGGAGGGGTCGCCGATACTCGGGAGGGGAAGGCGGTGGTGTATGCAGTTCGACGACGACGCGGACCTCGACACCTCCCAGGTGCAGGACGCCCGGGGCGGCCGCATTCCCGGCGGGGGCATGACCATCGGCGGCGGGATCGTGGGCCTGGTGGCCCTGGTCCTCGGCCTCTTCTTCGGGATCGGGCCGCAGGAGCTCGGGCTCAGCTCCGGACCCGCGCCCACGGCGAGCTCCCGCTCGGACGCGCAGGTCGGCGAGCGCTGCCGCACCGGCCAGGACGCCAATACCAAGGAGGACTGCCGGATCGTCGCCGTGGTCAACAGCGCCCAGTCCTTCTGGGGCCAGGAATTCGCCCGCCGCTCGCGCACCTACACCCCGGCCTCGACCGTCTTCTTCACCGGCCGGGTGAACACCGCCTGCGGGGCGGCGACGTCCGAGGTCGGCCCCTTCTACTGCCCCGGCGACCGGAAGGTCTATCTGGACCTGGGGTTCTTCGACGAGCTGCGGAGCACGTTCGGGGCGAGTGGCGGGCCCTTCGCGCAGGCGTACGTCGTCGCCCACGAGTACGGGCACCACGTCCAGAACCTCATGGGCACGCTCGGCCGCTCGCAGGACCGGCTGACCGGCGCGGGGAGCAACTCCGTCAAGGTCGAGCTGCAGGCCGACTGCTACGCCGGGGTCTGGGCCAAGCACGCGACCACCACACCCGAGAAGTCCACCGGGCGGCCGCTGATCGAGCGGCTGACACAGGCGGACATCGACGACGGGCTGTCCGCGGCCGCCGCCGTCGGCGACGACCGGATCCAGGAGAGGTTCCAGGGCCGCGTCACGCCGGAGAGCTGGACGCACGGCTCGGCCGCGCAGCGGCAGCAGTGGTTCACCACCGGCCTCACCACGGGTGACGTGGCGCGCTGCGACACCTTCCGCTGACCGCTTCCCCGACCGAACCGAAGGAGTTGACCGTCATGGCAGGCATCCGAGCGGGGACACCCACCCTCTACCCCACGCTGCTGTACCGCGACGCCCATGCGGCGATCAAAGCGCTGACCGAGGCATTCGGCTTCACGCGCACCGCCCTGTACGAGGGCGAGGACGGCACGGTCCTGCACGCCGAACTCTCCTTCGGCAACGGCACGGTGATGGTCGGTTCGAAGGGCCGGGCCGGGGTGTTCGCCGAGGCGATGCGCGAGAGCGGGCCGGTCGGGGTGTACGTGGTCGTCGAGGACGTCGACGCCCACCACCGGCGGGCCGAGGCGGCCGGCATGGAGATCCTCACGCCCCCGACCGACCAGGACTACGGGTCCCGGGACTACATGGCCCGGGACGCGGAGGGAAACGTCTGGAGCTTCGGCACGTATGTCCCTACGGGGTAACGGGTTCGGTTCAGGGTTCGCACGGTTGCCCCGTGCGGGTGCGTTTTCCGCTGCGCGGAGCCGTTGCCGCTGCGCGGGGCTTGTTGGCGGTCGGTGCCGGGGTTCCGGGGGCCTGTTGTCGGGGCTGCTTCGCTTTACGCCCCGACAACAGGCCCCCGGAACCCCCTCCCCTCCTGCCGGTGGGTGGGAGGAAAAGCTGGTAGTGACCGGCAACGTGACAGCTGACCGCAACCACCAACTGGTTTTTTCCCACCCCCCACGGGAGGGGGCGGGCCGGAGCGGGCCCTTGTCAGGGCGTAAAGCGAAGCAGCCCTGACAAGGGCCCGCGGAGGCCCGACCCCGCACCATTGACAGCCCCGCGCAGCGGCACAAGCTCCGCGCAGCGGGAAACGGCGCCGCACCCGGCAACGAACCGGGGCCCAACGACTACGCCCCACCCGTATGCACCTGGAACGCCGCCCGGCGAACCGCCTTCGCCAGGGCCGGATCCGGATGCGCGGCGGCGAGGGCGACGAGCACCTGCACCGTGCGGGGGTGGCCGACGGCCCGTACCTCCTCCAGGAGGCCCGGGACGGTGCCCTGCACGGCGGAGTCGAGGTGGCGGACCAGCAGCCCGCTCTGCCCGTGGTCGGCGACGGCGGCCGCGGTGTCCACCCAGAGCCAGGTCGCCTCCTCGCGGGTGAGGACCTCGGCCACCTGCTCGGGGTCGCGCCCCTCGTGCTCGGCGAGCCAGAGCAGGGCGTACGGGCGCAGGGCCGGTTCCTCGACGGCGGCCCGGACGGCGGGCTCGGCGGCCGCGCCGACCGCGCGCAGGGCCTCGAAGGCCAGGCCCCGCACCAGCGCGTCGTCGCCGCGGGCGGCGTCGAGGAGCTCGTCGATGCCGCCGCGCGTGGAGCGGGCGGCGAGCCAGGCGCGGTACTCGGTGCGGGCCGGGCCGGGGGTGAGGTCGGCGCAGCCGCGCAGCATGGCCTCGGCGGAGAGCTCGATGTTGCCCGCCGGGCTCTGGGCGGCGACGCAGATCTGTTCGAGCTTGACCCACACCGACCAGTTCCCGAGGGGGGTCAGGAGGGCCTCGCGCCGTGGCCCGGTGCCGCCGCTCATCACCAGGGCGCCGACGGAGGCGAGCGCTTCGAGGGCCCAGTCGAGCAGCCTCGCGAGCGGGTCACCGTCGGCCGGGGCGGCCGCGGGGGCTTCCACCGAGGTTTCCGCGGGCGGGACGGGGCATGTGGGCTCGGGTGCGGTGGCGTAGGGGACCTCGCAGCGCTCGGCGCGGATCTCGGCGACGCGCTGCTGGAGGAGGTCGAGGAGCATCGCGACGGAGACCGGGCCGGCCGACAGGTGCATGACGGACAGCAGCTGCGGCGCGGCCTCGACGACCTCGGCGGCGAACGTGCCGTCGGTGCCGGCGGGCGCCGGGTGGGCCAGCGACCAGGCGTCGAACAGCGCGACCCAGCCGCGCAGGGCGGCGCCGTCGTCGCGGTCCCAGGCCGTCAGGCGCCAGCCGGGGCGGGCGGCGTCGCCGTGCAGCTCGATGAGCCCGGCGAGGCGGGCCCGGTCCCAGTCGGAGCGCACCTGGCGCGGCGTCAGTCCCAGGGCGGCGGCGGCCCGCTCGGCGGCCGTCCCGTCGAGGCCGCCGGCGGCGCCGGGGCGCGGGG
>NZ_JAGGOL010000045.1 GCF_018614525.1 Streptomyces sp. ISL-11
GCGCGGGGGCGGGGGCGGCGGCCGCGAGCGGAGGTGCCGGAGGGTCCGGTGCGGGGAGCGGTTCCGGGGGCGCGGCGGCGGGCGAGGGGCTGGGCGCACCGGTCAAGCTCGGGATCGCCGCCGGGGCGCTGGTCACGGCCGGTGCCGTGGTCGCGTACGCCCTGATGGCGAACTCCCCGGAGCCGGCGAAGAAGTCACAGGCCAAGGCCACGGCGCCCCCGGCCGTACCCGCGCCGTCGCCTCGCAGGCCCTCGCACGAGCCCACACCGACTCCCACGCCCACGTCCACACCCACGCCTACGCCCACACCGACGTCTTCGCCCACACCGACGCCGAGAGCGACGAAGGCGCCCGCCCCGCCCCCTCCCGTGCCGAAGCAGGCGGCTTCCGCTCCTTCCACGCCGCCGACGCCCCACCTGAGCCCGCCTCCGCCAAGCCCGTCCGCGCCGCGTCCGCAGGCCCCGCCACCGCCGGCGCACCCACCGACGCCGACGCCCCGGCCGTCACCGTCCCCGACCCCTCCGCCGGCCCCGGAGGCCGTCTACGAGCTCAATCAGCTCCCTTACGCGGGCCTCGGGGACGGCACCGGGCCGGAGATCCGGCTCGCCGGGAGCAGCTGGCTGTGGCAGCGCTACGGCCTGTGGATCGGCGGGGCCGCCTACCGTCATGGCGTCAGCGTGCACGGCATGTCGTCGGTCACCATCGACCTGAACCGTCCCTGCACGGCCTATGACGCCATGGTGGGCGTCGACGACATGACCTTCGAGATCGCTGACGTCCGGTTCTCCGTCTACGGCGGCGATACGCGGCTGTGGCGATCGGGCGTCGTGCGGGGCGGGGAGGCGGCGGTGCCGGTGCACGTGCCGCTGTCGGGGTACCGGTCGATCCGGCTGGTCGTGGAGCCGGGGTCCGCGCCGGGGGCGGTGGCCGTGGCCGACTGGGCGCGGTCGCGGATCACGTGCGGTGACGGGGGCAGCGGGGAGGGCGTGGAGCGCTGGTAGCAGCGCCCTCCGCCCCGTGCCGCCCGAGCGTCACAGGCTCGGCCGCGGGGTGACCCCTCCCGCCACCGCTCTCTGCCGTGGTGCCGCCGATCCCGTCCAGCAGGTGCCGCGCCGGGCGAGCAGGCGTCGTAGCCACAGCTCCGTGGAGACCAGTTCCGCCAAGCCGTCCAGAGGGAGCGCCTGGCCCTGGGCCGCCGCGTGCAGGGCGGCTCGTACCACCCGGGCCTCGACGAGCCCGGCGTCGGCCAGCAGCGGTGCGTCGAAGAGTTCCAGCAGGGGCTCCATGGAGGTTCTGATGCCCGCGCGGACGGCCGCCGCGTGCGAGGCATGGGACGTGGCACCCCAGCCGGCCGGCAGTTCGCGGACGCCGGAGCCCGCGAGGACCGCGCGCAGCACGGACGCGCGCGCCCCCGGCTGCACCCGGAGCGCCTCCGGGAGGGCGCGGCAGGCCCGTACGACCTGGTTGTCGAGGAAGGGTGCGTGGAGGCGCTGGCTGCGGACCTCGGCGGCCTGTTCGAGTACGCGGTGGTCCGCCGCGTGCCGGGCGAGCGAGGCGGCGGCGCGGCGCTCCCCCGGGCGTTGCAGGAGGCCCGTCGGGCGGACGGCCGCCGCCTGGAGGCGAACCGATACTTCGGCGAGAGCCTCCCCCGTGAGCCAGCGTGCGGCCGGCCCGGGGCGGCACCACGTGAGGGCGGCGAGCGAGGCGTCCACCGCTCCGCCGGGCGCCGACGGGGCGGCGGTGGAGGGGTCGTCCATGGCGGGGAACTCGGGCGCCAGCAGCAGGGCGGCGGCCGCTTCCAGGCCCTCCCGGAAGGACGTACGGGCCAGCCGGCGCGCCGCGCGGTAGACGGTGAACGGCACGAAGAGGGACTGCGTCGACGGTCCGTCGGCGCGGGCGAGCGCCGATACGGGCCGCAGCAGGTGACGTCTTCGGCGGTCCATGAGCAGATCGGCGAGTCGGGCGGGGTGCGCGTCAAGTACTTGTCGCGCGCCGTGTCCGACGAGGTGGTCGGCACTGCCCGCGGTCAGCCGTCGCCGGTGGCGTTCCGCGGTGACGAGGGAGGGGCCGGGTTCGTCGGTCAGCGGGCCGCTCGCCAGGTCGGCGTAGGGGAGGGCTTCCTCGCCGGCGGCGACGACCACGTGGTGCAGGCGGGGGTTGGCGGCGATGGCGCGGGCCCGTTCGAGTTCGGCCTCCCGGGCGCGGCTGCCGCCGGCGGCGAGGTCGTTGAACGTGACGGCGAGGAGCCGTTCGCCGGCGCCGGTGCCGTGCCCGAGAGGTGTTCCGGGGACGCCGGGAAGTCCGGCCGCGAGAAGCGCCAGCGTGGCGGAGGCGCTGCCTCCGGAGAGGTCGGCACCGATGCCGGGTGCCGGTCCGCCGCGTGCGGCGCGGCGCTGGGCCGGTCCCATGCCGGGTACGGGGCCGGGGTCGAGGTCGCCGAAGCGGTGGTCCGGGGCGTGACGGGGGGCCGCCAGGCGGGCGCGTACGGCCTCGACGAGGGCGTCCCTTATGCCGTCGACGGCCCGGTCGGGGGCGAGTTGGGGTGCGGCGACGGCGAGCGAGGCCGTCGGCTCGTACCCGACGATGTCGCGTGCGCCGTCGCGCAGTACCAGGGCGTGCCCCGGGGGCACGCGCCGTACGCCCTGGTAGGGCGTGCCGTCGCCGAGGACTTCCGGGGAGTCGGGGCAGGCGAGGAGCGCGGCGAGGTGGCCGACGTCGAGCTGGGCCTCGATGAGGTCGGCGAGCGGCAGGGCGGCGGTGGCGTAGGCGGTGCCGCCGGCCCAGGCGGTGTGGAAGACGGGCCGGGCCCCGGCGAGGTCGGCGGTGACGGTGACGCGCCGCCCGACCTGGGCAACGGCGGTGTAGCCGCCCGGCCAGGCGGTGAGGTGCCGGAGCGCCCCGCCGCGCGCCGCGATCAGCCCGACCCGCAGCTCCTCGTCGCCGGCGCCGCAGCGGCCGAGGACGGCGAGGCGGGTGAAGGGGTCCGCCTGGACGACGCGCACCTCGTCCGGGCGCCAGTCACCGACCGCCCACAGGGGGGCCGGATCGCCCCACAGGAGCTGTGCGCCGACGGGGTGGACCGTCGGGCCGTCGCCGTTGCGCGGCGCGGCACGGGGACCGGTCCCTGAGGCGGTGCTGCTCCACCCCACCAACCAGCGCATTGCCGCCTCCACAGGCTGTGGACAACCATCACGTGCGGTCATCGTGCGTCGGGCACGGATATTGGGCCCGATATCAGGCACCGGACATCGGGCGCAGACATCAAGTGCAGTCATCATGCACAGTGGGCCGACGGTTGGGGCGGCGAAACGGGCGACACGCCGGTTGCGCTTTTCCCGCAACTCACCTGATTGCGGGGTGAAGTGGCGCGCCGGGGTGGCGGCGGGGGCGCTTGTGGGCACCACCCGGAGCTCGTAGCGGTTCTGTCGCCGTCGTCACGGCGGCGCCCGCAACCACCTTGCCCGTCATGCCCATTGCTGAGGCCATGCTGTCACGACTGAGGGTTCGAGGATCCGAGGTGTACGCGCGTGGCGCGCCTCGGGTTGATGTGCGAGTCCCATGACGGGTGCCCGGCAAGGCGGTTGCTCGCTCGGCGCGGCCCTTTCAGCCCGTCCGGCGCTTGAGGACACCACCGCACAGCGGTGGTGCGCGCGACGTAGCCGCAGCCGCCCGCCCACATGATCCGCCGGACACCGCCCAGCCATCGGGAGCCGCGCGACCCCGGCTTGCCGGGCGGCGAGTTCCGGCCAAACTCCGTACGGGCCGAGGCCCGGGGGCGCACTCGCCCGGTGCTTCGACCCGTATGTGACGGTCCGGGAGGCGAGCGAACGCCTCCCGGACCGCTCCGCCGCCCGCGGGGAATGAGGCGGCGGCTTCCCCCAGCCCACTGGATCCAGTGCAGCGGGCCAACCCACGCATCTCCCATGGAAGCGCGCCCCGGTTGGCGCGGAAAGAGCGCACGGGTGGGCGCACAGCCACACACAACCGGAGCACGTGCCCCTCGATGCACGTCCGCACGGACCCGAATCTCGCCATCCGGGACATCACCTCTTAACGGTCGGGATGCGGGGAACTACGCTGGGTTTACGAATGCCTCGTGCCTATGCCGGGGCGGGCGTCGCTGTTGCCGAGGGGTGCGCATGTCCAGGGAGCCACGCGGGCCGAACGAGAAGCTCGGCACCGTCCTCGTCCTCGCCGGGATCAGCAACGCCGGTCTCGCGCGGAGGGTCAACGACCTCGGTGCGCAGCGGGGATTGACACTCCGCTATGACAAGACGTCCGTGGCCCGCTGGGTCTCCAAGGGCATGGTGCCCCAGGGCGCGGCGCCTCATCTGATCGCCGCGGCGATCGCCGGGAAGCTCGGCCGGCCCGTTCCCCTGCACGAGATCGGCCTCGCGGACGCCGATCCGGCGCCCGAGGTGGGGCTGGCCTTTCCGCGCGATGTCGGCCAGGCGGTGCGGTCCGCGACGGAGCTGTACAGGCTGGATCTGGCCGGTCGGCGCGGGGGTGGTGGCATCTGGCAGAGCCTGGCCGGATCCTTCTCCGTCAGCGCCTATGCCACGCCCGCGTCCCGCTGGCTGATAACCCCGGCCGACAGCTCGGTGGCCCGGGAGGCCCACCAGGCCGCCAAGGAGGCCGAAAGCGGCCCCTGCGGCGACTGCGGGCTGCCGCAGCGCGTGGGCCACAGCGACGTGTCCAAACTGCGGGAGGCGGCCGAGGACGCCCGGCGGTGGGACTCCAAGTACGGTGGCGGCGACTGGCGTTCGTCGATGGTGCCGGAGTGCCTGCGGGTCGACGCGGCGCCGCTGCTGCTGGGTTCGTACAGCGACGACGTGGGGCGCGCCCTGTTCGGCGCGACGGCCGAACTGACCCGGCTCGCCGGGTGGATGGCCTTCGACACCGGCCAGCAGGAGGCGGCTCAGCGCTACTACATCCAGGCGCTGCGGCTCGCCCGGGCGGCCGCCGATGTGCCGCTGGGCGGTTACGTCCTGGCGTCGATGAGCCTCCAGGCCACCTACCGGGGCTTCGCCGACGAGGGCGTGGACCTGGCGCAGGCGGCGCTGGAGCGCAACCGCGGCCTGGCCACCGCGCGCACGATGAGCTTCTTCCGGCTCGTCGAGGCGCGGGCGCAGGCGAAGGCGGGCGACGCCCCGGCCTGCGGGGCCGCGCTCAAGGCGGCCGAGGGCTGGCTGGAACGGGCGCGGGCGGGCGACCCCGACCCGTCGTGGCTGGACTTCTACAGTCAGGAGCGGTTCGCGGCGGACGCCGCCGAGTGCTACCGCGATCTGCGGATGCCGCGGCAGGTGCAGCGCTTCACGGAGCAGGCGCTGGCCCGCCCGACGGAGGAGTTCGTGCGCTCGCACGGGCTGCGTCTGGTGGTGTCGGCGGTCGCCGAGCTGGAGTCCGGCAATCTGGACGCGGCGTGCGCGGCCGGCACGCGCGCGGTGGAGGTCGCGGGCCGGATCTCGTCGGCGCGCACGACCGAGTACGTACGAGATCTGCTGCACCGCCTGGAGCCGTACGGGGACGAGCCGCGGGTGGTCGAGCTGCGGGAGCGGGCGCGGCCGCTGTTGGTGTCGTTGGGGTGATATCACGGCTGAGTGATCACGACCTGGGTGATCACTTTCCCCTCCTTCCTCCCTCCCCTCCCCTCCCGTTCCCTCCCCCGGTGTGACCTGGGTTTCGGCCCGTTGTCAGTGGCACAGGTCATGATGGGAGCGTGGGTGAGGCGCTGAGGGTGAGGGGTGCCGGGTCGTGGGTGCCCGGCCGGCGCGGGGAGGTGACGTGGTGAGGGCGTACGACTGCGATGTGCTGGTGGTCGGGGGCGGGATCGTGGGCCTGTCGACGGCGTACGCGATCACACGCGCCGCTCCGGGCACGCGCGTCGTCGTCCTGGAGAAGGAGGCGGGGCCGGCCCTCCACCAGACCGGGCGCAACAGCGGTGTGATCCACAGCGGTGTCTATTACCGTCCCGGTTCGCTCAAGGCGCGGTTCGCGGTGCGGGGCGCCGCCGAGATGGTGAAGTTCTGCGCCGAGCACGACCTGCCGTACGAGGTCACCGGCAAGCTGATCGTCGCCACGGACCACTCCGAGCTGCCCCGGCTGCACACCCTGGTCCAGCGCGGCCGGGAGAACGGCATCCCCGTACGGGAGCTCGGCCCCGCCCAGATAGCCGAGCGCGAACCCCACGTCCGTGGGCTGGGCGCCATCCACGTCGCCACCACGGGCGTGTGCGACTACGCCGCGGTCGCCGCCCGGCTCGCCCGCCTCGCCGAGGACGCGGGGGCGTCGGTGCGGTACGGCGCCGAGGTGCGGGTGATCGACCGGCGGTCCTCGGGGGTCGCGGTGCGCACGGCCCTGGGCGAGGTGCTGCGCGCCCGCGCCCTGGTCAATTGCGCGGGGCTGTACAGCGACCGGGTGGCCCGGCTGGCGGGCGACGACCCGGGCATGCGGATCGTGCCGTTCCGCGGCGAGTACTACGCACTGTCCCCCTCGCGTACGGAGCTGGTGCGCGGCCTCGTCTATCCGGTTCCGGACCCGGCGTTCCCCTTCCTGGGCGTCCACCTCACGCGCGGCATCGACGGCAGCGTCCACCTGGGGCCGAACGCGGTGCCGGCACTGGCACGGGAGGGGTACGGCCGGCTGACCGTACGCCCCGGAGAGCTGGCCGGGACGGTCGGCTACCCCGGCTCCTGGCGGATCGCCCGCCGGCACTGGCGGTACGGCGCGGGCGAGGTACGGCGGTCCCTGTCCAAGCGCGCCTTCACGGAGGCGGTGCGCCGGCTGCTGCCGGAGGTGACGGCGGACGACCTCATACCGGCGCCGTCGGGTGTGCGGGCCCAGGCGGTGCTGCGGGACGGCACGCTGGTGGACGACTTCCTCTTCGCGCAGTCCCCGCGCATGGTGCACGTACTGAACGCGCCGTCCCCGGCGGCGACGGCCTCGCTGCCGATCGGTCGGGAGGTGGCGGCGAGAGTGCTGGCGGCGCTGGGGTGAGGGGGACGGTGGCCGGCGTTTCCGCGTGAGCGCTGTCACGCGCGACCAGGTCCGTACGCCCGCCCGCAGGCTCTCCGTACGCCCGGAAGCCCGCAACCGTGGGCCGGAGCCCGGCACCGGAGCCGTCGGACCCCGTACGCCGGACCCGGATCCGTACCTCGACACGCCCGTAGAATTGGAGCACTGTGTCCGAGAACCTTGCCCCCACCCCAGCCGCCGACCGCGCCACCCAGGCTTCCGACGTCGCCCGTTCGGCTTCCGAGGCCCGCAGGCGCGAGCCGATGTTCCCCGATGGTCCGGCTCCGGATCCGGCAGGCTCGCACCACGAGCGCCGCATCCGTTCGTTCCAGCCGCGCCGCAGCCGGGTGACCACCGGCCAGGGCGAGGCCCTGCGCCGGCTCTGGCCGAAGTGGGGACTGGACATCGACGGCATGAGCCGCCTGGACCTCGGCGAGCTGTTCGGTGATCCGAAGCTGCCGGTCGTCCTGGAGATCGGCTTCGGCATGGGCGAGGCCACGGCACAGATGGCGGCCGCCGACCCCGGCACCGGCATCCTGGGCTGTGACGTGCACACTCCCGGCCAGGGCAACCTCCTGGCCCTTGCCGAGCGCAATGGCCTGGCCAACGTCCGGGTCGCCAACGGCGACGCGATCATCCTGCTCCGCGAGATGCTCGCGCCCGACGCGCTCGCGGGCATCCGGGTCTACTTCCCGGACCCGTGGCCGAAGAAGCGGCACCACAAGCGCCGGCTGATCCAGCCGGAGTTCCTCGCGCTGGCCGCCACCCGCCTCGCGCCGGGCGGGCTGCTGCACTGCGCGACGGACTGGGAGCCGTACGCCGAGCAGATGCTGGAGGTGCTCTCGGCCTCTCCGGACTTCGAGAACACTCAGGCCGACGGCGGTTTCGCGCCGCGTCCGGACTTCCGGCCGCTGACCCGGTTCGAGGGTCAGGGGCTGGACAAGGGGCACGTGGTGCACGACGTGATGTTCAGGCGGCGGGCGGTGTAGTCCGAGGTCGGTGGGGGGTGTTGGCCCGAGTGACGAACCCGACCCCCAAGGGCGGAAAACCGTCCGTTGTGCGCTCGCGCCCTTGGTTAGGGTCATCGGGTGCATGAGTCCCCGCCCCACCAGCAGCCGATCGCCGGGCCGGCGCCCGCCCACGGGCAGCAGCCGAGCTTTCCCGCCATGCCCGCGCCGGCGGGCTGGCAGTACAAGCCGCGGCGCGCCCTGTGGGACCACAAAGCGGTGCGCGCCGGCGCGCTGATCATGCTGCTCGCGCTGTGCGGTCTGGTCATCCTCGCCCTGGTGCGCGAGCAGACCGGCACCGAGGGCTTCCTGGTGGGCCTGGGGCTGGCGGTACTGCCCGTACCGCTGCTGGTGGCGGCGTTCCGCTGGATGGACCGGGTCGAGCCCAAGCCCTGGCGCAACCTGGTCTTCGCCTTCGCCTGGGGCGCCTGCGCGGCGACCCTACTGGCCATTCTGGCGAATGGTTACGCCACGAAGTGGCTGCTGACCACGGTCGATGTGGCCCAGCGCGCCGACGCGGACGCGTGGGGTGCCACCTTCGTCGCACCGGTGGTGGAGGAGAGCGCCAAGGCGGCCGCGGTGCTGCTCCTCTTCCTCTACCGGCGGCGCGACTTCAACGGCATCGTCGACGGCGTCGTGATCGCCGGCATCACGGCCACGGGCTTCGCGTTCACCGAGAACATCCTCTACCTGGGCAACGCCTTCGCCAACGACCAGAGCTTCGGCTACTCGGGGCTGGGCTCGACGGCGGCGACGTTCTTCATCCGCGTCGTGATGTCGCCGTTCGCCCACCCGCTCTTCACCTCGATGACCGGCCTGGGCTTCGGCATCGCCGCGACCCTGGCCCCGCACCGCCGGGTGCGCCGCTTCCTCGTACCGCTGGCGGCCCTGCTGACCGCGATGGTCCTGCACGGGGTCTGGAACGGCTCGGCGACCCTGCCGCCGCTGGGCTTCCTCGCTGTCTACGGCCTCTTCATGGTCCCGGTCTTCGGCGTCCTGACCTGGCTGGCCATCTGGTCCCGCCAGAACGAGCTGCGCACCATCCGCGTCCACCTCCCCGCCTACCAGGCGGCGGGCTGGCTCACCCCGCCGGAGCCGATCGCCCTGTCCTCGATGCGCGCCCGCGGCATAGCCCGCGACCTGGCCCGCCGCACGGGCGGCCCGACGGCGGCCCGCGCGGTGGCCGAGTACATCTCCTTCGCGACGTCCCTGGCCTTCCTCCGCCAGCGCGCCTACCGCGGCACGGCGGGCAGGGACTTCACGGCACGCGAGCAGGAACTGCTGCACCACTTGTGGCAGCGGAAGCAGGTGGCCCAGCCGGCACTGGCGCATGCGTCGGCGGCGGTGCCGCGGCCGTTCACGCCCATCCCGCCGGGGTCATGGCCTGGCCTGAGCACTGGGTGGCCCCAAGGGCCGAGCCAGTACCGCTGACGATTCGGCGCTCTGGGAGGACACATCCAGAGCGCCGAATCGTTTTTCTCAGTCGACCAGACCAGAAGAAACCGCAGAGGGAGAGCCCTCCCAGCCTCCAGGCGTCATCCAGACGGAGACTATGCCCAAGCTTTCCAAGTACGGGGTGTAGCCCTTGATGTCCTCGGTGAACAGCCCCACCAGATGTGGCTTGGCGGGGGCGTTGTCCTCACAGAGGAAGTGGCTGTACTCAAAGAGCTGCCCCACGGCCTGGCGCACAGCCGACGTTGGGTTGCCATGCTTGATGGTCTTGGCCTCGACCAACCACTCGTGGTCGCCCTTCCGTAGCACCAGATCCTTGGGGTGCTCGGTGGCAGCCGCGAACCCTCGTTGCCTGATGTACGTCACAAACCGGTTTATGAGGTCCTCGTGATCACGGGTCTTCTTAATCGTCCGCTCAGGGATGTGAGCGACATAGTCGCTGCTGTCCTTTGGGCGAAAGCCTTCGAGGCTGGGCTTGCCGTGCACCCTCGCCACGTAGGACACCGCTAGCCCGCTGGGCGCTTCCTTGATCGAGAGCTTTTCAAACGCCGCAGCAGCTTGCTGAAAAGCCTCGGCCATGTGCCAGAGGTCCTCGCGCAGGCTGCCCTCACTCGGCATGGCAGCCAGGTCGTAGCACCGCGCCACCACGCTCCCCGCCTGGTAGGACAAGGGGCCCGAGAGCTGGCTCTTCAAGGCCGGGCGGACGTCCCAACCGGCCACCAACTCCCCCGGGAGCGCAGTCAGCAACGCCTGCGCCCTGGGTTCCAGATAGTCCCGGCGTCGTTTCCCCTCGCCCAAGTGCGGAGGCAGTCCGGTCACGCCTTGCTGGAGCGTGAGAGTGACCGTCTCAAGGTCAGCGGCAAAGATATAGGCGAGGTAGAGCCCAGTCTTAGGGTCCCGGTTGAGGTGCGGGTCAAACACCCCGATCCAAGGGGTCTCTGTGGCCCCGCCGTTGCCTCCGTGTCCCTCCGCCACATAGCCAGGTGGCACAGCTGAGGCAAGGTACGCCTTGGCATCACGCAAAAGCTTTTGACCAGGCACGCTCCCCTGCGTACCCGCCCCCTTGTCGTAGGTGGCAGCTACCTCGCTGAGCAAATCACGGATCCCCATGACCGGACCCTACTCAGACTTGATCACAAAACGTCACCCTGCGGCCAGATCCCGATGCGAATGCGCCACCGAGTGTGCTCCCTCCTGAGAACGTGCCACCCCCTCTGTCGTACCCCACTGGTAGAACTTGGCCACCAGTTGGAAGACAGGGGGCATACGTCCATGAGTGAGCGCTTCAGTCACCACGCACCTGTACCAGGGCTCTACGAGCAGCTGATCACCTCGCGCCTCGAGGAGCGCCTGATGGAGCTGCAGGCCAACGGCTGGAAGGCCACCGCCCAGCCAGTCGGAGAACACTCCTCTCCCCACGTGTTGGCACGCCATGTCGGCCAAACCGTCCACCGGATCCTTACCTCGCTGAGCCCGTCCGAGCAGGTAGTGGCGGCCAACCACATCCTCGAGTCCATGAGCAGTCTCGAAGGAGCACAGCAGTGGGTTGAGGTGATCGCGGAAGGCCCACGTCAGCTGCTCGCCATCGCCGAGCAGGAAGACCCAGGCGCGTACAACATCCGCCCTGCTACTCCCCTGTCCGACACTGCACTGCTCACCAACTCGCCCGACGACCCCAACCTCGGCTTCGAACTGCGAGCTGAGCTCGCCACCGCAGACCGCGTCGACCTGCTGTGCGCTTTCGTGAAGTGGCACGGGCTGCGCGTGCTCGAGGAATCTCTCGCGGGTGCGGCATCCCGTGGCGTACCGATCCGGGTCATCACAACCACGTACATAGGCGCCACGGAGCGGAAGGCGCTGGACCGACTGGTCAGGGACTTCAACGCCGAAGTCAAGGTGAACTACGAGCTCAGGTCCACACGTCTGCACGCAAAGGCCTGGCTGTTCCGTCGGAACAGTGGATACGAAACTGCCTACGTCGGCAGCTCCAACCTCTCCCGCGCAGCCCTTCTCGACGGCCTGGAATGGAACGTTCGGCTGTCGTCCGTGGCGACGCCGGCAGTGCTGAGGAAGTTCGAGGCCACGTTCGACTCGTACTGGAGTGAGGCTGCCTTCGAGTCTTACGACCCCGAGAAGGACGGGGAACGGCTAGAGGAAGCACTGCGGCAGGCTGGAGGTAGGCAGCGAGGAGACGTCACAACCGTCAGCCTGTCTGGCCTTGAGGTGCGGCCGTATCCCCACCAGAAGGACATGCTGGAGCGGCTCCAGATCGAACGCGACGTCCACGATCGACACCAGAACCTTCTCGTCGCGGCAACGGGCACAGGAAAGACGGTCATGGCCGCGCTCGACTATCGGGCGCTACGCACAAAGCTTCAGAACCGCAAACTCAAGCTTCTCTTTGTTGCGCACCGCAAGGAGATCCTCAAGCAATCACTTGTCACCTACCAACATGTCCTCAACAACGCCAACTTTGGGGAGCTCTGGGTCGGCGGGGAGGTGCCCGACGACTGGACTCATGTCTTCGCCAGTGTCCAGTCCTTGAACGCTCAGGCCCTCGAGCGATTCGCTCCGGATCACTTCGACGTGATCGTCATTGATGAGTTCCATCATGGCGTCTCACCGACCTACCGCCGCATCCTTGATCACTTCAAGCCGGCAGAGCTCTTGGGGCTGACTGCTACCCCTGAGCGAATGGACGGGCAGAACGTACAAGATGAGTTTTTCGACGGACGCATCGCCGCTGAGATGCGCCTGTGGGAAGCGCTGGAGAATGACCTCCTCAGCCCGTTCCACTACTTCGGCATTGCCGACAGCGTAGATCTGGAAGGCCTCACCTGGAAGCGCGGGGCCTACGACGCAAGCGAGCTGGACAAGCTGTTCACCGGCAACCACGCCCGGGCCCGACTGGTCGTCAAGGCTGTACAGGACAAGGTGACAGATCCGGGCAGTATGCGCGCCCTGGGGTTCTGCGTATCAGTGGCCCATGCGCACTTCATGGCCCAATTCTTCCAACAGGCAGGGCTCAACGCCAAGGCCCTCGACGGCTCAACACCATCGCCTGAACGCGCACAGGCACTGGCTGATCTGCGGGACGGAAAGATTCAGGTCCTCTTCTCCGTGGACCTGTTTAACGAGGGGTTGGACATCCCCGACGTGGACACCCTGCTCCTGTTGAGGCCCACCTCCAGTGCCACGGTCTTCCTCCAGCAGCTCGGCCGCGGGCTCCGGCGTACGCCCGACAAGGCGGTCCTCACCGTCCTCGACTTCATCGGGCAGCACCGCAAAGAGTTCCGCTTCGAAGAGCAGTTCCGGGCCTTGACCAACCTCACCCGCAAGCGCCTTGTGGACAACATGGAACGGGACTTCCCGCTGCTTCCTTCGGGTTGTCAAATTGTGCTCGACCGGAAGTCGAAGAAGCGCATTCTGGAAAACATCAAGAACCAGATCAATGTCAACGTCGCGCAGCTGACGAGGGAGGTTGCCGCCTACTCGCTACCCGCGCTGCCGGAGTACCTCCGCGAGAGTCAGCGAGAGCTCAAGGAGCTCTACCGCGCTGGCAATTCCTGGACACGCCTGCTCCGCAGGGCTCACCTACTTGCAGAGGGTGGACCCGAGGGAGAAGAAGCGCTACTTAAGCGCGTCTCGGCATTCCTGCACGTCGATGACCCGGACCGCGTTGCCTCCTATAGTCGGATGCTTGAAGACGACGCGCCCAGCTATGAGACCTTGGACGAGCGCGGCCAGGCATACGCCCGGATGCTCTTCTTCTCGCTTTGGCCGCTTGGCGGGGGCTACACCTCATACGATGAGGGCTTCCGCGCGCTGGCTACGCAATCAGCGTTCCGTAGTGAATTGCGCCAGGTTCTGAGCTACAACCTTGCTCACACTGAGCACCTGCCCGTCCAGCTTGTTGGGCCTCGGGCCAACGCCCCCTTGACCGTGCACGCCTCCTACAGCAGGGAAGAGATTCTCCCTGCTCTGGGGCAAGCGGAGCTGGGAGGCTTTCTGCCCGGGCACTTCCGTGAGGGGGTGAAGTGGTGCCAGGACGCCAAGGTAGATGCCCTTCTCATCACCCTTGAGAAGGACGAGAGGGACTTCTCGCCGGAGACGCGGTACAAGGACTACGCCCGGAGTCCCGAGCTCTTCCACTGGGAGTCTCAGAACCAGACATCCAACTGCTCGCCCACGGGTGTTCGATACCAGACGCACAAGGAACAGGGCTCTGACGTCTTCCTGTTCGTCCGCCGGTATAAGAAGAACGACATCGGCGGCGCGCAGCCCTGGATGCTACTGGGCCCGGCTGAGTACGTCTCGCATGAGGGCAGTAACCCGATGGCCATCATCTGGAAGCTCAAGCACGAGATGCCGGCCGATGTGTGGACATACTCCGCCATTGCTGCCAGCTGACCTACGCAAACTGGGCTAGCACCGCCTCGTAGCGCGTCTGTGCGCGGTCCAGGGCCGTATCCGGGTCGGCGCCGTGGGCTCGGAGCCAGTGGAGGAGGTCGGCGATGAGTTCTGTTGCCGCCTCCTCGGATGCGACACGGCTGAGCGGAGAGCCGGCTCCGCTGGATGCAGCGACGCGGCCGTAGAGGGTGAGGAGGGCCTCGATGCCTGCCAGCCGGGGGTTCGTCGGGGGGCGTTCCTTCGCCGGGAGCCCCGTGGCGAGCTCACACCATGTCGTCTTGCCGTAGTCGTGCGAGACCACGCCCCAGCGGTCGACCACGGCCTCAATGAGGCGCGGACCCTGTGCCGGGAATCGGCGTGGGTCGGGGTCTCGGACCTCGATCCTGATGTACGGGCCGTCGAGCGACATCGTCACCCAGGTCGGCGTCTTGGCTCCCACATGGGAGATGACATAGGTGACGAGCTCGGCCGCGCACAGTTGGACCGGGTCCAGGAGGTGGGGCACGCCCCAGAGTCTGAGGCTGGAAGCCAAGGTCCTCCCAAGGTGGTGGAGCCGTTCAGAAACAGCGACGAAGGGGATTTCACAGCTCCTGCGTGACACGGCGTTCGGAGGGTTGCACATGCCGATCTCACCTTCAGCAAAGCGAGTTGAGTGAAGTGGTGCGCTCCCGAGCGTGACAGCGTTTATCTCGAAATGGAACTCTCATATCGAGATAATGGGAGTACTTCAAAGCCTGCACGCCCCGGCGCGCACTCCCTTGCGCTCGGCGTAGCGCCCCGTGCAGGCTCAGCACGATTCGCATGAGGAGGAGCACGACCATGACAGTGGGGCCCACCACCCGACGGCGTCAGCTCGGCGCGGACCTACGCCGTCTCCGTGAACGCAAGGGCCTCACGTTGGAAGAGGCAGGCGGGCGTGTGGGCATCTCGAAAGCCACACTGAGCCGGTACGAGACCAAAGAAGGGTCGGTCAAGTGGCCGGCCGTCGACGCCCTCTGCCGTGAGTACGGGGCATCCGATGCCGAGCGTCAGGCCCTCGTCGAACTCGCCAAGGGCGCTCGAATTCAAGGCTGGTGGCGTTCTCTGGCGGACCCCGTCCCCGAGTCGATGAACCTCATGCTGACCCTTGAGAACGAGGTGGTCCGAGAGGATCACTACGCCTGCATGTACGTACCCGGCCTTCTGCAGACCCGGGCCTACGCCGAGGCCGTCCACAGGGCCTCGGAAGTGGGTTGCACCGACCAAGAGGTGACGCACATGGTTGACATCCGCATGAGGCGACAGGAACTGCTCACGCGAGACGAGCCTCCTCGCCTGCGTGCGGTGATCGACGAAGCCGTCATCCGTAGGGTTACAGGCGGTCGCGCCACCATGCGCGAGCAACTTCGACACCTCTTGGTCAGTGCCCGCTCCCCGGACATCAGCGTGCAGATTCTCCCGTTCTCCGCAGGCGCGCACGCCGCTGCTGTGACCAGCTTCGTCATCCTCGGTGGCCCCGACTCCTCCCTGGACGTCGCCTACCTCGACATCCTTGGCGGTGGCCTGTTCATGGAGAAGCCGCAGGAGCTCGAACGCTATAGATTGGCCTTCGAATACCTGTGCGCGCAGGCGCTGGATGTCGATGCATCAGCGACAGCCATCGATCGGGTCTGCAAGGAGCTTTGATGGACGGCGACATACGCCCCGGAGACAGCGAGCTCCAGTGGGTGAAGTCCTCGTACAGCGGCGGTACCGCGACCGAGTGTGTCGAGGCAGCGCGCACTGCGGACGGCAGGACCGCCATCCGTGACTCCAAGAAGGCAGCCGGACCCGTACTCGCCTTCTCGTGCATGGCCTGGGCGGAGTTCGTCGGAGACATACGGCGCGGCGCGATCGGCTGACACCCTGCCACCCGAAGCTCGGGTTTCGGCGGCGGTGTGGCCGTCATCCGGCCGCTCTAGCAGGCGATTTGAGAACCCGAGACTCGGGATTCGGGACCCGAGCGATCCATACACGGAATGGGTGGTGGGCCTTCCCCCACCCTCCCTCCCAGCTCGCGCGAGCGTACGCGTAAGCAGATGTGTTGACTTTCTGCAACCGAGTCGCCACACCATGCTGTTGCTGTGTAGCGTGCGGCTCAACAAACAACCCCGGCCGGTGCTACCAACACCAAGCCGGGGTCTGACCACCTAGATCAGGAACGTGATCTCGTGGCTGATGCACAGCCTACCCCCGCCCCCATGGCCGCTCCCGGCTACGGCAAGCGAACCGTCCCTGATCAAGCCCCCCGCACCCGGGACGACTTCGCTCATCTGCCCGCCCGCGAAGCGTCGATCGCCGCTCACCTCGACCGGCTTCCCGACGGTGCCGCCGTCGACATCAAGACCCTCGCCAAGGAACTTCCCGCCTACGGGCAGCAGGCCGTGGCCTCCGCTCTCAGGGCCCTCTCCGTGGCCGGTCACCTGCGGCGTTTCAGGGAGCCCGTCGAAGGCTGTACGCAGTGGGTGTCGCGCTCGTACTTCTCCCGCACCGCGCGTGGCGATGACTGGTGGGAGGCCTTCCTGGCCGCCCGTAACTCCCGGCGGTCCGCGCCCCCGGCCCAGGAACCGTCCCGGGAAAGGGCGCGGAACGAGCGTTCCCCCGCGTACATCGCCCTGGCCAGCCTCGGTTGCTCCGACCCTCGCCTGACGCTCTCCGCCGCCGAGTGCGCCGCTCTCGAAGAGCTCGCCGCCGAGTGGTTCGCCCGGGGTGTCACACCGCTGGAGTTCGCACGGATCCTCACGGCGGGGCTGCCCGACGTCATCCACTGCCCGGGCGCTTTCACTCGCAAGAGGCTCATCGACAGGCTGCCTCCCGAACGGCCGGAGACCGCCTACGCGCCGCCGCCTCGTCTGATCATGGAATGCACCGGCTGCGGCACTCCCGGTCGACCCGAAGCGTTCCCCGGCGGCCTGTGCCGCGCCTGTCGTGGCGATGCGCCGCCCTCGGAACCGTCCACCCCGCCGCAGGACGCGGTCCACGCCCGTGTCTCGCAGTTGCGCGCCCTCGCCAAGGCGAGCCGCTAGCCCCCTGCACGGCCTCGACGAATCGGAGCGGACCGCCGTCGCCACGCTGCTGGGCAGGATCGAGGACAACCTCACCACGCCCGGGTGATCCGTACAGCCTCCGCTCCGGCGACGGCGGGCCGGGCTCGGCGCCCCGCCCTTCAAGGTCCGTGGGCCGTGAAGTTAGCTTGGAGTGAGGCAGTTCGTTCCTTGATGCGGAGGTTGCGGGATGGGTCAGATTCCGACGTCTGTTGTTGCCGCTGGTGGGCTTGTCGGTGGCTATGGCATCGCCCGGTGGACCAAGAAGCGGCCGCTCGGTGGGGTGGCGCTGGCTGCTGCCGGGACCGTGGCCGCGCGGCAGTGGGCCGGGAAGGCGGGGGCTCCGAAGGCTGCCGCGCTGACCGGGCTGTACGTGGCTGCCTTCGCCGGGTCGCACCCGCTCGCCAAGAGGATCGGCGCCTGGCCGTCCGTCTTCGCCGTTGCCGGTGGGGTCGCGCTGGCTTCCTGGGTTGTGGAGAGCCGGGCCTGACCAGGGTGTGGGGGCTCGGCCCCCACACCCTGTGTCCTACGCCGACGCCTCCGTCAGCTTCGTCAGTTCCGCGGCCGTCAACTTCAGGTCCGCCACCGCCAGCAGGGCCGGCAGCTGGTTCACCGTGCGGGCGCTGGCCAGGGGGGAAGCGACCGTCGGGCGGGACGCCAGCCAGGCCAGGGCGACCGTCGCGACCTCGGCGTCGTGGGCCTCGGCGACCTCGTCCAGGGCCGTCA
Source organism: Streptomyces sp. ISL-11 (assembly GCF_018614525.1). Classification (GTDB taxonomy): domain Bacteria; phylum Actinomycetota; class Actinomycetes; order Streptomycetales; family Streptomycetaceae; genus Streptomyces. The sequence continues at coordinate 17,672 of NZ_JAGGOL010000045.1, forward strand.
GGACGCGGCGGCCGCGCTCGGATTCCAGGTGCTTTCCGGCGCCCTCGGCGCGGGCGCTGTCGACCGTCGCGCCCGGGCGGTACTTGCCGGTGAGGAAGCCGGAGGCCAGGGCGTAGTACGGGATCGCCGCCAGGCCGTGGCGGGCGGCGACGTCCGCGAGCTCGCCCTCGTACGTCTCGCGCGAGACCAGGTTGTACTGGGGCTGGATCGCGGCGTACTTCGCCAGGCCCGTGGAGTCGGAGAAGGCGAGGGCCTCGGCCAGCCGCGCCGCGGTGATGTTGGAGGCCCCGATCTCGCGGACCTTGCCCTCCTTCACCAGTGCGTCGAGGGCGGTGATGAACTCCTCCACCGGCACGGACGGGTCGTCGTAGTGCGTGTAGTAGAGGTCGATGTAATCGGTGCGCAGGCGCCGCAGGGAGTCCTCGACGCCCGACTTGATCACGTCCGCCGACAGGCCGCGAGGCTTGGGGTAGCCCGCGCCGACCTTGGTGGCCAGGACGATGTCGGCACGGTTGCCGCGGGACGCGAACCAATTGCCGATGACGGTCTCCGATTCGCCGCCCTTGTTGCCCGGGGCCCACGCGGAATAGACGTCGGCGGTGTCGATGAAATTGCCGCCTGCCGCCGCGTACGCGTCGAGCACCGCGAAGGACTCCGCCTCGTCCGCCGTCCAACCGAAGACATTGCCGCCGAGGGCGAGCGGGTGGACGGAGAGGTCGCCGATCTTCTTGTGAGTGTCAGCCATGTTCTGGTGCAACTTTCTTACGGGGGAGGGTATTCCGCTCACCGTGGGACCGGCGTCGGCACCGGTTTTCCGCTTCGTGTCGACAACGGTGCCGCGATCGACTCCAGCGAGCGCCGCTCCGCCGGTACGGCCAGGAACGCCGCCACCAGACCGGCCGCGCACATCAGCGACGCACCGATCCGGAACGCCAGCACCGTGTCCCCGACCACTCCGCTGCTGGTCAGGCCGGAGAACAGCAGCGGGCCGCTGATGCCGCCGGCCGCCGTGCCCAGCGCGTAGAAGAAGGCGATCGCCATGGCCCGGGTCTCCATCGGGAAGATCTCCGAAACCGTGAGGTACGCGCTGCTCGCGCCCGCCGAGGCGAAGAAGAGGACGACGGCCCAGCAGGCGGTGAGGGTGTTCGCGGTCAGGTGGCCGGCGCCGAAGAGCCAGGCGGTGCCGAAGAGGAGGAGGCCGGACAGCAGATAGGTCGACGAGATCATGACGCGCCGGCCGACGGAGTCGAAGAGCTTGCCCAGCAGCAGCGGGCCCATGAAATTGCCCGCCGCGATGACCGCGAAGAAGTAGCCGGTGTGCGAAGTGGAGACGTCGAAGAACGTCGTCAGAATGGCGCCGAAGCCAAAGGTGATCGCGTTGTAGAGAAAAGCCTGGCCGATGAAGAGCGCCAGGCCGAGTACGGCGCGCCGCCGGTAGTCCGAGAACACCGTACGAGCGATCTCGGCGAAGGTGGTCGCCTCCCGCTGGTGAATGGTGATCTCGCCTTCGGACGGCGGTAGTTCGGTGCCCTTTTCCGCCTCGACACGGCGCTCGATCGACGTCACCAGCTCCTCTGCCTCGCCCCCTCGCCCATGGATGAACAGCCAGCGCGGGCTCTCCGGTACATGGCGGCGTACGAGCAGGATGACCAGCCCCAGCACCACGCCCAGCGCGAAGGTCAGCCGCCACCCCACGTCCGCCGGGAACACGTCCGTGTCCAGCATCAGGATGGACAGCAGCGAACCGCCGACCGCGCCGATCCAGAAGCTCCCGTTGATGATCAGGTCCACCCGGCCGCGGAAGGTGGCGGGGATCAGTTCGTCGATGGCGGAGTTGATGGCCGCGTACTCACCTCCGATGCCGAAGCCGGTCAGGAAGCGGAACGCGAAGAACCACCAGGAGGAGAAGGAGAGCGCGGTCAGCGCCGTCGCGGCCAGATAGACCGCGAGCGTGACGATGAAGAGCTTCTTCCGCCCGAACTTGTCGGTCATCCGGCCGAAGAACAGCGCCCCCGAGCACGCCCCGGCCACGTAGAGAGCCGCCGCCAGGCCGGTGACCTGGCCGGACGTGATGGGCAGGCCGCTCCCCTCCTCGGACAGCCGGCCGGCGATGTTGCCGACGACCGTGACCTCCAGACCGTCCAGGATCCATACGGTGCCGAGGCCGATCACCACCGTCCAATGCCAGCGGGACCAGGGCAGCCGGTCGAGCCGGGCGGGCACCGAGGTGGTGATCGTCGCGTTCGTCGTCACGGGTAGCGGGTAGCCCGTGGCGGGCGGAGTATGCACGACCGGAGGACGGTCCCCTCGCCTGTGCGGCCTCTACGGCTGGAGCCCCCGCGCGCGCAGCCACGACAGCGGGTCGACCGGCGAGCCGCCGCCCGGCCGTACCTCCAGGTGCAGGTGCGGGCCGGTGACATTGCCGGTCGCACCGACCCGGCCGATCACCTGACCGCCGGTGACCTTGCCCGAGGTGGCCACCATCGACGAGAGGTGGCAGAACCACAGCTCCGTCCCGTCGTCCAGCTTCAGCACGATGCGGTAGCCGTACGCGCCCGCCCACCCTGCTTGTGTGATCGTGCCGCTGCCCACCGCCTTGACGGGCGTACCGGTCGGGGCGGCGAAGTCCTCACCCGTGTGGTTCGCGGACCACATATTGCCCGCCTGCCCGAAACCGGCGGTCAGGGTGTACGAGCCGACCGGGAGGGTGAACGAGCCCGAGCGGGCACTCCTGCCCGCCGCCTGACCACCCGCTGAGCCGCCCGCCCGGCCGGTCTGCCGCTCCCCCGCGCTCCCGGCCTTCCGCGGCGACTGAGGCTTCTGCGCCTCTGCGGCTCCGGCGTGTTCCCGCGACCGCGCTTCGGCCTTGGCCCCGACTTCAGCGGCCTTCGCCTCGGCCGCCTCAGCCGCCTCGGCCGCCGCCTTGGTCACCTCCGCCGCCTTGTCCGCCGCCGCCTGCCGCTGCGTCTTCGCCGCCGCCTGCGCCACGGACGCGCGCGCCTGGTCGTCGGCGGCGCTCTGCTGGTGCTCGGCCTGCTGGAGGATGCGGGCGCGGAGCGTTTCGCCGGCGTTCGCCGTGCCGGTGGCCGCTTCCTCGGCGGACAGGCCCGCCTGGCTCAGCGGCTGGTCGGCGCCGGGGACCATGGGCGGTGCGGCCGCGTCGGTCCGCCCGGCCGTATCGCCGGTCAGGAGCGCGCCGACGCCGGGGATCCGCGACAGGTCCGGCATGGATATCGGCGCGGCCGGACGGCTCTGGGCACTCGCCATTCCGCCGGCGCCCACCGCCGCTATGACGCCGACGCCGAGCACCGCGCCGCTACGGGCCATCGTGCCGCCGCGCGGCTTGACCACCCGGTGCCGGCCACGGACAGGGGTCCCCGCACCGGGCTCGTAGACCGGCTCGTACGACATCGGCTCGTACGACACCGACTGATACGGCTCCGGCTCGTACGGACGGTCGTACGGCGGCTCGTACGGAGGGTCGTAGGACGTCGGCCCATACGGACCTTCGTCGTAAGGAGCATTGCGGGCAGGCTCGTTGGACGCCACGGAGGCGTACTCCTTTCCTTCCTTCTCGCCTACCGGGTTAGCTGACGGGTTCGGAGCAGGAAGGTCTCCTACGAGCCGGAGTGCGGCCCGATTCACCCCAGGGTGGTGGTTCCCCGGTTCCCCAATGCTGCTGGTGGATCACTGGTGGATCAGGTGCTGCTGTGCCCGAGGGATTCGGCGAAGGCGCACGGCACCGCCACTTACGGCGGTTGTGACGACCGCGCGCCGTTATCGAACGTTAATAGACATGGCGGCTGGAATCCAAGCCGAAAGCGTGAACTGGCGGGCTTTGACCACACTTTGCCCTGCCCTTCGGCGGAATGGGCACAGATCGGGACCGATCAGGACCGACCACGCGCCGAGCCGACTGCCTTCCGCACGGCGGCCGTCGGCGCCGCGACGGTCCCCAGTCTCGCGTGGTGGTAACGCCCGTCACCACGCCGGATCGCCAGGAGGGCCATGTCGTCGGCCGTCTGACCCTCCGAGTGGCGGGCGACGTCCAGGACGAGGGCGTCCAGCAGGGCTTCGGGGCCGCGGAACTGCCGGCCGGCGAGGCGGGTGCACGGGTCGTAGAAGACGCCGTACTCGTTCCGGGCCTCGGTCACCCCGTCCGTCAACAGCAGCAGCATCGCGCCCGTGGGGAACTCCCATTCCTCCGCCCGGTCCGGCCAGGCGCCGAGATCTCCCATGCCGAGCGGCAGCGCGGGCACGCCGGCTTCCGCCTCGGCGACGCGGCCGTCCGCGAACAGCAGCAAGGGCGGCGGGTGACCTCGGTTCACCAGGCGCAACACGGGTGCACGAGAGGGCATTTCCGCCAGGACGGCGGTGGTGAAACCCTCGAACTGATCCAGGTTCGCGCGCCGGGCGCCCTCCCTCTGCAACGCACGCTCCAGCCGCGCCGCGACCCCCTCCAGCGTGCGCTCCTGCTCGGCCGCCTCACGGAACGCGCCGATCACCACGGCGACCGCCTCCACGGCCTCCAGCCCCTTGCCGCGTACGTCGCCGACGATGACGCGCACGCCGTACGGGGTCTCCTGGACGGCGTACAGATCGCCGCCGATACGGGCGTCGGCCTGCGCCGCGACGTAACGCGCCGCCACACGCAGGGAACCGATACGAGCCGGAGGTACGGGCAGCACGGCGCGCTGTGCCGTCTCCGCGATGCCTCGGGCGGAGGCCAGCTGCCGGTGCCGGCGGCGGGCGATGCGGTTGATACCGAGGGCGAGGAGGGAGACGACCGCGATGGTGAGGACTTCGATCACCGACAGCACGGTGTTGTCCCCGTGCTCGTAGATCTCCAGCGCGATCGCGGCGGCCACGGCGACCACGGCGGTGGCGGCGGTGGCGCGCAGGGAATAGAGGGAGGCCGCGACGAGAGGGGCGGACGAGAGAAAGGGGCCGTAGGAGTACGCGGACGGCGTGCAGAGATCGAAGACGACACCGCCGGCGATCAGGGCGGCCGGCAGTCGGTGTGCCGCGCGGCCCGCGGCACGGGTTCCCCGCGAGGACCCGTCGCCGCCGGGGGAGCCGGTCCGGGAGGAACAATCGGCGCGCTCGGGCGTGCTCCGCACGGAGTTCCGCCCTGGCCCGTCTCGCTTCCCCACCGTGCTCTCTCCTGACCGGCCGACCCGCACGTCACCCCTCCCACCCTTCCGGGCGCCACCCGCCGCGTCGAACGCTGATGCGCCATGCGGGGTGCGGGGGTGCACTTCGTGCGGGATCAGGAGCACGTGCAGGTCAGGAGCACGCGCGGGTCAGAAGCACGCGCGGGTCAGAAGCACGCGCGGGTCAGAAGCACGCGCGGGTCAAAGGGCACGTGCAACAAAGCCGGGTGCGCGCTCAGCGCGCACCCGGCGTCGTGCCTCAGGCTGTGGTCGTACCTCAGGCAGTGGAGGAGCGGCGGCCACCGCCGGTGCCGCCGCCGGTGCCACCGGAGCGGCGCGGACGGCCCACGGCGTTGCCCGGGCGGGGGCCGCCGGAACGGCGCGAGCGCTCGC
>NZ_JAGGOL010000046.1 GCF_018614525.1 Streptomyces sp. ISL-11
AATGCGTGGAGAGCGCGGAACAGGCGGAGCGGCTGGGCCGCATCGGATGCGACACGGGACAGGGCTGGTTCTACTCCCGCCCCGTACCGGCGGACTCGATCTCGGCGCTGCTGAGCACGGGAGTGCGGCCTTAGGCGGTGGCCGGCGGGACTTCGGCTGCGGGCCGCCGGCCGTCTTTGCCGCCTGCGGCGGCGAGCGCCCTGCGGGCGCGTCCTCAAACGCCGGACGGGCTTGATTGCGGCTGAGCTCAGCCGATCTCAGCCCGTCCGGCGATTGAGGACACCGCCGCGCAGCGGTGGTGCGCACGACACGGCCCGCAGCCGCCCGCTCACATGACCCACCGGCCACCATCTACCGCCGCTTGCGGCCAGCGCGGCGCTTGGCCTGTTTCTGCTGCTTCGACAACAGCCGCTGGGCGGCAAACCGCTTGCCCATGGCCGCCAGGGTGTTGGCGAGTTCTCCCGTGGTGGACATGGTCTCGGGGTGCTCGTCACCGAGAACGCGCCGGCGGCGGGCGCGTACGTCCTCCAGCAACTCCACCGCTTCCGGGTAACTGCGCAGTCTCTGCAGGTCGACGCCGAGATTGTGGAGGGTCCTCAGGGTGTGCGGGTGGTCCTCGCCCAGGATGCGCCGCCGGCGCGCGAGGGTGTCCTCGTCCCGCAGCCGGGCCTCTTCGTACTCACCGATGTTGTGCAGGATGACGGCGAGGTCGTGGGCGGAGCTGAGGGTGTCGGGGTGGTCCTCGCCCAGGATGCGCCGCCTCCGGGAGAGGACGTCCTCGGTCATGCGGCGGGCCTCCACGTGCTCACCGAGGCTGTACAAGGTCCCCGCCAGGTTGTGGGTGGACCAGAGGGTGTCGGGGTGGTCCTCCCCCAGCACCCGCCGTCGGCGCGCGAGGTTGTCCTCTTCCATGCGGCGGGCCTCCACCCGCTCCCCGAGGCTGAACAGGGTGCTGGCCAGGTTGTGGCCGGACCAGAGGGTGTCGGGGTGGTCCTCCCCCAGCACCCGCCGCCGGCGCGCGAGGACGTCCTCGTGCATGCGGCGGGCCTCCACGTACTCGCCGAGGCTGTTCAGGCAGGTGGCGAGGCTGAGAGCGGACTGGAGGGTGTGGATGTGGCCCTCGCCGAGGACGCGGCGTCGACGGGCGAGGGTGTCCTCGTCCATGCGACGGGCCTCCGCGTAGTCGCCGCGGCTGTACAGGGCGCCGGAGAGGTTGTGGGCGGACTGGAGGGTGTCGGGGTGGTCCTCGCCCAGGACCCGCCGCCGGCGCGCGAAGGTGTCCTCGTCCATGCGGTGCGCTGTCACGATCTTGCCCGCTCTGGCCAGGACGGCGGCCAGGTCGTTGGCGGACTGGAGGGTGTCGGGGTGGTCGTCACCGAGGATGCGGCGCCGTCGGACGTAGGTGTCCTCGACGACGGGCAGCGCTCCGCTGATGTCACCGAGGTCGGCGGTGGCGTGGCCGAGGTACTGCATGCAGGTGAGGGTGTCGGGGTGATCGGGTCCCAACTCCGCCTCCCATGACCGGCGCAGGGCGGCCGTGAGGTCGTAGGCGCTGCGGGGCTGGCCGCTCATGAGGAGGAAGAACGCGGCCTTGAGGAGGATCGGCCGCAGTTCCGGGCGCTCGGTCGAGACGGCGTGCCCCGCGGTGAGGTGCGATGCCAGCGGCGCCCACCTCGGCCATGCCTCCGGGGCGTCCGGTGCGCCCGGGTCGACGCCGCACAGCAGCGTGACGAGGTCGTCGCGGATGCGGCCGACCTGCTCCGGGCCGGTCCGGTCGCGGAGGACGGCCTGGGTGAGGCGGTGGATCTGGAAGCTCTCGTGGTCCACCCGGGCGAGACCGTAACGGCTCAGGGAATGCAGGGCGTCGCGCGGCCACATGACGTCGTCCGGATCGCCCGGAATGGTGGTCAGCTCGGGACGGGCGTTCTCCAGCCAGCCGGTGGGGATCGGGTCCGGCCCGAAGAAGGCGCCGAGGCGGAGCAGGGCGGTCGCCTCGGGGTGGTCGTCGTCGAGGCGGCCGGCGGCGATGCCGACCGCGGCCGCCAGGGACGCCGCGTAGCCCGACGTCGCCTTCCGCAGGATGCTCGCCGTGTTGGTGGTGAGGAGCTGCCGGTAGCGGTCGACGGTCATGCCGCTGCCGATGACGCCGGCGGCCTGCGCGAGGGCCAAGGGAAGATCGCCGAGGTCCTGCGCGAGGACGTCCGCCTGCTCGGCGGGGATGCCCGGGACCCGGGTCCTGAGGTAGGCGAGGGAGTCGGAACGCGTGAAGACGTCCAGACCGGTCTGGTGGGCGATGCGGTGCCAGTCGGGGTTGCGGGACGTGATCAGGACGTGGCCGGGGCCCTCCGGCAGCCAGGGCTCGATCTGATCGGGGTCCTCGGCGTTGTCGAGGACGATCAGCCAGCGCCGCTCGCCGCCGCGCAAGTGCTGCAGCAGCGCACGGGCGTTGGGCTCGGCGCCGGCGTCGGGCTTGGCGATCCCGAGGCGGTGGGCGAGCTCCGTGTAGTGGACGGGCACCTGGTCGGCCTGTTCGGCGTCCACCCACCACACCACGTCGTACTGGTCGGCGAAGCGGTGGGCGTATTCCAGGGCTATCTGGGTCTTGCCGATGCCACCCATGCCGTGCACGGCCTGTACGACCGCCTGCCGGCCGCTGAGCAACCCGTCGCGCAGCTGCGCGAGCAGGGCCTCGCGTCCGGAGAAGTCGGGGTTGCGGCGACGCAGGTTGCGTACGCCGGGGTGGCCGGCGGGGGTGGGCAGCCGGGGTCTCGTGGCACTCGCGTCCGCTTCGGGCGCCGGCGCGTCGCCCGGGAACGGCGGCGGACTCGTCCGGCGTGCCCCGCCGTTGACCGCCTCCCGCAGGACGGCGATGGCGGCCGCCTCGTCCAGGCCGTGGAGATTCTTGCGGATCTTCGAGGCCAGGAGGGGCGGGGTGCCGGCGTTGGAGAGCGGCTCCAGGGCGAGGGGGATGATGCGGTCCCGGCGGGCGAGGGCGGCGGTGCGCTCGTCCTCCGTCCAGCGGTCCCGGTCGAAGTAGGAGGTGGAGAGCAACGCGACGACGGCATCGGCCCGTTCGAGCGCCTGCTCCATGCGCTGGACGAAGTTGTCCCCGGCGCTCCAGTCCCACACGTCGAGGATGACCTGGTGGCCGGCCCGTTCCAGGTGCCACCCCACCCATTCCGCCCAGGGGCGGTCGAGACCCGCGTAACTGATGAAGAACCGCTGTCCGGCGTCGGTCATCGTGGTTCCCCCGAATCACCCTGTGCTCGGTGTGCCGTGTGTCGCGGCAATGATCCCGCAAGTGGGGTGGGTGTGGCGGGGAAACGTCAAGGCCACTCGGCCTGCCCGGCGGACGGCCGCCTGTGCCCTGGCCGCGCAGGGCAGGGTCCGGGTTCGCCACGCGCTCTTGACGCGCGCCTGCCGCAGCCATGATGGTCAGCGAAAGTGCAACCGATGCCGCAGAACACCGCGCCCAGCTTCTCTGACCTGATCGCCCAGTGTCGGCACTCTGCCGTCCACCTTGAGATGCGCGACTGCTACGGGGTCGGCGAGGAGGCGGCGGAGTTCGAGGCGTGGTGTGGCGGCTGGCGTCCGGACCCGGACCCCGCCACCTGGTGGAACCCCTCCCACACCACGGTGCGTGACGCCGTGGCGCGCGGTGTGGTGTTCCGCCGCGCGCGCATCGTGTCCGAGCCGGTGAGCACCTACATCACGTACGAATACACCTGCACCTACCAGAACATCACGGCCGGCGAGCAGGTGCGCTGGCTCCCCCGACGGAAGGCGTCCGATCTCGCGCTCCCCGGAAATGACCTGTGGCTGTTCGACGACCGGCTGGTTCGCTTCGGTCACTTCACCGGGCAAGGTGCTTCCGCTGGGCATGAGCTGTGCGATGACCCCGCTGTGGTGAAAATGTGCGCATCAGCGTTCGAGAGCGTGTGGGAACGTGCCACTCCCCACGAGGAATTCTCCGTCTGACGACTCAGGTCGGTCAGTTGTCCGCCCATGCCTCCCTCCCAGTCATCCAGCGCCGAGGCCACCCGTAAGTCCGTCGCGGCGAAGCGGCGCGACGGCAGAATGGGTCTGTGCAGCAAGAGCAGCCGTTGGTCGGCGGGAATGTCAGCGAGGGTGTCGTCCGCGTGGGCGATACGGTCCGTCGCCCTGCCGGGCCGTGGACACCTGCGGTGCACGCCTTGCTCACGCATCTGCACGAGGTGGGATTCCGGGCAGCTCCTCGTCCGCTGGGCATCGACGACCAGGAGCGTGAGGTACTGACCTTCATGCCGGGCCGCGTCGTCTGGCCCGACCGGTTCTCCCTGCTGGAGTCCCCTGAGCAGCTGGCCCGGGTGGCGCGTCTCATCAGGGAGTTCCACGAAGCCGTGCAGGGCTTCGCCCCACCTCCCGACGCTCATTGGCAGGCGCTCATACCGGCCGAGGGAAGCGACATCATCGCCCATCACGATCTGGCCCCGTGGAACCTCGTGGCCGACGGCGAAGACCAGTGGGCCTTCATCGACTGGGACACCGCCGCCCCAGGCTCCCGTCTGTGGGATGTCGCCTATGCCCTGCACGGCTTCATCCCGCTGTCCGCGCAACCTGACCGGCAACGCACCGACGCCGGAGACCGGATGCGGGTCTTCGCCGACGCCTACGGTCTCGACGAAGCCGAACGGCATCAGCTGGTCCCCATGCTCGGGCGCCGCACACACTCCATGCACGACTTCCTGCGGAACCAGGCCGCTCTGGGCAAGCAGCCCTGGGCCGTCCTCTGGTCGGAAGGCCACGGCGACGTCTGGCGAACCGACGCCGAATACATCGAGCAGCGTGAAGAACAATGGAAGAGCGCCATGCTCGGCGCCTGAGGGCTCACCGCCTTGCGGCGGTTGAAGGATTGAAGAACTAGCTAGGTGCTTGTCGGCGGCTGCTCGGCGACGAACGAGCCCATGCCGGGAGTGGTGACGATCAGCCCCTCGTCGCGCAGGGCCGTCTTGACCTTGCGGACCGTTCCGCGCGCCACACCGAACTCCTGCTCAAGCCGAGTCTCCGAGATCAGGTGATTCACGGGGTATTCGCCGTCGGCAATGCGCTCGCGAATCACGTCGGCGATTTGGGTCCACTTGGGGCGCGCAGGGTCGTACTCCATCACGGTCAGGACTGTACGCATCCGACGTGACGAGCGGGCTCAGTTCGTCGACTACGCCTCGCTCCGGGCCGCTTCGTCCGACGCCGGTCGTTCCGAGACGAAGGTTCCCTTGGCAGGCAGGGTCACGAGGAGACCTCGGTCCCGCAGTTCCTGAATGGCTCGGCGGACCGTGCCGATGGCTACGCCGTACTCCTCGGCCAGGTCTCGCTCTCCCGGCAGGCGAGCGCCCAGGCGCAGGGATCCGGACTCGATTCTTGCCACGACATGGTCGGCGACCTGCATGTAGACGTAGGCCGCTCTTGTCGGGTCGACGACGGACCGGTGGCTCCGCTCATCTGCCATGAGCGCCAACGTAGGACAACCGCCGCCGCGGCAGGCGGGGTTCGGTCAGGATTCCTTCGCGGCGACGAACGAGCCCATGCCGGGGGTGGTGACGATCAGGCCCTCGGCGCGGAGGGCAGCGGTCACCTTACGGACGGTCGTGCGCGCGACGTCGAATTCCTGCTCCATGCGCACCTCGGAGATGAGGTAGTTGAGCGGATATTCACCGCTGGCGATGCGCTGCCGGATCACTTCGGCGATCTGCATCCACTTCGGCCGCGTCGGGTCGTACTCCATCACGCTGGTGACTGTAAACAGCGATATGCAACCGAACATAGAGCCTACTTTAGACGCCTAGGTGTAGACAGGGCACTCTAGGGGGCTCTAGGGTAGGCGCACTCAAGACCCCCGCGACCGCTGATACCGGCCCGGGGGCATGGCCACCAGCCTCAGGAGCTGATGACGTGAAGGACTCTATCTCCCGCCTACTCGCCTGGACGAGGGCTCTGTTCAGCCGTCGCACAGCGCCCGAAACGCCCCTCGCACGCCCCCGCTGGAGGCGTCCACCTCCGCCACCCCCGAACCCCTCCGCCCGCACTGCGGCGTCTACGTCTGGGCCACCGCCCACGGGATCGACATCAAGCCCACCAGCCCGCTGCGCAACTGCACCTGCTCCACCAAGGAGGCCGAGTGACGCCCCGCGCCCGCGCGTTCGTCGTCGATACCCGTACCGGCAGAGTCGGGGAGGTCATGGGGCATGACGGCCCCAGCCTTCAGCTTCGGCCGCCTGCCGGTGGGAGGGAGTGGGACGCCGAACCGGATGCCGTCCGGCCCGCCACTGACGCCGAGTTGCTCAGTGCCAAGGTCAAGGCGGTCAACGTGAGCAGTTGCCGGGCCGTCGGGAACGGCGGCGCTCCGGGCGGGTGAGCCTCACGCCACGTTCTCGATGAGGAATTGCTGGTCCGCCGCACCGGTGCAGGGTTCCTCCACGGCCTCCGCCTCCGGGCGGGTGTCGTCGGCGCCTATGCCGATGCACAGGGACGAGCCCTCGGGGCGCAGCCGGTAGCGGGTCGCCGTGCCGGTGGTGCCGGCGGGTTCGACGCGGAAGTGCTGGTCGGTGTTGGCGTCGGTGCAGGCGTCCCAGGGTTCGAGCATGTTCTTCGCGGGGGCGGCGCGGCGGATGGTGAGGCAGCCTTTGCCGTGTTTCGGGTGGTGCCATTCGATGTAGTACGGGCTGCCGGGGCCGCCGCGTACCGGTTTGAGGTAGGTGTGCGGCGGCCTCGCCTCCGTGCAGGGGCGCTGGGCGGCGACCGCGTTCGGGTAGGCGCCGCTGCGGTCGCGGCCCTCGGTCAGGCACAGGTGCGTGGTGCGGGCCGGGCGGATCTCCACCCAGCCGTGCGGTGCTGAGGGTCGGGCCGACGGTCTCGCGTCGTCGTCCGGCAGGAGCAGCCAGGCGCCCGTCGCCAGCAGGGCGATCAGCAGGGCCAGGGCCGCCGGCGCGACGAACGCGGAGCGGAGGAACCGCGGGCGGGGTCCGCCGGGTGCGGCCTCGATGCGGCTCCGGGTCTCCAGCCAGGCGGCGACCTCGCGTTCGTCGTCCACCCCGCAGGCGCGGAGGAACGCGACGAGGAGTTCGGGCCGGGGCAGGGCCTGTCGTTGGAGGACGTCCGAGAGGGTGCTGCGGGCCAGGACGTCGCCGCGGTCCTGCGCCCGCTGTTCCAGTTCCCGGTACGTCAGCCCGGAACGTTCCTTCAGCCGGCGCATGCGGGCGGTGAACTCGCCCGCGTCGCGCGCTCCCTGTGGTGGTACGCCCGTCGTCCCCCGCATGCCGGAATGGTTGCGAGCGGGTACGCGGCCCGCAATCCGCGAACGGGCCAACCTGTCCGGAGCATGTCCGGACAGCCTCCGCGTACCGCTGTGTCCAGGCCGGACAGGCTTGCCGCGTCCGGGACCGGCCGACGGCATTGACCCGCGTTCCGGGCCGCTCGCACGCTCGGTCCGGGTCACCCCGGCGACATCGGGGGCCGAGGCCCACCTTCCACTTGAGGCACAAGGAGCCATCGTGTTCAGAAGCGCAGCCACCGGTTTCGCCGCCCTCTCCCTCGCCGCGGCCGGGTTCGCCCTCGCACCCGCCGCACACGCCGGGGCCGGCGGTGCGGAAGCCTGGACCGCACCGAGTTGTACGGGGCACCGGGCGAACACCGCCGTATGGGTCACCTGCAAGGGCAAGGGGTCGGCCAGCCAGGTCCGCATGGTCTACAACTGCCGGGTCCTCGGCCAGGTCGTCCGGCACACCACGGCGTGGGAGTCGCTGGGCGCCCGCTCCTCCACGACGATCAGCGAGGAATGCACGTTCGAGGCGGTGTCCGCGAAGGGGGAGGGCCGCCGGCCGTAGCCACGGGGTGGTGCCGGTCCGGCTGCGGGCCGTCATTGCCGCCTGCGGCGGCAGGCACCTTGCGGGTGTCCTCAAACGCCGGACGGGCTTGATTCGTGATCCGCCGGACACCGCACCAGCCTGGGCCGCCAGGTGGTGTCCGGCGGATCTTCGGCTGCGGGCCGTCAAACGCCGACCGGGCTTGGTCACCGCCCCGCCGGCACCAGCAGCAGCTGGTCCGCGTAGCACCAGGCCCAGTTCTCGCCCGGTTCGAAGGAGCGGGCGAGGTCGTGGCCGGGGGTGGTGTGGGCGTGGGCGCTGGCGTGGCGGTGGGGGGAGCTGTCGCAGCAGGAGACGTGGCCGCAGGTGAGGCACTCGCGCAGGTGGACCCAGGTGCCGCCGATGCGCAGGCAGTCCTCGCAGCCCTCCGTCGTGCTCGGGGTCACCTCGCGGGGCTCGTCGAGGTGGGCACAGTCCTGTGCGGTGGGCCTGCCCTCGACGTCCGCGGTGACCCGCCAGGAGGTGGGTTCGCTCATGTCGTCAGCGTAGGCCGGACAGTGCCGCCCCGCGCGCCGAAGTCCGAGGTCAGGGGCATTGTCAGACCCCGCTGGCAGACTCATGACCATGAGGTGGGCGGTGGCGGAGACGGGCGACGGGGGTGTTCGTCTCCGCCCCGTCGACCCCTCGGGCGCCCCCGCCGGGCCGGTGGAATCCGCGGGCGGTCTGGCCGAGGCCGTGCGGTCGCGGCCGGAGGCCGAGCGGTGGGTGTGGCGGTCCACCGCCGACGCGTATCCGCGGCTCCTCGCCGCCGGCGTCCGCGTCGAGCGGTGCCATGACGTGGAGGCGGCCGAGGCGCTGCTCATCGGCCACGCCGAGGGCCAGTCCGGTCAGCCGAGATCCCTGGCGGCGGCGTGGGCGCGGCTGCACGGGCTGCCGGTGCCGGCGGATCCGCCCGTGCGGGCGGCCGGCGGCCAGCCGTCGCTGTTCGAGCCCGGCCCCGCCCCGCTGCCGCCGGGCACCGACCCGCTGGACGCGCTGGTGACGGTCCACGCCGACCAGCTGGCCCGTACGGAATCGGCCGGGCACCCCGGCCGGATGCGGCTGCTGCTGGCCCTGGAGTCGGCGGGGACGCTCGTCGCGGCCGAGCTCAACCGCACCGGCGTGCCCTGGCGCGCCGACGTCCACCGCGCGCTGCTGGACGAGCTGCTCGGCGAGCGCTATCCCGGCGGCCTGGAGCCCCGGCGGCTGGCCGAGCTGGCCGACGAGGTCTCCCGGGCCTTCGGCGGCGTGCGCGTACGGCCCGACCTGCCCGCCGACATCATCCGCGCCTTCGCCCGGCAGGGCATCTCGCTGTCCTCCACCCGCGCCTGGGAGCTGCGCGGCATCGACCACCCGGCCGTCGAACCCCTGCTGCGCTACAAGAAGCTCTACCGCCTGCACACCGCGCACGGCCGGTCCTGGCTCCAGACGTGGGTGCGGGACGGCCGGTTCCGCCCGGAGTACGTGCCGGGCGGCTCGGTCTCCGGGCGCTGGACCACCAACGGCGGGGGCGCCCTCCAGATCCCCCGGGTCATCCGGCGTGCCGTGATCGCCGACCCGGGGTGGCGGCTCGTCGTCGCCGACGCCGACCAGATGGAGCCGCGGATCCTCGCCGCCGTCTCCCGCGACCCCGGACTGATGGAGGCCGCGGCGGGCGAGCGCGACCTGTACGCCGCCCTGTCGGACCGGGCCTTCGCGGGCGACCGCGAGCGGGCCAAGCTCGCCCTGCTCGGCGCGATCTACGGGCAGACGTCCGGCGACGGCCTGAAGAACCTCGCCGACCTGCGCCGCCGCTTCCCCGCCGCCGTCGCCTATGTCGACGACGCCGCCCGCGCCGGTGAGGAGGGACGGCTCGTACGGACCTGGCTCGGCCGCACCTGCCCGCCCGCCTCCGCGCAGGCCCCGGATGAGGCGGGCCTGCCCCAGGAGGACGACGCCCGGCCGGCGTACGGCAGCACGCCCGCCGGGCGGGCCCGCGGCCGGTTCACCCGGAATTTCGTCGTCCAGGGCAGCGCCGCCGACTGGGCGCTGGCGATGCTCGCGGCGCTGCGCCAGGAGCTCGCGGGGCTCCGCGCCGAGCTGGTCTTCTTCCAGCACGACGAGGTCATCGTGCACTGCCCCGAGGAGGAGGCCGCCACCGTGACCGCGGCCATCCGCACCGCGTCCGACCGTGCGGGGCGCATCTGCTTCGGCGGAACACCGGTGCGCATACCCTTCACCACGGCGGTCGTGCGGTGCTACGCGGACGCGAAGGACCAGCCCGCCTGAGCACTCCGGCGGGCGCGCCGGGCCCCTCGCGCGCGCCGCACGCGCTGACAGCACGTCACCACGCCTCCCCCGTGCGGCGCAGTTCAGCGGGCAGCCGTCCTCCGGACACCGCACGATGGCCCGGAGGGCCGCCGCACGCGGCCCGGTCTCCGTCAGTCCAGGGGAGGACACGCTGTGCTGTCCGACAGTCTTGAGCAGCTCCGCCGTTGCACCATCGCCGTCGACCTCGGAGCCGCGCGGACCCGTGTCTACGTCAAGGACACCGGGCTGATCGTCGACGAACCGAGCATCGCCGCGGTGAACACCCGCACCGGCTCGCTGATCGCCGTCGGCGCCCTCGCCGAGGGCATGTCCGGCCGGACGCCCAGCCACATCCGCGTCGTCCGCCCGATCTCCGGGGGCACGGTCGTCGACATCGACATGGCACAGCGCATGCTGCGGTTCCTCGTCCACCACAAGCTCCCCCGGGCCTGGCGGCGCAAGCCGATGATGCGCGCGGCCGTCTGCCTGCCGCACGACGCGGAGCCCATCGCCCAGCGGGCCGCCATCGAGACGCTGACGGGCCTGGGGGCGCGCCGCGTCGAGCTGGTCGACACCCTCGTCGCCGCGGCCGTCGGCTGCGGGCTGCCCGTGGAACAGCCCGAGGCCACGATGATCGTGGTGTGCGGCGCCGCCGCCACGCAGGTCGCGGTGCTGTCCCTGGGCTCGATCGTGGCGGCGGAGAAGGTGCTGGTCGGCGGGGACGCCATCGACTACGCCGTGGTGCAGCACCTGCGGTCCCGGCACGGCCTGATGCTGCCCACGCAGGGGCTGCACCCGCTGCACGTGGCGCTGTCGGCGGACCCGGTCGAGGACGGCGCGGAGGTCCGCGGCCGGGACGCGGCCACGGGCCTGTCCCGTACGGTCATGGTGAGCACCGCCCATGTCCGCGAGGCGATCCACACCCCGCTGACGGGCGTGCTGGACGCCATCGGGCGGGTGCTGCGGGCCTGCCCGCCCGATCTGGTGGCAGACCTGGTGGAGCGGGGCGTGATGCTCGCGGGCGGCAGCGCGATGCTGCCGGGCCTGGACCGCATGATCGGCGACGCGACCGGGCTGATCGTGCACATCGCCGAACGGCCGGACGTCTGCGCCGTGGTCGGCCTGGGCGCGATGCTGGAGGGCCGGGTCCAGCCGCTGCACCTGGACCCGCTGGGGGCGTGACGGGCGGCCTGCGGCCGGCTTGAACCGGGCTCGGGCTCGGGCTCGGGCTCGGACCCGGGCTCGGACCCGGGCTTCGGCCCGGCCCCGCCCTGCAAGAGCCGCCGCACCGGCCCTGCGGGCCACCGGCCACCGGCCTCTGACCCAGTGTCCTCAACCGACCCACTGGCTTAAAAAGGTCGCTTTGGGAACTCTTCTCCCCATCCGAACAGTTCTGTGTATGCCCCCGATGTTTTTACGAGGAGATACACAGATGGCGCTCTGGGACCGGCTCAAGGACTCCGCGACGACGATGCAGGGTCAGCTCGTGGCGAAGAAGAACGAGCTGAAGAGCGGCGCGTTCCGCGACGCCAGCATGGCGATGTGCGCGCTGGTGGCCGCCGCCGACGGTTCGATCGACGCCTCCGAGCGGCGGCGCGTCGCCTCGCTGATCGCCACCAACGACGTCCTGCAGAACTTCGCCGCCGACGACCTTCAGGCGCGTTTCAACGACTACTGCCAGAAGCTGTCGACCGACTTCGACTTCGGCAAGGTCAGCATCCTGCAGACCATCGGCAAGGTGCAGAAGAAGCCCACCGAGGCGCGTGCGGTCATTCAGATCGGCATCGTCATCGGCGGCGCGGACGGCGACTTCGACAAGACGGAGCGGGCGGTGGTCCGCGAGGTGTGCTTCGCGGTGGGGATTGATCCGGCGGAGTTCGACCTCTAGGTCGTGGCCGGTGGGTCTTCGGCCGTCGGCCGCCGTCTTTGCCGCCTGCGGCGGCGGGCGCCCTGCGGGCGCGTCCTCAATCTCCCCCAGCTACCGCTGGGAGGTGCCCCCAGACGGGCTTGATTCGGCTGGGCTCAGCCGCTTCAGCCTGTCCGGCGCTTGAGGACACAGCACAGCAGCCCGTCCGGCGCTTGAGGACACAGCACAGCAGCCTGTCCGGCGCTTGAGGACAGCCTCAAGCCGGCAGCCGCACCGGCTGCCTCGCGTCCTTGCCCGGCTCCCGGCCCGGCTCGGTCCAGGTGCCCAGGGCGATCTCCGCGGTGATGCCGGGACCGAAGCCCGCGATGATGCCGCGGGCCGCGTCCGCTGGGCCGCCGTCCAGGAAGAGCCGTTCCAGCGCGTCGAAGATGACCGCGCTGGCGATGTTGCCGCGCTCGGTGAGCGTGGCCCTGCTGTAGCGGAACATCTCCGGTGGCAGGTCGAGGTACTTGCACAGGTCGTCGAGGATCCTGGGCCCGCCGGCGTGGATGATGTAGAAGTCGAGCCCGGAGACGTCCCAGTTGTGCGGCTCGGCCATCGCCCGCATGGCGGGCGCCAGCATGGCCATCGTGCCGGGCACCCGCTTGTCCAGCATGAAGTGGAAGCCGGTGTCCCGGACCCCGTAGGAGATCCACTCCTCGGTGTCGGGCACCAGGTGCGAGCCGTTCTGCTCCAGCCGCACCCCCACGCCGCCCTCGCCGCGCACCACCGCCGCCGCGAGGGCGTCGCCGAACAGGCCGTTGGAGAGCAGATTGCCGACCGCAAGGTCCGTCGGCTGATAGCAGAGCGAGCAGAATTCGCAGGACACGATGAGGACGTTCGCCTCGGGATAGGCGATGCAGAAGTCGTGCGCGCGGTTGATGGCCGCGCCACCGGCGGCGCATCCCAGCTGGGCCACGGGCAGTTGTCTGGTCTCCGCCCGGAAGTCCATGGTGTTGATGATCCAGGCGGTCATCGACGGCATCATGAATCCGGTGCACGAGACGTAGACGATCATGTCGATGTCGCGCGTGGTGAGTTCGGCATGGGCCAGGGCCCGCCGGATCACCTCGGGGACCCGGGCCTTGGCCTCGGCTTCGTAGCGGGCGTTGCGCGCGGTGAAGCCGGGGTGCCGGAGGGTGTCCTCGATGGGCTGCACGAGGTGCCGGGTCTGGACCCCGGTGTTTCCGATCAGCCGGAGCGCGAGCTGGAGCTGGGGGTGGTCGGCGTGGATGGTGCGCGCGAGCTCCAGGGTCTCCTCGCGGGTGATGATGTACTCGGGGACCGCGATGGCCGGTCTGCACAGAGTTGCCATGTCGCACTCCTTACCAGGCGACCGGCAGGGTGAGGGGGTAGCGCCAGATCGAGACGGTGTTCCACTGCACCTCCTCCGCCGGTACGGCGAGCCGCAGTTCGGGAAAACGGTTGATCAAGGTGCCGATGGCGACCTGGAGGACCATGCGGGCCAGGTGGGATCCGAGGCAGTGGTGGCTGCCGTATCCGAAGGCCATGTGCGGCATGGGGTCCGGGCGCTCGAAGTCGAGGTCGTCGGGACGCTCGTAGGCGAGGTCGTCACGGTTGGCGGTCAGGTAGGAGATGTGCACGGTGTCCCCGGCCCGGATGACGACGTCGTCGAACTTCACGTCCTCCAGGGCCACCCGCGGAATGCCGACGCCCTGCCGGAACGGGATGAAGCGGAGCAACTCCTCGATGGCCCGGGGCAGCAGCTCCGGGCGGGCCCGCAACTGCGCCAGGTGGTCCGGATGGGTCAGCAGCGTATAGACGATGTTGCTGATGTCGTACGTGGTGGTGTCATGGCCCGTGACCACCAGCAGCATGGCCAGCACGGACAGCTCGGCCGCGTCGAGCGTCTCGTCCCCCACCCGGGCGGTGGCGAGCGCGCTGATCAGGTCGTCCCCCGGGTTGCGGCGGCGCTCGGCGGTCAGTTCGTCGAAATAGGCGCGCAGGCCGGCCTTGGCCTCGACGGCCGACTCCTTGTCGGCCGCGCTCATCGACATCATGGCCATGGCCCGGCGGCGCAGTTGGGCGCGGTCCCGCACGGGGATGTCGAGCAGTTCGCAGATCGTCATCAGCGGCAACCGGTCGGCCAGGTGGTCGGCGACGTCGGCGGGGGCGCCGTGCTCGGCCATGTCGTCCAGCAGCCCGTCGACCGTCCGCTGCGTCCAGGGCCGCAGGGCTTCCACCTGGGGCGTGGTGAAGGACTTGATGATGAGCCTGCGCACGCGGTTGAGAGCGGGCGGGTCCATGAGGTTGATCGCCTCGGACTGGGCGATGGGGGCGGGAGTGATCCTGGGGAAGTCCCGTCCGATCAGCGCGGCCCGGCTGAAGCGCTTGTCCGCGGTGACGGTCTGGACGTCGGCGTAACGGGTGACCAGCCAGCAGGTGCCCTCGCCGTACGGCATCCGGACCCGGGCGATGGGCGCCTCGGTCCGCATCCGCGTCATGAACGGGTCGGGTTCCAGAGCCTCGTCGTGCCGGACGGGACAGGTTCGTACGGAGTCCGAAGTGGTCATCGCAACACTCCCTCGTGCACAGAGCCCCGCCGACGGCGCGTCAGCCTATTTTCTGACCATGCCGCGCCCATGGGCATGCCACACCGAACCCTTCACGATTCACCCATATGATGGATTTTTCAATGAAACGCCCAGCTCTTCACCACCTTTAGCCTCTTTATCCCCTTTAATTTTTGGGCCTTCGGCGCCCCCACTCCCGGGCCTCCCGTCGCCTGCGCCTTCCCCCGCGCCTCCCCCGCGCCTCTTCCCGCCCCTCCCGGGCCTTCCGACCCGGCCGGATCGCTCGAGCTGCGAATCCGGCAGGGCGCTTTTATGCTCATGTCTGGCATCGCCGCACAAATGGTGACACTTCTCTGCAAGGAGGCGCTGATGCTCGCTCAAGAAACACGACTCGTCGCAACCCCCACCGAGGCGTCGACGATCGGGGCACTGATGGTGCAACCGGAAGCCACCGTCAGCGACCCACCCCTCCCCAGTCCCGAGGCAGCGGGCCTCCTCCTGCTCCTCCTGTCGCCCAAGGAGCCGAAGGAACCGAAGGGAAGGTGAGCTCCCGGGCGGACTTCGCCGCGGCGGCAGACCAATTGGCCATCCGTGTCCTCGGTGCCCTTCGGGGCACCGGGGGCACGCCTCTCGTCGCCCGGCACATCGACAGCGCACCCGACGCCCTCGCGGCCCTCGCCGCGATCCGGATGATCGGCGCGGACACCTTCGTCTCCCACGTACTCGTCGGCACGCCGTTCCACGCGGACGACGCGGCCGCCGTGGCCCGTTCCTTCGACGCCTTCCCGTCACCGGACGCCGGGCCCTCCGCCCACCCGGAGGACCGCACCGTCGCCTGGCGCGACTGGGCGACCGCGCAGCTCCTGGCCCGCCTGGCCGGGAACCCGGCGGCGGCCGCGAGCGCGCACCGGCCGCCCCCGGCCGACGGCGGCCTCGCCGACCCCACGCACTGGCAGAGCTGGTCCGTGCACATGGCACAGCTCGCCACCCTCGCCACCCCCGGCCTGGACGGGCCCGTGCACGAGGCGGCGCGCGGCGCGGCCCTGCCGCTCTGCCGCGGCGTCACCCGCTGCGTCCTACGCCGCGACTTCCCCACGGCCGTGCGGATCGCCCGCTGGCTGGCATGGCTGCACCACCAAGGCGTCACACTGCCGCTGGACGTGGCGCCCGTACTCGAACACGTCCGCCTGCTCGGCGGCGGCGCGAGCCCGCGCACCGCCCTGGACCTGGCCGTCGCGGATCACCTGCTCGGCGACGGGGACAGCGGCCGGGACGGGACACAGGAGACGGAGGCAGTACGGACATGACGGTTCCCGAACCCGTGGTCGCGGCGGCCCGGAGCATGGCCGACCGGGCGCTGTCCTGGCTGCACGCCCAGCGGGAACTCGGCGCCCTGCCGCCCGGCACCACGGCGGAGCTCGCCTCACCCGACAGCGTCTACAAACCCCTCGGCGAGAGCGCGCTCGCCGCCTCGGTCATCCTGCGCGACGGCGTCGCCGGCCCCGGCCAACTGGTCGCCGCGCAAGCACTGATGGACTTCACGTGGGAGCAGCTGCGCGAGGGCGACATGCTCTACGAGCGCCAGCTGCGCCACACCCTGATGAGCGATCCGCTGGAGGTGTACGCGCCCTTCGCGCGCTGCGGCTACCGCCACGCGGAACTCGACCGGCTGCTGGCCCACCGCGCCCGGCTGCGGTCGGTGGCCGGCGTCGAGCTCCTGCCCAACCGCGGCCTGGCCGTCGCCAACGCAGCCCGCGTCGTGGGCCTCGACCAGAACACCGACTGGGCGGCGCTGACCCGCGCGACCTGGCTCGCCGGCAACCCCGAGCCGTGGGCCATCAACTGGATCACCGCCTACATGGTCACCCACACCGTATTCCACCTCACCGACTGGGGCGGGCGGCCGCACGGCCTGCCGGCGGAGCTCGCCGCGTACCTCCGCACCTGGCTGCCGGTCTGGATCGACATCTGGTCCGAGGTCGCGCAGTGGGACCTGGTGACCGAGCTCCTGATCGTCGGCGCTTCCCTGGACGAGCCGTACTGCGACCCGGTCGCCTGGGAGAACATCGCCTCCCTCCAGCACGACGACGGCTTCATGCCGCGCGACGGCGACCCGATCGACGAGGACCCGCAGCAGCGGTTCACCGACCATCAGCACACCGTCGTCGTCACCGCCGTCGCGGGCTCCGTCGCGCTGGCCCGCGCGGCGCGCGGGACGTGAATCCGTCGCTCGACGCCGCCCTGCGCGCCCTGCCGGACGCCGCGCGGGGCGCGCACGCCGTCGCCGTGGCCGCCGTGCGCGGCGAGGAGCGCGTGGTGGTGTGCCGGGGCGCGGCCGGTCCGGACACCCGCTTCGAGATCGGTTCGCTGACCAAGACGTTCACCGCCCTGCTGCTCGCCGAGCTGGCCGCCCGGGGCGAGGTGCGCTACGACGACCCCGTCGAGCGGTATCTGCCGCACCGCGTACCCGGGCCCCCGATCACCCTGCTCCACCTGGCCACCCACACCTCCGGGCTGCCGCGGCTGCCCCCGGGGCTGGTGACGCGTTCGGCGGTCCGCAGCGGCTGGTTCAGCAATCCGTACGCCGGCTTCTCCACCGCCGACGTCATGGCCGCGCTCCCCCGCACCCGGCTCCACCACCGGCCCGGCACCCACGTCCGCTACTCCAACTACGGTGCCGGGCTGCTCGGCCACGTCCTCGTCCGGGCGGCCGGCGGCGGGGAGTACGCGGCGCTGCTGGCCGAGCGCGTCCTCGACCCGCTCGGGCTCGCCGACACCGACGGCGATCCGGACCGTCCGCAGGCGGTGGGCCACTGGCACGGCCGGCCCCGCCCGCCCTGGCGCATCCCCGGCCTGCCCGCCGCCGGCGCCCTGCGCTCCAGCGCCCGCGACCTGCTGCGCTGCCTGACGGCCCTGCTCGCGCCGGAACGCGCCGGTCCGCCGAGCCTGCGGGCCGCGCTCGCCGACGTCCAGCGGCCCCGGCTGGCGCTGCCCCGTACGGGCCACCGCATCTGTCTCGTCTGGAACCTGCGGCCCCGCGCGGGGCGGCCGCTGCTCCACCACTCCGGCGGCACCCGGGGCTTCACCGCCTTCGCCGGCTTCCTGCCGCGCTCGGGCACGGCCGTCGTGGCGCTGGCCGACGCGGCGCCGACGCCGACGGCCCCCTTCATCCAGGCGGCGTACGGAACGCTGTGCGCCCTGGACCCCTAGGCGGTGTCCGGTCTTCGGCCGCGGGCCGTCTTTGCCGCCTGCGGCGGCGGGCGCCCTGCGGGCGCGTCCTCAAGCGCCGGACGGGCTTGATTCGGCTGGGCTCAGCCGCTTTAGCCTGTCCGGCGCTTGAGGACACGACACAGCAGCCTGTCCGGCGCTTGAGGACACCCCGCGCAGCGGTGGTGCGCACGACACCGCCCCCAGCACCCGCTCACATGATCCGCCGGACACGGCCTAGGCACCCCCGACGTGTCGCGTGACGGTGGCCGCGAACTCCTGGGCGGCGGGCGAGAGGGCCGACCACTGCCGGGCGGCCCAGCCCACGTCCAGTGACGGGATGCCGGTGACGGGGATCAGCCGGACGCTGTCCGCGGACTGGCCGACCAGCCCCGGCGCGGCCGGTATCAGCGCGTGCCCCAGGCCCATCTCGGCCAGCAGCAGCGCGGTGTCCCAGTCGGTCGCCCGAGTGGTGGTGGCGCGCGGCGGCAGCCCGTGCGCACCGAGGTAGTGCTCGACCTGACGCCCCGAACTGGTCCCCTCGGGCGGGCGGATGAGGCGGGTGCGGGCCAGGTCCTCCGCGCGAAGCGCGCTCTCCCCGGCGAGCGGGTCGTCGGGGCGCACGGCCAGCACCCACTCCAGGCTCACCACCGGCCGCTGCTCGACGCCCTGGGCGTCGGTGGCGTCCGCCGCGATGGTCACCCAGGCCAGGTCGCAGGCGCCGGACCGCAGCACGTCCAGGCAGCGGTGGCTGGAGCGCTCGGTGTGGAACTCCAGGCCGACGTCCGGGAACGCGCGGCAGAAGTCCTTTATGGCGGCGCCCATGAAATTGCGGATCGTGGTGGCGCCGGTGGCGATGACGACACAGCCGCCCCGGCCGGTGCGCAGCTCCTCCAGCAGCCGCAGCCCCTCCCCGAGCGCGGTCAGCCCGTCGGAGGCGGCGCGCTGGAGGATCCGCCCGGCACTGGTCGGTGCCACCCCGCGGGGCTGGCGCTCCATCAGCGCCAGGCCGGTCTCCTTCTCCAGGCGCCGCACGTGCTGGCTGACGGCGGACTGACTGCAGTTCATCTCCCGTGCCACGGCGCTGAGGTTGCGTGCCTCGCACACCATGACGAACACCTTCAGGTCATCTAGCGTCACACCGGTCACGGTACAAGCTTCACCTTGGAGAGTTCGAGCAAAGTCATAGGATTGACTTGGCTGCCGGGCGGCAGTCATGATCTCTGTGCATGGCGGCAACCTGTCCGCGGCTTCACCGAGCAACACCGCGCCGGCACTGGGCATGCACAGCACCGGTCACCGTCGTCGCCGCGGACGGGTGTCGACCACCGGTTCAGGTGGCGGCGCCCACGCCCAGCAGCTCGGCCAGCATCCGCTGCACGACCGGGCCCGGCTGCTCCCGCAGATAGAAGTGCCCGCCGGGGAAGGTCCGTACGGTGACGGGCTGATAGGTGGTGTGCCGCCCCCATCCCGTGAGCGAGTCGTCCCGCGCCAGCGGTTCGCGGTCGCCGGCCAGCACGGTCAGGGGTACGGGCAGGGGCGCGCGGGGCCGCCAGGCGTAGGTCTCCAGGACCGTGTAGTCGGCGCGCAGCCCGACCGCGACCATCTCCTTCAACTCCGGGTGCGCGAACACCTCGTCGGGAATGCCGCCGTGCTTGCCGTGGACCGCCGCGAGCATCTCGTCCCGGGGCATCAGGTGCAGGCCGGCGTGCTTGCGGGGCGCGTCGGGCGCGGCGCCGCTGGAGACGAAGAGCCGCCTGGGCAGCGGCCGCCCGGCCTCGCGGAGGGCGCAGGTGAGTTCGTAGGCGACGAGCGAGCCCATGCTGTGCCCGAAGAAGGCGTACGTGCCGGTGAACTCCACCTCCCGCAGGAGCGCTTCGACCAGGTGGTCCATGGAGGTCAGCGGCTGCTCGGCGAACCGGCTCGCGCGGCCGGGCAGCTGGACGGCGTACACCTCCACGCCCGGTATCTCCTTGCCCCAGCGGATGTACTCGGCGGCCGAACCCCCGGCGTGCGGAAAGCAGTACAGCTTCAGCGGCGCCTGCCGGAGGGCCCCGCCGGCGATCCACCGGGAAGTGGGCGCGGTGCGCCGTGGTTCAGTCATGCGGTCTCCTGTGCGGCCCCGCCGGCGGTCCGGTGGTCCGCGTCGTCGTTCGTGCCGTTCGAGTCGTTCGAGTTCTTCGAAGGGAGGTGCGGGACGACAGTACTGACCCGTAGGGCGCTCGCAGAGGTCGTTTCGGCCGTGACAGGCCGCGACGGGGGTGCATAAGATCACGAACACGGCATCGCACGCTGTCACCGGCCGGGTGGAGCGCGGAGGTGCCCGTGAGATGCCTGTGGGAGGGCATTCCACCGTGTCGATCGAGCTGAACCACACCATCGTGCACTCCCGGGACAGGGAGACGTCCGCCCACTTCCTGGCCGGCATCCTCGGCCTGGAGGTCGGGGAGCCCGGCGGGCCGTTCCTGCCCGTGGTGACCGGCAACAACGTCACTCTGGACTTCGCGACCGTCGACGCCGACACGATCGCGCCGCAGCACTACGCGTTCCTGGTGCCGGAGAGCGATTTCCCGGCGATGTTCGAGCGGATCAAGGCGGCCGGCGTCGCGTACTTCGCCGATCCCGCCGGCAAGCGGCCGGCGGAGATCAACCGCAACGACGGCGGCTACGGCGTCTACTTCCTGGACCCCTCCGGGCACTACCTGGAGCTCCTCACCCGCCCCTACGGCAGTGGCGACGCCATGGGACCGGCTGCTCCGCCGCTGTGACCGGCACCGCCGCCGGGGTCCGGTGACCGGGCCCCGGCGGCGGGTCTCAGCTCAGCACCACGCAGCCGCGTTCCGCCAGCGCCGCGAAGAGCCGGGGCGCCGGCGCGAGGGTGTTCCACCGCAGGTCCAGCTTCTCCAGGGACGGCAGATCGGCCAGCCAGGCAGGGAGTTCGGTCAGCTGGTTGGAGCGCAGGTCGAGATGGCGCAGCAGCGGCAGGCCGCGCAGCGCGCCGGGTACGGCGGCGAGGGCGTTCTCCCGGAGCTCCAGCGTCCGCAAGTCCCCCAGGGCCGACACCGATTCCGGCAGCCCGGTCAGGGCGTTGCCGCGCAGCCACAGTTCGCGCAGGGCGGTGAGCCGGCCCAGGGAGCCGGGCAGCGCCTCCAGGCGGTTGTGCTGCGCCCGAAGCTCCACCAGAGACGCCATCCCGCCCAGGGCGTCCGGGAGTTGGCGCAGCCGGTTGCCGCCGATGTTGAGGTAGCGCAGCCGGGTGAGGCGGCCGAGGCTCGCGGGCAGTTCGGTCAGGGCGTTGTCGTGCAGGTAGAGGAAGCGGCTGAGCGCGGGGAGCGTCCCGAGTTCCGCCGGGAGCCGGGTGAGCGCGTTGTCCCCAAGGTCGAGGGTGTGCAGCTCCGCCAGGGTGCCGATGCGGGAGGGCAGCTCGGTGAGGGCGTTGCCGGCCAGGATCAGGACGCGGAGCCCGGGCGTGTGCCAGACCTCGTCGGGCACCCGGTCCAGGCCGTGCTTCCAGCGGTCGAGCGTGCCCGTCGTCATGACGTCGTCTCCGGTTTCCCGCGCCGCAGCCGGTCCAGCGGCGACGGTCTGCGGTCCAGGCGGGCGTCCAGCAGCGCCGCCGCCTCCGTGTGCCGCCCGGCCGAGACCAGGGCGAACAGCAATGTCTCCTCCACTATGTCGCGCTGCGCGGCACTGCCGCCGAGGGCCCCGAGCCGGGGCATGAGCGCGCGCAGGACGGGCAGGGCGCCCGCCCAGTCCTCGTCGACGACCGCCGCGAGGGCGGCGCACAGCGGGGCGACGACCTCGCGGAAGGCCGGGTCGCCGTGGGTGCCGGCGTGGGCGCGCAGGCGCAGCAGCGC
>NZ_JAGGOL010000047.1 GCF_018614525.1 Streptomyces sp. ISL-11
CACGCACGCGGTCGCCGCCGCGACGGCCGGTGGCCCCGGGGCGACCGGAGCCCCCGCGAGCCTGCCCGACGCCCTCGCCGACCGGCTGACCGCCGACGGCGTCGCCCTGCACCGCCCGGACCTGGGCGTGCTCGTCGCCGCCGTGCCCGACGACGCCGAGGCCCGCGCCAAGACCCGGGCCGAGGTCGAGGCCGTCGACGACGAGGCCGTACGGCTGCGCACCGCCGTGAAGTCCCGCGACGGGTTCTTCACCACCTTCTGCATCAGCCCGTACTCCCGCTACCTCGCCCGCTGGTGCGCCCGCCGCGGCCTCACCCCCAACCAGGTGACCACCGCCTCGCTGCTCACCGCGCTGATCGCGGCCGGCTGCGCGGCCACCGGCACCCGGCCCGGGTTCGTCGCGGCCGGCGCGCTGCTGCTGTTCTCCTTCGTCCTGGACTGCACCGACGGCCAGCTCGCCCGCTACTCCCTGCAGTACTCCACGCTCGGCGCCTGGCTCGACGCGACCTTCGACCGCGCCAAGGAGTACGCCTACTACGCGGGCCTCGCCATCGGCGCGGCCCACGGCGGCGGCCACGACGACGTCTGGGCGCCGGCCCTCGGCGCGATGGTCCTGCAGACCTGCCGGCACGTCGTCGACTTCTCGTTCAACGAGGCCAACCACGACGCCGCCGCCAATACGAGCCCCACGGCCGCCCTCTCCGACCGGCTCGACAGCGTCGGCTGGACCGTCTGGGTGCGCCGCATGATCGTGCTGCCCATCGGCGAGCGCTGGGCGATGATCGCCGTCCTCACCGCGCTCACCACGCCCCGCGTCGTCTTCTACGCGCTGCTCGTCGGCTGCGCGCTGGCCGCCTGCTACACCACCGCTGGCCGCGTGCTGCGGTCCCTGACGCGCAAGGCCCGGCGCACCGACCGCGCCGCCCGGGCGCTGGCCGACCTCGCCGATTCCGGGCCCCTCGCGGAGGCCGTGAGCGGCAGCGTCGGGCGGAGGGTGCCCGCGAGCTCCTACAGCGCGCCCTTCTGGGCCGCGCTGGCCGCGGCCTCGCTCCTCGTGGGACCCCTCTTCGCGGACAACGGCGGCACGTGGTGGGCCGTCCTCCAGGCCGCCGGCTACGCCGTCTTCGCCGGTCTGGCCGTCGCACAGCCCCTCAAGGGCCCCCTGGACTGGCTCGTGCCCCCGGTCTTCCGGGCGGCGGAGTACGGGATCATCCTCGTCCTCGCGGCGCGGTCCGGTGCCCCCGGCGCCCTTCCTGCGGCTTTCGGCCTCGTGGCCGCGGTCGCCTACCATCACTACGACACGGTGTACCGCATCCGCGGCGGCACCGGCGCCCCCCCGCACTGGCTGGTGCGGGCGATCGGCGGGCACGAGGGACGGGTCCTGGCGGTCACGACCGCCGCCGCCCTGTGGCATGACCAAGGTTTCACCATCGCGCTGACGGTCCTCGCGGCCGCCCTCGCGATCGCGGTGCTCATCGAGAGCATCCGCTTCTGGGTGTCCTCCGGGGCGCCCGCAGTACACGACGAAACAGGAGAACCCGCATGATCGGCCTCGTGCTGGCCGCCGGCGCCGGACGGCGTCTGCGTCCCTACACCGACACTCTGCCCAAGGCCTTGGTGCCGGTGGACGGTGACACCACCATCCTCGACCTCACCCTGGCCAACTTCGCCGAGATCGGTCTGACCGAGGTCGCGATCATCGTGGGCTACCGCAAGGAAGCCGTGTACGCGCGCAAGGAGGCCCTGGAGGCCAAGTACGGCCTCAGCCTCACCCTGATCGACAACGACAAGGCCGAGGAGTGGAACAACGCCTACTCCCTGTGGTGCGGCCGTGACGCCCTCAAGCACGACGTGATCCTCGCCAACGGCGACACCGTGCACCCGGTCTCCGTCGAGAAGACCCTGCTCGCCGCCCGCGGCAACGGCCGGAAGATCATCCTCGCTCTCGACACGGTGAAGCAGCTCGCCGACGAGGAGATGAAGGTCGTCGTGGACCCCGACAAGGGCGTCCAGCGCATCACCAAGCTGATGGACCCCGCCGAGGCCACGGGCGAGTACATCGGTGTCACCCTGATCGAGGGCGAGGCCGCCGCCGACCTGGCGGACGCCCTCAAGGTCACCTTCGAGCGCGACCCCGACCTCTACTACGAGGACGGCTACCAGGAGCTGGTAAACCGCGGCTTTACGATCGACGTGGCCCCCATCGGCGATGTGAAGTGGGTCGAGATCGACAACCACGACGACCTCGCCAAGGGCCGGGGGATCGCGTGCCAGTACTGACGAGGCTCATCCCCTCGCCGGTCGTCGTCGACATCCGGGCCGGAGCGCTGGACGATCTGGCGAAGATCCTCGCCGATCAGCGGATCTCCAGCTCCGGCAAGCTGGCCATCGCCATCAGCGGCGGCTCCGGGGCGGTGCTGCGCGAGCGGCTCGCCCCGGCGCTGCCCGGCGCCTCCTGGTACGAGGTCGGCGGCGGCACCCTCGACGACGCCATCCAGCTCGGCGACGCCATGAAGAAGGGGCACTACGACGCGGTCGTGGGCCTCGGCGGCGGCAAGATCATCGACTGTGCGAAGTACGCCGCCGCACGGGTCGGCCTGCCGCTCGTGGCGGTCGCGACGAACCTGTCGCACGACGGCCTGTGCTCGCCGGTCGCCACGCTCGACAACGACGCGGGCCGCGGCTCGTACGGGGTGCCCAACCCGATCGCCGTGGTCATCGACCTCGACGTCATCCGCGAGGCACCCGTCCGTTTCGTCCGCTCCGGCATCGGCGACGCGATCTCCAACATCTCCTCCGTCGCGGACTGGGAGCTCTCCCACCGCGAGACGGGCGAGTCGATCGACGGCCTGGCCGCCGCCATGGCCCGCCAGGCCGGCGAGGCCGTGCTGCGCCACCCCGGCGGCGTCGGCGACGACAGCTTCCTCCAGGTGCTGGCCGAGGGCCTGGTCCTCACCGGCATCTCGATGTCGGTGGCCGGCGACAGCCGCCCCGCCTCCGGCGCCTGCCACGAGATCAACCACGCCTTCGACCTTCTCTACCCCAAGCGCGCGGCCAGCCATGGCGAGCAGTGCGGCCTCGGCGCCGCCTTCGCGATGCACCTGCGCGGGGCCTGCGAGGAGTCCGCGCTGATGGTCGAGGTGCTGCGGCGCCACGGCCTGCCGGTGCTGCCGCAGGAGATCGGCTTCAGCGCCGAGGAATTCGTCAAGGCGGTCGAGTACGCCCCGCGGACCCGCCCCGGGCGCTACACGATCCTGGAGCACCTCGACCTCTCCATCGACCAGATCAGGGACGCTTACGCCGACTATGCCAAAACCGTCACTAGCTGAACTCCGCCCGGTCGTTCACCCCGGCGGTCTCAAGGACCGGCGCAGCGGTGAGCACTGGGCCGGGCGCATCTACATGCGGGAGATCTCGCTGCGGTGCACCCGGGTCCTGGTCAACACCAGGCTCTCGCCCAACGGATACACCGGCCTGATGATCCTCGCCGGCATCGCGGCGGGCGCGGCACTGCTGGTGCCGGGCCTGACCGGAGCGATCCTCGGGGCGCTGCTCATCCAGCTGTACCTGCTGCTGGACTGTGTGGACGGCGAGCTCGCCCGCTGGCGCAAGGTCACCTCGACCACCGGTGTCTACCTCGACCGGGTCGGCCACTACCTCTCCGAGGCCGCCCTCCTGGTGGGCTTCGGCATCCGCGCGGCGGACGTCTTCCACCGCGACGGTTCCGCCACGCAGTGGCAGTGGGCGCTCCTGGGCACGGTGGCCGCCCTCGGCGCCATCCTGATCAAGGCCGAGACGGACCTGGTCGACGTGGCCCGCGCCCGCAGCGGCATGGCCGCGGTCGAGGACTCCGCGGCCACCCCCCGCTCCTCGGGCATGGCCCTGGCGCGGAAGGCCGCAGCCGCCCTGAAGTTCCACCGGCTGGTCGGCGGCGTCGAGGCGTCGCTGGTGATCCTGGCCGCCGGGATCGCCGACGCGGTCCACGGCGACCTGCTGTTCACCCGGATCGCCGTGGTCGCTCTGGCCGCCATCGCGGTACTGCAGACTGTGCTGCATCTCGTGTCCATCCTCGCTTCGAGCAGGCTCAAATGAGTGCTTCCTCCCTGCGGCTCGGCGCGGTTGTCCTCACCATGGGCAACCGCTCCGCGGAGCTGCGCGCACTGCTGGAGTCGGTCGCCAAGCAGGACGGTGACCCGATCGAGGTCGTCGTCGTCGGCAACGGCTCCCCGCTGCCCCCGCTGGCCGTCCCGGGCCTGACCGTACGGACCGTCGAGCTGTCGGAGAACGTCGGCATCCCGGCCGGCCGCAACGTCGGCATCGAGGCGTTCGGCCCCGCCGGGCGCGACGTCGACGCCCTGCTCTTCCTCGACGACGACGGGCTGCTGCCGGGCCAGGACACCGCCGAGCTGTGCCGGCGGGCGTTCGCCGACGACCCGAAGCTGGGCATCATCAGCTTCCGGATCGCCGACCCCGACACCGGGGTCACCCAGCGCCGCCACGTCCCCCGGCTGCGCGCCTCGGACCCGATGCGCTCCTCGCGGGTGACCACCTTCCTCGGCGGCGCCAACGCCGCCCGTACGAGGGTCTTCGCCGAGGTCGGCGGCCTGCCCGACGACTTCTTCTACGCGCACGAGGAGACCGACCTGGCCTGGCGGGCCCTCGACGCCGGCTGGCTGATCGACTACCGGTCGGACATGGTGCTGCACCACCCGACCACCGCGCCCAGCCGCCACGCGGTCTACCACCGCATGGTGGCCCGCAACCGCGTCTGGCTGGCCCGCCGCAACCTCCCGGCCCCCCTGGTCCCCGTCTACCTCGGGGTCTGGCTGCTGCTGACCCTGGCCCGGCGGCCGTCGCCGGCCGCGCTGCGGGCCTGGCTCGGCGGTTTCAAGGAGGGCTGGGCGACTCCCTGTGGTCCACGGCGCCCCATGAAGTGGCGTACCGTTTGGCGCCTGACCCGACTGGGTCGGCCTCCCGTGATCTGACAAGCTCGTGTCTGAGAGCATCGGGCGCGAACCGGGGCCACACCCCGGCAGCGCACCTTGAGGACGAAAGTGTCAACTGTGAGCGAGACAACGCACGACAGTGCGGTCGCCATGAGTGCCCCGCCATCACCCGACGACGGACTCCCCGCCGGCGAGCTGGCCAGGAAGTACGGCCTCGCGGTGAGCGGTGCCCGGCCCCCGCTGGGGGAGTACGCCCAGCAGCTGTGGGCGCGGCGGCACTTCATCCTCGCGTTCTCCCGGGCGAAGCTGACCGCGCAGTACAGCAAGGCGAAGCTCGGCCAGGTCTGGCAGGTGGCCACGCCGCTGCTGAACGCGTCGGTGTACTTCCTCATCTTCGGCGTGCTCATGCAGCAGAGCAAGGGCCTGGGGATCAGGACGTACATCCCCTTCCTGGTGACGGGCGTCTTCGTCTTCACCTTCACCCAGAGCTCGGCGATGGCGGGCGTGCGCGCCATCTCGGGCAACCTGGGGCTGGTGCGGGCGCTGCACTTCCCCCGGGCGGCGCTGCCGATCTCCTTCGCCCTGCAGCAGCTCCAGCAGCTGCTGTACTCGATGGTGGTGCTCTTCCTCTTCCTGCTCGGCTTCGGTCACCTCC
Organism: Streptomyces sp. ISL-11; assembly: GCF_018614525.1. Lineage (GTDB taxonomy): Bacteria > Actinomycetota > Actinomycetes > Streptomycetales > Streptomycetaceae > Streptomyces. The sequence goes on from NZ_JAGGOL010000047.1 coordinate 5,602, forward strand.
CGAAGCTGACCTGGCTTTTGATCGTCCCGGTGCTGGTGCTGCAGTTCTGCTTCAACACCGGCCTCGCGATGATCCTGGCCCGTGCGGGCAGCAAGACCCCGGACCTCGCGCAGCTGCTGCCGTTCATCACCCGTACCTGGATGTACGCGTCCGGCGTGATGTACAGCCTGACCGACGCGCTGCAGAAGGCGAAGGCCCCCGCGTGGGTGGTCGACGTGCTCAGCGCCAACCCCGCCGCGGTCTACATCGACCTGATGCGCTGGTCGCTGATCGAGAACCACAGCAAGATCCACCTGCCGCCGCACGTGTGGGCCCTGGCCGTCGGCTGGGCGCTGCTCTTCGGCGTCGGAGGCTTCGTGTACTTCTGGAAGGCTGAGGAGCAGTACGGCCGTGGCTGAACAGAACCCCACCGGGGCCCCCGCCCCCCGTATCCCCACCGTGATCGCGGACGACGTCCACATCGTCTACCGCGTCTACGGCGGCAACACCGGCCGCGGCAGCGCGACCGCCGCGCTCAACCGGCTGGTCCGCCGGACGCCGGGGGCCGGCGTCCGGGAGGTGCACGCGGTCAAGGGCGTCAGCTTCACCGCCTACCGCGGCGAGGCCATCGGCCTGATCGGCTCCAACGGCTCCGGCAAGTCGACCCTGCTCAAGGCCATCGCCGGGCTGCTGCCCGCCGAGCGCGGCAAGGTCTACACCGACGGCCAGCCGTCGCTGCTGGGCGTCAACGCGGCCATGATGAACGACCTCACCGGCGAGAAGAACGTGATGCTCGGCGGCCTGGCCATGGGCATGAGCCGCGAGCAGATCAAGGCGCGCTACCAGGGGATCGTCGACTTCTCGGGCATCAACGAGAAGGGCGACTTCATCACCCTGCCGATGCGCACGTACTCCTCCGGCATGGCGGCCCGCCTGCGGTTCTCCATCGCGGCGGCCAAGGACCACGACGTGCTGATGATCGACGAGGCGCTGGCCACCGGCGACCGGTCGTTCCAGAAGCGCTCCGAGGCCCGCATCCGCGAGCTGCGCAAGGAGGCCGGCACCGTCTTCCTCGTCAGCCACAACAACCGGTCCATCCGTGACACCTGCGACCGGGTGCTGTGGCTGGAGCACGGCCGGCTGCTGATGGACGGACCGACCGAGGAGGTCGTGCGGGCCTACGAGAAGGAGACGGCCCGCTAGGGGCTGTCCGGCCGGCCGCCCGGGCCCCCGCCGCCCCGCGCGGCCGGGGGCCTTGACCTATCCGTAACGATCAACTCGCTTATTGTCAGGGCCGATTCGCCCCTCGCGTGGCATTGTATGGATCAAGCACCTACCCGGTGGCGCGGCGCACAGCTGTACGGCGTACGCTGTACCGTGCTGATTTGCGCAGAAGCGGGGCGATACCGGTGTATCCCGCCGGGATAAACCCCGGCGAAGAGGCGGCAGGCGCCCAGGGGGCGCAGGGCGGCCGTGGGGCGCCCGCCCTGCGGCGTGTCCGAAATAGGATGTTCTGGGTCGGCAGTGTAGAACGGGAGATGTGACGGCAATGGCTACGGGAACTCTCCAGCTCCGAGGCGCTCACGCCGTCGCCGACCGTGTGACGTGCCCGGGCAGTCCGCGGTGACGGCGGGGACGGCCGCGCACGAGCGCGCCGTACTCGACAAGGCCGCGCACGAGAACTTCCCCGTGGCCCCCTTCTTCCTGCCGCGCGCCTGGCGCGACGATCTCATGGCCGTCTACGGCTACGCCCGCCTCGTCGACGACATCGGCGACGGAGACCTGGCCCCCGGCGGCCGCGACGCCGAGCTGCTGGGCCTGGACCGCGACCGGACCGACGACCGCCCGGCCATGCTCGACGCCTTCGAGGCCGACCTGAAGCGCGTCTTCGACCGCTCCGGCACCGGCCCCCGCCACCCCCTGCTGCTGCGCCTGCGCCCGACCGTCCGCCGGTGCGGTCTGACCCCCGAGCCGTTCCTCGGGCTGATCGAGGCCAATCGCCAGGACCAGCGGGTGCGCCGCTACGCCACCTACGAGGACCTGCTCGCCTACTGCGAGCTGTCCGCCAACCCCGTCGGCCGCCTCGTCCTGGGCATCACCGGCACCGCCAGCCCCGAGCGGATCCGCCGCTCGGACGCGGTCTGCACCGCTCTGCAGATCGTCGAACACCTGCAGGACGTCGCCGAGGACCTCGGGCGCGACCGCGTCTATCTCCCGGCCGAGGACATGAAGCGCTTCCATGTCGGCGAGGCCGATCTGGCCCGTCCGACCAGCGGCGCGTCGTTGCGCGCCCTGGTCGCGTACGAGGCGGAACGCGCCGGGGAACTGCTGAATGAAGGCACCCCCCTGGTGGGTAGCGTCCACGGCAGGTTGAAGCTGTTGCTCGCGGGGTTCGTGGGCGGGGGGAGGGCCGCGCTCCGCGCGGTCGCCGCCGCGGGACACGACGTACTGCCCGGACCGCCCAAGCCCACCAAGCTCAGCCTGCTGCGCGAGGTGGGAGCGACACTGCGAAGAGAGGGGTGAGCGGGACCGTGAACGGATCGCCAGACGCGTCCGGGCCGGTGCTCGCCGCGTACAGCTACTGCGAGGCGGTCACCGGCCACCAGGCCGGTAACTTCAGCTACGGCATCAGACTGCTGCCGACCGCCAAGCGGCGCGCCATGTCCGCGCTGTACGCCTTCTCGCGGCGGGTCGACGACATCGGTGACGGCCCGCTGGACGCGGCCGCCAAACAGCTGCGGCTGGAGGAGACGCGCGCGCTGCTCGCCCGGATCCGGGAGGGCAGGATCGAGGAGGACGACACCGACCCGGTGGCCGTCGCGCTCAGTCATGCCGCGCGCCGCTTCCCGATCCCGCTCGGCGGGCTCGACGAACTGATCGACGGCGTTCAGATGGATGTGCGGGGGGAGACCTACGAGACGTGGGACGACCTCGCCGTGTACTGCCGCTGTGTCGCGGGCGCCATCGGGCGGCTCTCGCTCGGAGTGTTCGGCACCGTGCCCGGCGCGCGTGACGCCGCGCGCGCCTCGGAGTACGCCGATACGCTCGGACTCGCGCTCCAGCTCACCAACATCCTGCGTGACGTCCGCGAGGACGCGGCCAACGGCCGCACCTACCTCCCCTCCGACGACCTCGCCAAGTTCGGCTGCTCGGACGGTTTCCACTCCACCCGGCCCCCGGCCGGAGCCGACTTCACCGGCCTGATGCACTTCGAAATCCGGCGTGCCCGGGCCCTGTTCGCCGAGGGCACCAAGCTGCTGCCCATGCTCGACCGGCGCAGCGGCGCCTGCGTCGCCGCCATGTCCGGCATCTACCGCAGGCTACTGGATCGTATCGCCGAGGACCCCGAGGCCGTCCTGCGCGGCCGTGTCTCGCTCCCCGGCCGCGAGAAGATCTACGTCGCCGTGCGCGGCCTGTCCGGATTCGACGCCCGCAGCGTCCACCGGCGGACCGCCGGGGGGCGCGCTTGATCCCCCGGACGCCCCGTACCCGGACGGGCAAGCGGTGTGCAACCCTCCGCCGATGGCACACGTCACTGACAGCAGCCGAGGGGAAGGGCGCATGACGACACCAGGCACGACGACGCGGCCCGAGCGGCAGCGCGCGGCCGCGGCGGACCGCCCGTCCGGCGCGGCCGCGGTGGTCGTCGGCGGCGGGCTCGCCGGCATCACGGCCGCCCTCCAGCTCGCCGACGCCGGGCTGCGCGTCACCCTGATCGAGGCCCGGCCCCGGCTGGGCGGGCTCGTCTTCTCCTTCCGCCGCGGCGACCTCACCATCGACAACGGCCAGCACGTCTATCTGCGCTGCTGCACCGCCTACCAGTGGTTCCTCGACCGCGTCGACGCCGCCGAACTCGCCCCGCTGCAGAGCCGCCTGGACGTCCCCGTCCTCGACATCGGCCACCCCTCGGGCAAGCCGCGCCTGGGTCGGCTGCGCCGCACCGCCCTGCCCGTGCCGCTGCACCTGGCGGCGAGCCTCGCCACCTACCCGCACCTCTCGCTCGCCGAACGCGCCAAGGTCGGCCGCGCCGCGCTCGCCCTGCGCGGCCTCGACCTGGACGACCCCGCCCTGGACGACGAGGACTTCGCGAGCTGGCTGCGCCGCCACGGCCAGTCCGACCGCACCGTCGAGGCGCTCTGGGACCTCGTCGGCATCGCCACCCTCAACGCCACCGCCGACCGCTCCTCGCTGGGCCTGGCCGCCATGGTCTTCAAGACCGGGCTGCTCTCCGAGCCCGGCGCCGCCGACATCGGCTGGGCGCGCGTACCGCTGGGAGAGCTGCACGACACCCGCGCCCGCGCCGCCCTCGACAAGGCCGGCGTACGGACCGAGCTGCGCACCCGCGCCACCGCGGTCACCCGCGACGCGACCGGCTGGCACGTCGACACCGAGGCCGGGCCCGGCGGCGGCGAGCGGCTCGACGCGGACACCGTCGTGCTCGCCCTGCCCCAGCGCGAGACCTGCGCGCTGCTGCCCGACGGCGCGCTCGACGAACCCGACCGGCTCCTGGACATCGACACCGCGCCGATCATCAACCTCCACGTCGTATACGACCGCAAAGTCCTGCGTCAGCCGTTCTTCGCGGCGCTGGGCTCGCCCGTGCAGTGGGTCTTCGACCGCACCGACTCCTCCGGCCTCGCCGACGGGGGCGGGGAGAAGGCGGACTGGCAGTATCTGGCCGTCTCCCAGTCGGCCGCCCACGACGACATCGACCGGCCCGTCGCCGAGCTGCGCGAGCGCTATCTTCCCGAGCTGGAGCGGCTGCTGCCCGCCGCGCGCGGCGCCGGCGTACGGGACTTCTTCGTGACCCGGGAGCGGACAGCGACGTTCGCCCCCACCCCGGGCGTCGGCCGGCTCCGGCCGGGCGCCCCCACGAACACGCCCGGCCTGTTCCTGGCCGGCGCGTGGACCGCCACCGGCTGGCCCGCGACCATGGAGGGCGCGGTGCGCAGCGGTGTCCACGCCGCCGGCGCGGCACTCTCCGAGCTCGGCCGACCGCATCACGACCCCTTGCGGGAGCCGGTATGACCGAGGCGAGCCATCAAGCGTCGCGTTCCCGCAACGGGGCGCGTACGAGCACGACCACCAGAGGAGAGACCGTGACTTCGGCGATCCCAGCTGTCGACACCGCAGGCGTCAACGCCCTGCTGGAGCGCGGACGGACGCTTGCCACGCCGGTGATGCGTGCCGCCGTGGACCGGCTCGCGCCGCCCATGGACACCGTCGCCGCCTACCACTTCGGCTGGATCGACGCGGAGGGCCGGCCCACGCACGGCGACGGCGGCAAGGCCGTCCGGCCCGCCCTCGCCCTGCTCTCGGCCGAGGCCGCCGGCGCGGCGCCCGAGGTGGGCATTCCCGGCGCCGTCGCCGTGGAGCTCGTGCACAACTTCTCGCTCCTCCACGACGACCTCATGGACGGCGACGAGCAGCGCCGCCACCGCGACACGGTGTGGAAGGTCTACGGTCCCGAGCAGGCCATCCTCGTCGGCGACGCGCTCTTCGCGCTCGCGAACGAGATCCTGCTGGAGCTCGGCACGGTCGAGGCCGGCCGCGCCACCCGCCGGCTGACCACCGCCACCCGCAAGCTGATCGACGGCCAGGCCCAGGACATCTCCTACGAGCACCGCGAGCGGGTCACCGTCGAGGAGTGCCTGGAGATGGAGGGCAACAAGACCGGCGCGCTGCTCGCCTGCGCCGTGTCCATCGGCGCGGTCCTCGGCGGCGCCGACGACCGGACGGCGGACCAGCTGGAGGCGTACGGCTACCACCTCGGCCTCGCCTTCCAGGCCGTCGACGACCTGCTCGGCATCTGGGGCGACCCGGAGGCCACCGGCAAGCAGACCTGGAGCGACCTGCGCCAGCGCAAGAAGTCCCTCCCGGTCGTCGCCGCCCTCGCCGCGGGCGGCCCCGCCTCCACGCGACTCGCCGACATCCTCGCCGCCGACGCCAAGCTCGGCGACGCGCAGTCCGCCGACTTCGACGAGGAAGAATTCGCCAGCCGCGCGGCGTTGATCGAGGAGGCGGGCGGCCGGGAGTGGACCTCCCAGGAAGCCCGCCGCCAGCACGCCACCGCCATCGAAGCGCTCGACGGCGTCGACATGCCCGCGGAGGTCCGCGCCCAGCTCGTCGCGCTCGCCGACTTCGTCGTCGTACGAAAGAGATGATTCCCATTCACCCGATCTGAGTAGATCGCAGTCGCCGGCCGACGCCCTGACGGGAGCGTCGGCCGACGGAACCCCCAGCACGGCAGAGAAGAAAGATCACTGCAAAAAGGGGAAACCATGACAGCGACGACCGACGGAAGCACCGGGGCCCTGCCGCCCCGCGCAGCCGCGGCCAAGGACAGCACCACCGTTACCGACAGCACCACCCTCACGCCCCCGCCCGCCGCCGACGGGCCGGAATCGCCCCGGGCGGCCGCCGAGCGGGCCACCGCCCGGGCGGTCGAGCACCTCCTGTCCCGGCAGGACGCCGAGGGGTGGTGGAAGGGCGACCTGGAGACCAACGTCACCATGGACGCCGAGGACCTGATGCTCCGCCAGTTCCTGGGCATCTCCGACGAGCGGACCACCCGGGCGGCCGCCCTCTTCATCCGCTCCGAGCAGCGCGCCGACGGCACCTGGGCCGGCTTCCGGGGCGGCCCCCCGGAACTCTCCACGACCGTCGAGGCCTACGTCGCCCTCCGGCTCGCCGGCGACGCGCCCGACGCCCCGCACATGGCCGCCGCCTCCGCGTGGGTGCGCGAGCAGGGCGGCATCGCCGCCGCCCGCGTCTTCACCCGGATCTGGCTCGCGCTCTTCGGCTGGTGGAAGTGGGACGATCTCCCCGAACTGCCGCCCGAGATCATGTACCTGCCGAAGTGGTTCCCGCTGAACATCTACGACTTCGGCAGCTGGGCGCGGCAGACCATCGTGCCGCTCACCGTCGTGTCGGCCAAGCGGCCCGTACGCCCGGCCCCCTTCGCCCTCGACGAGCTGCACACCGACCCGCGCAGGCCCAACCCGCCGCGGCCCCTGGCCTCTGCCGCCAGCTGGGACGGCGTCTTCCAGCGCCTGGACAAGGCGCTCCACCAATACCGGAAGTTTCCGCTCAAGGCGGTGCGCCGGGCCGCGCTCAACGCGGCGGCCCGCTGGATCATCGAACGCCAGGAAAATGACGGCTGCTGGGGCGGCATCCAGCCACCCGCCGTCTACTCCGTCATCGCCCTGCACCTGCTGGGCTACGACCTCGGCCATCCCGTGCTGCGAGCGGGCCTTGAGTCGCTGGACCGGTTCGCCGTCTGGCGCGAGGACGGCTCCCGGATGATCGAGGCGTGCCAGTCCCCGGTGTGGGACACCTGTCTCGCCACCATCGCGCTCGCCGACGCGGGCGTACGGCCCGACCACCCGGCGCTCGTCAAGGCCGTCGACTGGATGCTGGACGAGCAGATCCTGCGGCCCGGCGACTGGACCGTACGGCGGCCCGAACTCCCTCCGGGCGGGTGGGCGTTCGAATTCCACAACGACAACTACCCCGACATCGACGACACCGCCGAGGTCGTCCTCGCGCTCAAGCGCGTCGGGCACCCCGACCCCACCCGGGTCGAGGCGGCCGTCCAGCGCGCGGCACGCTGGACCCTCGGCATGCAGTCGAGCGACGGCGCCTGGGCCGCCTTCGATGCCGACAACACCAGCTCCCTGCCCAACCGGCTGCCGTTCTGCGACTTCGGCGAGGTCATCGACCCGCCGTCCGCGGACGTCACCGCGCACGTCGTCGAGATGCTGGCGGTCCTCGGCAAGCAGCACGACCCGCGTACCCGGCGCGGCATCGAGTGGCTGCTCGCCGAACAGGAGGAGAACGGCGGCTGGTTCGGCCGCTGGGGCGTCAACTACGTCTACGGCACCGGGTCGGTGATCCCCGCCCTCGTCGCCGCCGGCCTCCCCGCCTCCCACCCGGCGATCCGCCGGGCCGTGCGCTGGCTGGAGAGCGTCCAGAACGACGACGGCGGCTGGGGCGAGGACCTGCGCTCCTACCGCGACCCCGAGTGGATCGGCCGCGGCACCTCCACCGCCTCGCAGACCGCCTGGGCCCTGATGGCCCTGCTCGCGGCGGGCGAGGGGGAGGGCAAGGCCGTCGAACGCGGGGTGGCGTGGCTGGTGGAGCGCCAGGCCCAGGACGGCTCCTGGGACGAACCGGAGTTCACCGGCACCGGCTTCCCGTGGGACTTCTCCATCAACTACCACCTCTACCGCCAGGTCTTCCCGGTCACGGCCCTCGGCCGCTACGTCCACGGCGATCCCCTCGCCGCCGAGCGCCGGGAGGCGTGATGACCCACGGCACGGGGAACCCCGGTCCCGTACCGCCGCTGCTGATCGCCTGCGCGCTCGGCATCGAGCGCCTCGCCCTGCGCGGCGGCGGTCTCGGCGGTGCGGCCGGCCCCGTGACCGTACTGCGCACCGGCATGGGACCGCACGCCGCGGATCAGGCCGTCACGCGCGCGCTCGCCGACGACGCGGCCATGCGGGACGCGGCCGTGATCGCCACCGGTTTCTGCGCCGGCCTGGCCCCGGGGATGCACCCCGGGGACCTGGTCGTCGCCGACGAGACCCGCGATCCGCGGGGCCGCACGGAGTGCGTCGGGGTGGAGCTGCTCGCCAAGGAGCTCGCGCGGGCGCTGCCCCGGCGCGTCATCCACACCGGTCCGCTGGTCGGCTCGGACCACGTCGTACGCGGCGCGGAGCGGGCGGCCCTGCACGCCGCGGGAGCGCTCGCGGTCGACATGGAGTCCGCCGCCACGCTCCGAAGCGCCGTCCGTGCGGGCTCACGCCCCGTTGCGGCCGTCCGAGTGGTCGTGGACGCTCCGGAACATGAACTCGTACGAATCGGGACGTTGCGGGGTGGAATATCAGCCTTCCGGGTGCTCCGCACCGTCCTTCCGGCTTTTATCGAATGGCACCGATCTTTACTGCTCCCCAGGAGGTGAGCCAGATGGCCATGCCGCTCCGTCAGTCCATCCGGGTGGGAACCTACCTTTTTGAACAGAAGGTCCGGAAGCGGGAGAAGTTCCCTCTGATCGTCGAGCTGGAACCGCTCTTCGCCTGCAATCTCAAGTGCGAGGGCTGCGGGAAGATCCAGCACCCGGCCGGTGTGCTCAAGCAGCGCATGCCCGTCGCCCAGGCCGTGGGCGCCGTGCTGGAGTCCGGCGCGCCGATGGTGTCCATCGCCGGTGGCGAGCCCCTGATGCACCCGCAGATCGACGAGATCGTGCGGCAGTTGGTTGCCAAGCGCAAATACGTCTTCCTCTGCACCAACGCGTTGTTGATGCGCAAGAAGATGGAGAAATTCACCCCCTCACCCTATTTCGCGTTCGCGGTGCACATCGACGGGCTGCGGGAGCGGCACGACGAATCCGTTGCGAAGGAAGGCGTCTTCGACGAGGCCGTGGAGGCGATCAAGGAGGCGAAGCGGCGCGGCTTCCGGGTCACCACCAACTCGACCTTCTTCAACACCGACACCCCGCAGACCATCGTCGAGGTCCTCAACTTCCTCAACGACGATCTCAAGGTCGACGAGATGATGATCTCGCCCGCCTACGCCTACGAGAAGGCTCCCGACCAGGACCACTTCCTGGGCGTCGAGCAGACCCGCGAGCTGTTCAAGAAGGCGTTCTCCGGCGGCAACCGGAGCCGCTGGCGGCTCAACCACAGCCCGCTCTTCCTGGACTTCCTGGAGGGCAAGGTCGACTTCCCGTGCACGGCGTGGGCCATCCCCAACTACTCCCTCTTCGGCTGGCAGCGCCCCTGCTATCTGATGAGCGACGGCTATGTGCCGACCTACCGGGAGCTGATCGAGGAGACCGACTGGGACAAGTACGGCCGCGGCAAGGACCCGCGCTGCGACAACTGCATGGCCCACTGCGGCTACGAACCCACGGCCGTCCTCGCCACCATGGGCTCGCTCAAGGAGTCCCTGCGCGCGGTGCGCGAGAGCGTCGCCGGGAACCGGAGCTGACCGCCGTGGGCTCCGCGCAGCCGGTCCCCCTCGGGCTCCCCGGCGTACCGGCCCGGCCACTGGCGGAGCGCCGCGCCTCGCGACGCATCCAGGTGGGTTCGGTGGCGGTGGGTGGTGGTGCGCCGGTGTCGGTGCAGTCGATGACGACGACGGTGACGGCGGATGTCGGTGCGACGCTTCAGCAGATCGCGGAGCTGACGGCGTCGGGCTGTCAGATCGTGCGGGTCGCCTGTCCGTCGCAGGACGACGCGGAGGCGCTGCCGGTCATCGCGAAGAAGTCGCAGATCCCGGTGATCGCCGATATTCACTTCCAGCCGAAGTACGTCTTCGCCGCGATCGACGCGGGTTGTGCGGCGGTGCGGGTGAATCCGGGCAACATCCGGCAGTTCGACGACAAGGTCCGCGAGATCGCGAAGGCGGCCGCGGACGCGGGCACGCCGATCCGGATCGGTGTCAACGCCGGCTCGCTGGACCGGCGGCTGCTGGAGAAGTACGGCAGGGCCACGCCGGAGGCTCTGGTGGAGTCGGCTTTGTGGGAGGCGTCGCTCTTCGAGGAGCACGGCTTCCGGGACATCAAGATCTCGGTCAAGCACAACGACCCGGTCGTGATGGTCAACGCCTACCGCCTGCTCGCGGCCCAGTGCGACTATCCGCTGCACCTCGGTGTCACGGAGGCGGGTCCGGCGTTCCAGGGCACGATCAAGTCCGCCGTCGCCTTCGGCGCGCTGCTCTCCGAGGGCATCGGTGACACCATCCGGGTCTCCCTGTCGGCCCCGCCGGCCGAGGAGATCAAGGTCGGCATGCAGATCCTGGAGTCCCTGGGCCTGCGCGAACGCCGTCTGGAGATCGTCTCCTGCCCGTCGTGCGGCCGCGCCCAGGTCGATGTCTACAAGCTCGCCGACCAGGTGACCGCCGGCCTGGAGGGCATGGAGGTCCCGCTGCGCGTGGCCGTCATGGGCTGTGTCGTCAACGGTCCCGGCGAGGCACGTGAGGCCGACCTGGGAGTCGCCTCCGGCAACGGCAAGGGCCAGATCTTCGTCAAGGGCGAGGTCATCAAGACCGTCCCCGAATCGAAGATCGTCGAGACCCTCATCGAGGAAGCACTGAAGATCGCCGAATCCATGGCGGCGGCGGGAGTCGCCTCCGGCCCGCCCGATGTCACCGTGAGCTGACACCGGACGAGCCCGCCGGACCCGGGCCGCGGGGGCCGCCACGGACCCCGGCCGAGGGCCCGGCAGACGCCGACAGATGACGCCGAGAGACGAGGAGGGGCCCGCGTGTCACTGCTGGAGAACATCCGCGGTCCGCACGACCTGAAGGCACTGGACGCAGAGGACCTGACCGAACTGGCCGAGGAGATCCGCCACTTCCTGGTGCACGCCGTCGCCAGGACCGGCGGACACCTTGGGCCGAACCTCGGTGTGGTGGAGCTCTCCATCGCCCTGCACCGCGCCTTCGACTCACCGGCCGACCGCATCCTGTGGGACACCGGCCACCAGTCGTACGTACACAAACTGCTCACCGGCCGCCAGGACTTCTCCAAGCTGCGCGGCAAGGGCGGCCTGTCCGGCTATCCCTCGCGGGAGGAGTCGGAGCACGACGTCATCGAGAACAGCCACGCCTCCACGGTCCTGGGCTGGGCCGACGGACTCGCCAAGGCCAACCAGGTCCTCGGCCGCTGGAACCGCCATGTCGTCGCCGTCATCGGTGACGGTGCCCTCACCGGCGGCATGGCCTGGGAGGCCCTGAACAACATAGCCGCCGCCAAGGACCGGCCGCTGATCATCGTCGTCAACGACAACGAACGCAGCTACGCCCCCACCATCGGCGGCCTCGCCGACCACCTGGCCACCCTGCGCACCACCGACGGCTACGAGCGCTTCCTGTCCTGGGGCAAGGAGGCGCTCCAGGGCCTCCCCATGCTCGGCAAGCCGCTCTACGAGTCCTTGCACGGCGCGAAGAAGGGCTTCAAGGACGCCTTCGCCCCGCAGGGCATGTTCGAGGACCTGGGGCTGAAGTACCTCGGCCCGATAGACGGCCACGACATCGCCGCCGTCGAGTCGGCCCTGCGCCGGGCCAAGCGCTTCCACGGCCCCGTCCTCGTCCACTGCCGCACCCAGAAGGGCCGCGGCTACGCGCCGGCCCTGGAGGACGAGGCGGACCGCTTCCACACCGTGGGCGTGATGAACCCGCTCACCTGCGAGCCGCTGGCGCCCCCGGCCGGCCGGTCGTGGACCTCGGTGTTCGGCGACGAGATGTTCCGGATCGGCGCCGAGCGGCCGGACGTGGTGGCGATCACCGCCGCGATGCTGCACCCCGTGGGCCTGACGCGGTTCGCCGAGGCGTACCCCGACCGGGTCTGGGACGTCGGCATCGCCGAACAGCACGGCGCCACCTCGGCCGCCGGCCTGGCCACCGGCGGCCTGCACCCGGTCTTCGCGGTGTACGCCACCTTCCTCAACCGCGCCTTCGACCAGGTGCTCATGGACGTGGCCCTGCACAAGTGCGGCGTCACCTTCGTCCTCGACCGGGCCGGCGTCACCGGCACCGACGGGCCCAGCCACAACGGCATGTGGGACATGTCGATCCTCCAGGTCGTCCCCGGCCTGCGCATCGCCGCCCCGCGCGACGCCGACCAGCTCCGTGCCCAGCTGCGCGAGGCCGTCGACGTCGACGACGCCCCGACCGTCATCCGTTTCCCCAAGGAGACCGTGGGCGACGCCATCCCGGCCCTGGGCCGGATCGGCGGCATGGACGTGCTCGGCGCACCGGAGGACGAGGATCCGCAGGTGCTGCTGGTCGCCGTCGGCGCGATGGCCGGCGTCTGCCTGGAGGCCGCCGATCTCCTCGCCGCGCGCGGCACCCCCTGCACCGTCGTCGACCCCCGCTGGGTCAAGCCCGTCGACGAGGCCCTGCCCGCGCTCGCCGACCGGCACCGCGTCGTCGCGATCGTCGAGGACAACAGCCGTACCGGCGGCGTCGGCTGGGCCGTCGCGCAGGCCCTGCGCGACGCCGGCAGCGACGTGCCCGTACGCACCTTCGGCATCCCCGAGCAGTTCCTGCCGCACGCCAAGCGCGGCGAGGTGCTCGCGGACCTGGGACTCACCCCGGCCGAGATCGCGGGCCGGATCAGCGCGGCCCTGGCCCGTAAGGAGGTGCGCGAGGAGGCCGCGTCCCCGGCGACGACCCCGGCCGCGGCCGGCACGCCACGAAAGGCCCGTAAGGAGAACGACGCATGACACCCCCGGAAGACGCCGGCACCGGCCGAGCGGGATTCGACCTCGCCCGGCTCCTCGCCGAGCGCGGCGGCGAGCGCTACGACCTGCACGCCCGCCACCTCAACCACCAGCTGCCGCGCATGCTGCACACCATCGGCTTCGACAAGGTCTACGAACGGGCCGAGGGCGCGTACTTCTGGGACGCGGACGGGCAGGACTACCTCGACATGCTCGCCGGCTTCGGCGTGATGGGCCTCGGCCGGCACCACCCCGTCGTCCGCAAGGCGCTGCACGACGTCCTCGACGCCTCGCTCGCCGACCTCACCCGCTTCGACTGCCAGCCGCTGCCCGGGCTGCTCGCCGAGAAGCTGCTCTCCTCCACACCGCACCTGGACCGGGTGTTCTTCGGCAACAGCGGCACCGAGGCCGTGGAGACCGCCCTGAAGTTCGCCCGCTACGCCACCGGCAGCCCGCGCGTCCTGTACTGCGCGCACGCCTTCCACGGCCTGACCACCGGTTCCCTGTCCGTCAACGGCGAGGACGGCTTCCGCGACGGTTTCGCCCCGCTGCTGCCGGACACGGCGGTCCCGCTCGGCGACCTCGACGCGCTGGAACGAGAGCTGCGCCGCGGCGACGTCGCGGCCTTCGTGATCGAGCCCATCCAGGGCAAGGGCGTGCACGAGCCCCCGCCGGGCTATCTGCGCGCCGCCCAGGACCTGCTGCGCCGGCACAAGGCGCTCCTGATCGCCGACGAGGTGCAGACCGGCCTCGGGCGGACCGGGGACTTCTTCGCCTACCAGCACGAGGACGGCGTCGAGCCGGACCTGGTGTGCGTGGCCAAGGCGCTCTCGGGCGGCTATGTGCCGGTGGGCGCGACCCTCGGCAAGGACTGGATCTTCAAGAAGGTGTACTCCTCCATGGACCGGGTGCTGGTCCACTCCGCGAGCTTCGGCTCCAACGCCCAGGCGATGGCGGCCGGGCTCGCGGTGCTCTCGGTGATGGAGGACGAGGAGATCGTCGCCAACGCCCGGCACACCGGAGAGCTGCTGCGGACCCGGCTGGCGGCCCTGGTGGACAGGTACGAGCTGCTGCACGAGGTGCGCGGCCGCGGGCTGATGATCGGCATCGAGTTCGGCAAGCCGAAGTCACTGGGACTGCGCAGCCGCTGGGCGATGCTGCAGGCGACCCGCAAGGGCCTGTTCGCGCAGATGGTCGTGGTGCCGCTGCTGCAGAAGCACCGCATCCTCACCCAGGTCTCCGGCGACCACCTGGAGGTCATCAAGCTGATCCCGCCGCTGACCATCGGCGAACGCGAGGTCGACCGCTTCGTGGACGCCTTCACGGCCGTCATGGACGACGCCCACGAGGGCGGCGGGCTGATGTGGGAATTCGGCAGGACGCTGATGAAGCAAGCTCTGCGAACGTAACCACACTGCTCACCATGACCTTCCCACCACCTTCACGCAGTCAGGCGGGGAAGCCGCGGTGTTCGCGGCGTCGAGGCTGCTGCGTATCGGCGCTGCTCGGAGCGGGTGTCCCCGGTCGGAGTGGGGTCGCCGCGCGACCCTTCTGCGCTCGAGGTCGAGTACCTGTCCGCCTGACGCCCGGAAATCTATGTCGGCTGGAGTAGACATTGGGCAGCGGTGTGGCTATGGTTTCTCTCGTAGCCGAGATCGAGCAAGCCCGGCAGAGATGAACTGCCGGGCAGCAGTACAGGCAGTTCGCAGGACGGTGCGGTGGTGGAGTTCCGAAGCCAGGGTTGTTGCAGGACGGCGACGGGACTGACGATCGGACCGGGTGGCCCGCAGTGATCAGGGGCCGCCGTGAGCAGTACCGCAGTAGCAGTTCAGTAGGTGCAGTTCGCAGTACCAGCAGTGCGGTTGTCGGTGGTTCCTCGGTAAAGGCGTCGGCTGCGGGCGCGCGTGCCGGGAGGTTCGGCAGTGGGGTTCCAAGCCAGAGCTGATGCAGGACGGGCGACGGGGCTGGCTGCCGAAGAGTGGCGCTGTTCGAGGCCACCAGCAGTTCGCAGTACCAGCAGTACGCAGTTCCCGATTGGTAAGTAGTTCATCCAGAGGGAAAGAACGGAGGAGTTGAGCGCCATCAGGATCGCCCGGGCGGAAGTCTTGAGCCCGGGTACCGCAGGACATCGATAGGCAGGTGGTCTCCGGTCAAGCAACTGCGATCCCCGCACCCCCGACAGCATCTCGGTCGGGTCTGCGGAAACAGAAGGCCGACGCAGTACCAGGGTCGGCAGATGGTGTAGCAGTTCCTTCGGGGCCCTGGTGCCACATGGCACCAGGGCCCCTCCACGCGTTCCACAGAGAGGTGCAATGACAGCAGACGACTCGTTCGGACGTCTCGATGACGACGACTACCCCGCCTACACCATGGGCCGGGCCGCCGAGATGCTCGGCACCACCCAGGGCTTCCTCCGAGCCATCGGCGAAGCCCGCCTCATCACCCCGCTCCGCTCCGCGGGCGGCCACCGACGCTACTCCCGCTACCAACTGCGCATCGCCGCCCGCGCGCGCGAGCTCGTCGACCAAGGCACCCCCATCGAGGCCGCCTGCCGCATCGTCATCCTCGAAGACCAGCTCGAAGAAGCCCAGCGCATCAACGCCGAATACCGCCGCGCCGCCGGATCGTCCGGTCCGCCCGTGGCCTGAGGCAGTGCGCTCGCCGGGTACCGGCGGGTCCCCGCACACGCATGTCGGGTGTGACGCGTGGTTCTTTTCCTATGGTGAGACGCTGCGCTCCGGATGGGTCAATATCTATGACCGCGAGGTGAGGGTTTAACGCGCCACGCGGGGAGTGTTTTTACCGCAACTAACAGAGCGGAATTATTTACCGTACGCGGGCCGCTACCTCATGCTACTGTCGCTCTCAGTTGCAGTTGTGGTTCCCAAAACTTCAAGCGCCTTCGCCGGTATTTTCAGCCACGGGAAGCGTTTTCGTATCGCCGGTCATTTTCCGGACGGGGCATCATCGCGGCGACCCGGTCTCCGCGCATCGCGGGTCCCGGCGTACTGCCCTAAAGGAGATATGACGTGGCGACAGGCACTGTGAAGTGGTTCAACGCAGCCAAGGGTTTTGGCTTCATCGAGCAGGACGGTGGCGGCCCGGACGTGTTCGCCCACTTCTCGAACATCGCCGCCCAGGGCTTCCGCGAGCTGCTCGAAGGCCAGAAGGTCGCCTTCGACATCGCGCCGGGCCAGAAGGGCCCGACCGCCGAGAACATCGTTCTCGCCTGACGCCGACGCGCACTTTGCAGCTGGGGCCCGCATCCCTCGGGGTGCGGGCCCCAGCTGCAAACATTTCCCGCACTGGTGCCACCTGTGGGACAACACCGCCCGCAGCCCTTCCCCAGGGACGCGCGCCTCTTCGGAGCTGCACCGGTCGACGTCCGGGATTTCCGTCCACATGACGTCACCCATTTCATCGCCCGCAGCCCGCACCAGATTCACTGCAAGCCAGATGCGCTTTCGCATTCCAATCGGCCCGTTCTTGTGATTCCCCGCGCGGCTCTTCCGCTGCGGAAATTCCTTGATACGTGCCGTATCAAGGAAGGTTCTCAATGAACCCCACACGTACGAACGGCCGCTCCTCCCGCCCCCGCCGGACCGACGGCCCCGCTTTCAGCTCCAGCGCCGGTTCGAGGCAGGGCGGCCGCTTCGGCTCGCCCGCCCCGAGCCGTTCAGGGGGGCCGAGCCGCTCGGGCGGCCACGGCCGGCGGCCCGCAGCGGTCCAGGGCGAGTTCGCCCTGCCGGAGACGATCATTCCCGCGCTGCCCGCGGTCGAGGCGTTCGCCGACCTCGACATGCCCAAGCAGCTGCTGGCCGCGCTGACCGCGCAAGGCGTGAGCGTCCCGTTCCCGATCCAGGGCGCGACCCTGCCCAACACCCTCGCGGGCCGCGACGCCCTGGGACGCGGGCGCACCGGCTCCGGCAAGACCCTCGCCTTCGGCCTGGCCCTGCTGGCCCGCACCGCCGGACAGCGCGCCGAACCCCGCCAGCCGCTGGCCCTGATCCTCGTGCCGACGCGTGAGCTGGCCCAGCAAGTGACCGACGCACTCACCCCCTACGCCCGCTCGGTGAAGCTGCGCCTGGCCACCGTCGTCGGCGGAATGCCGATCGGCAGGCAGGCCAATGTGCTGCGCGGTGGCGCCGAGGTCGTCGTCGCGACGCCGGGCCGCCTCAAGGACCTCATCGACCGCGGTGACTGCCGACTGAACCAGGTCGCGATCACCGTCCTGGACGAGGCCGACCAGATGGCCGACATGGGCTTCATGCCCCAGGTCACCGCCCTCCTGGACCAGGTCCGCCCCGAAGGCCAGCGGATGCTGTTCTCCGCCACCCTCGACCGCAACGTCGACCGCCTGGTCCGTCGCTACCTCACCGACCCGGTCGTCCACTCCGTCGACCCGTCCGCAGGGGCGGTCACCACGATGGAGCATCACGTGCTGCACGTCCACGGCGCCGACAAGCACCGGACGACGACGCAGATCGCGGCGCGCGAGGGCCGGGTGATCATGTTCCTGGACACCAAGCACGCCGTCGACCGGTTGACGCAGGATCTGCTGGACAGCGGTGTCCGGGCCGCCGCCCTGCACGGCGGCAAGTCGCAGCCGCAGCGCACCCGGACCCTGGCCCAGTTCAAGACCGGGCACGTCACCGTGCTCGTGGCCACGAACGTCGCCGCCCGCGGCATCCACGTCGACAACCTCGACCTCGTCGTCAACGTCGACCCGCCGACCGACCACAAGGACTACCTGCACCGCGGCGGCCGTACCGCGCGCGCCGGCGAGTCCGGCAGCGTCGTCACCCTGGTCACCCCCAACCAGCGCCGCGACATGACCCGCCTCATGACCGCCGCCGGCATAGTGCCCCAGAGCACGCAGGTCCGCTCCGGCGAAGAGGCACTCAGCCGGATCACCGGCGCCCGGACCCCCTCCGGCATCCCCGTGACGATCACCGCGCCGGTGGCCGAGCGGCGTAAGCGCAGCGCGGCCTCACGCGGCCGACGCAGCCCCGCTTCGGCTGCCCGGCGCGTGACCGTGCGGCAGTCCTCCTTCGATGCGGCGGCCTAGAGACTTCGTGATCAGGAAGTTGACCCACTCTGCAGGAGGCACATTTTGACGTTGGTTCAGATGCAGCCCCGCTCGACGAGCGCCACCCCCGTGCACAGGACGGTGGCCGACGCCATGGACACAGGCGGACCGCAGGTCTGGGGCGACATGACCATCGAGGTCGCCCTGTCCGTCATGACAAGCGCCCGCACCGGACACCTGCTCGTCTGCGACGACAGCGGCCTGTGCACCGGACTGGTCACCCAGGCCCAGCTCACCGCAGTCCGCGACAGCTCCGCGTACACGGACCGGGTCCAGCTGCGGGACATCCTCGGCGATCGAGGGCCGTTCACCTCTCCCGTGACCACCATGGCCGAAGCCGAGCACGCGATGCGCTACCGCCGGCTCGATGCCCTGCCCGTGGTCGACGAACAAGGCAGCGCCTTGGGCGTCCTCGCCCTTGCCCGCTGAACCGCCTCAACCGTGGCGGAACCATCCCCCTCGTTCTTCTCCCTGTGAGGCATCATGCGCTGTGTCATCGCCCGCTTCCCGTTCGACCTCACCAAGAGCGGCGTCCTGGAATCGATGAAGGGCGTCAAGCCTGAGGAAGTCTTCGGGGCGTCCGTGATCGTCGGCCGCCGCACCTACCCCGTCAAGCAGGTCGGGCAGGTCGTCACACGCCAGGACCGCCGCGATTTCAGCGCCGCCGAAGTCCTCCGGGCCATGACCCAGCTCGGCTTCACCTGCCGCGGCCTTCCCCAGGCCGCCGCGCCCAAGCGCGTTCTCACCCCGTTCCAACAGGCTTCCGCGATGCTCGGCGCCCCGGCGGCCGTCTGACCGACGGGCAGGCGCGAGCCGCCATCACAGCAGCGGTGAGGGTCCGACCGGAATGCGCCGGTCGGACCCTCACCGCGTACCGATGTTTTCTCGGCGCGACAGTGGGTCAGTGGTCGGAGTAGCTGAAGTCGCCCATGGTCCAGGCGCTGACGTCCTCGATCGCCACGCGGTACATCCCGCCCGTCTCCGGGATCCCCACCGCACCCTGCAGAATCCGCGCCACATGGAAATGCAGATGCGTGGGCGGCCTCTCCTCGCGCGTCGCAGCGGTGAACACGGCAGAGAATTCGCTCAGGCGGGCCGAGTCCGCCAGAACCTCCGACACCCGCTGCCTCCAGACGGTTTCGGGAGCCAGTCGACCCGTGATGACGGCGCCACCGGCGACCACGGTCAGGGACATCTGATTGCTGTGCCCGGACTCCACCAGGGCGGCGACGGCAACAAGCAGTTCGTCAGGCTTAGACATGAGAGACGATTTTAGTCGGCTGAGATCCCGACGCGGACGGGCTGCATGGCAGCCCGCCCGGCGTTCGAGGGGGTTACGGGAGGGGGAAGGGGGAAAGTCAGTCCGTGAGCAGCCGCTCCCGCAGCCGCTCCCGCGTGGCAGAGCCCAGCCCCAGCCCCTCGGAGAGATACCGCTCCGCGGCCCCCCACCGCTCCTCGATCGCGGCGAACGCGGCGCCGAGATACTCCGCCCGCGCCTCGAACATCGGCGACAGCAGCTCCGCGACCTCCCGCGACCCCGTCCCCTCCTCCGCCTCGCGCCGCATCCGGTACCGGCGGTGCGGAGCGTTGGACTCCAGGTAGTCCGCCTCGATGACCTCCCGCGGCACGCCGACCGCGAGCAGGGTGACCGCGATCGACAGGCCCGCCCGGTCCTTGCCCGCCGCGCAGTGCATCAGCGCGGGAACGCCGTCCTCGGCGAGGGTGTGCAGGACGCGGCTGTGCTCGGCGGTGCGGGTGAGGACCACCTCGCGGTAGCTCTCGGCCATCCGCTCGGCGCCCCGGTCGCCGGCCAGCACCGTTCTCAGCTGGGTGAGGTCACGGGCGCGCACCATCTTCCAGAACTCGGCGCCGTCGGCGGGGTCGTTGAGGGGGACGTTCAGGTGGCGCACGCCGTCGAGCGCGATGTCCTCGCCGTCGAGCTCGATGTCGGCGGCGTTGCGGAAGTCGAAGACCGTGTGCAGGCCGAGCGAGGAGAGGAAGCGGGCGTCCTCCTCGGTGGCGTGCGCGAGGTGGCCGCTGCGGAACAGTACGCCGGACCGCACGCGTCGCCCGTCGGCGGCCGGAAGGCCGCCCAGGTCACGGAAGTTGCGGACCCCCGCCAGCTCGGGTTCGGTGGACGGGACATGCGGCGTCTGTGTCACGGGCGCTCCCTGGACTCTGCTGTCGACGCTGCTCGTCGACGAAGCGGCTGACTGACTTTACGCCACCGGCGCACGGTGCGACCGGCGTCCGCCGGCGCCCGCGTCGGCGTATTCCGCAGGAGTCGACTTTGCCGGGGTGGGATACATCACGGCACGTCAACCCCTGGTTACGGTGGCGTAGGTCACTCCCGAAGGTGAAAGATGTGCTGACGTGGCAGACGATTCGAATTCATTCAGCAAGGGCGCGATCGGGTCGTACGCAGCCGTCGGGGACAGCTTCACCGAAGGCGTCGGCGACCCGGGTCCGGACGACACCTTCATCGGCTGGGCCGACCGACTGGCCGTACTCCTCTCCGATCAGCAGGCGGAGCACACCTTCCGGTACGCCAACCTCGCCGTGCGCGGCCGTCTCCTCGACCAGATCGTGGAGGAGCAGGTACCCCGGGCCAAGGAGCTCGGCCCGGACCTGGTGACGTTCTGCGCCGGCGGCAATGACATCCTCCGGCCGGGCAGCGACCCCGACGACGTGGCCGAGCGCTACGAGGCCGCGGTCGTCGACCTCGCCGGTTCGGTCGGCACGGTGCTGCTGTGCACCGGCTTCGACACCCGTGGCGTCCCGGTCCTGCGCCACCTGCGGGGGAAGATCGCGACCTACACCGCGCACGTCCGGTCCATCGCCGACCGGCACGGCTGCCCGGTCCTCGACCTGTGGTCGCTGCGCTCGGTGCAGGACCGGCGGGCCTGGAGCGACGACCGGCTCCACCTCTCGCCCGACGGGCACACCCGCGTCGCCCTGCGCGCCGCCCAGGTGCTCGGCCTCCAGGTGCCGGCCGACCCGGACCAGGCGTGGCCGGCCGAGGGCGTGCGATCGCCCGCCGAGGTGCGCCGGGACAACATCCACTGGGCACGGGAGCATCTGGTGCCGTGGATCGGCCGCCGGCTGCGCGGCGAGTCCTCGGGTGACCACGTGGAGCCGAAGCGGCCGGATCTGCTGCCGCTGTAGCCGACCGGGCGTCAGGCGGGGGAGTACGGCCCGGAGCGCGGGTGCCGCGACCGGGTGGCCCGGTTCACCGGGGGAGCCGCCCGTGCGGCAGATCGGCCCAGACGACACGGCCACGGCCGCTGTCGTCGGGCCGGACCCCCCACGCCTTCGACAGGGCGCCCACCAGCAGCAGTCCGCGCCCGCTCTCCTCGTCCGCGCCGCTGCACCGCGCGCGGGGCTCCGTCGAGGTGTGCCCCTGGTCGGTCACCTCGATCCGCAGGTGTGCGCCGCTCAGGCGCAGTTGACAGCCGACCTTGTCGCTGTCGGTGTGCCGTACCGCGTTGGTGAACAGCTCCGACACCACCAATTGGGCGTCGTCGCACGCCCCTTCGTCGATTCCCCACTCCCGCAGCTGCGCGAGAACTCTTCTGCGCGCCTCCGCCACCGAGGTGTTGAGAGCCGGGAAGTGGAAGGCGTCCTGAAGACGCGCGGCTATGGAGCAGCCGTAGCGTCCGAGCGAAGGTGCGTCATGGGAGGGGACCACTCCGCAACTATGTGCGATGCGGGTCAGGTGTGGCAAGGTTCAATCTGTAAATTACAGAATCGTCAGTGCAGTCTGTTGGCTCCGGTGAGCCGCGTGACACACTGCGGGTCACCTGGCGGGCATATGCCAGGCGTTGGGGCCGGGGACCGGGGAAACCCCGGGGACCGGGAAAATGGGGAAGGGGAGAAGAGTGGCGGACGCACGGCCGGCAGGTGCCCCTACGGTCCTGAGGGTCGTCCTCGGCAAACGGCTGCACGACCTCCGGGAGAAGGCCGGGCTCTCCTACGAGCAGGCGGGCCGCGCCCTCGACGTCACGCACGCCACCGTCCGCAGGATGGAGAAGGCCGAGGTCGGCCTCAAGCTTCCCTACGTCGAGAAGCTGCTGCGCGTCTACGGCGTCGTCGACCCCAAGGAGGTCGAGGGCTTCGTCTCCCTGGCCCGGGAGGCCAACCGCCCCGGCTGGTGGCACCGCTTCCGGGACGTCCTGCCCGAGTGGTTCAGCGCGTTCGTCAGCCTCGAGGGAGAGGCCAACCTCATCCGCGCCTACGAGCCGCACTACGTCCCCGGACTGCTCCAGACCGAGGGCTACGCGCGCGCCGTGCTCCGCGCCGGCATGCCGCACGCCTCCGACGCCGACATCGACCGCGCGGTCACCGTCCGCCGCGAGCGCCAGTCGCTGCTCACCCGGGACGGCGCCCCGCTGCTGTGGGTGGTCATCGACGAGACCGTGCTGCGCCGGCCCATCGGCGGGCCGGGCGTCATGCGCGAGCAGATCACCCACCTCATGGCGGCCACCGCGCTGCCGAACGTAAGGCTCCAGATCATGCCGTTCGCCGCCGGGCCGCACCCGGCGATGTACGGACCGTTCCATATCTTCCGGTTCCCGCTCCCCGAACTGCCGGACATCGCGTACGCCGAGAACCTGGTCGGAGCCTCGTACTTCGACCAGCGCGACGATGTCTCGGCCTTCCTGGAGGCGCTGGACCGGATGTGCGCGCAGGCCGCGCCGGCACACACCACCGAGGCACTCCTGGGTGGCATTCGTAAGGAGATCTGAACCATGGATCCGACCACCATGGATCGCGTATACAACGGCATGCCCGCCACCGACCTCGGGACCGAGGGCTGGAGCAAGCCGTGGAGCGGCGGCAACGGGGGAAGTTGCGTCGAGGCCATGCGCCTGCGGGACGGCCGGGTCGCGCTGCGCCAGTCCACCGATCCGGACGGCCCCGCGCTGATCTACACGCATCACGAAATCGAGAGCTTCATCAAGGGCGCGAAGGCCGGCGAAGCCGACTTCCTTCTCGCGGGAACGAGTGTGAGCTGCGAATGAAAGGGCACGGCGTGAGCGAGCAGGGCTTCGCGGCCGAGGAGATCGACACCAGCCGGCCGCACCCGGCCCGGATGTACGACTACTACCTCGGCGGCTGGGACAACTACGAGGTCGACCGGCAGGCGGCCGAGCACGTCATCGAGGCGCACCCGCAGGTACGGCTGTCCGCCCGCGCCAACCGCGCCTTCATGGCACGCGCGGTCCGGGACGTGGTGCGCGGTGGCGTCCGGCAGATCATCGACATCGGTACGGGCATACCCACCTCCCCGAACACCCATGAGGTGGCCCGGGAGACCGACCCCGACGTCCGCGTCGCGTACGTCGACAACGACCCGATCGTGGCCACCCACGCGGGGGCCAAGCTGACGAACGCCGGCCACGCCGCGTTCGTCCTCGGCGATGTGCGCGAGCCCCGGGCGATCCTGGACCACCCCGTGGTCCGCGACCTGATCGACTTCTCCGAGCCGGTGGCCCTGCTGCTGGTCGCCGTCCTGCACTTCGTCAAGGACGAGGAGGACCCGGCCGGCATCGTCGCCGCCCTGGGCGAGGCCCTGCCCGCCGGCAGCTGTCTCGTGCTCTCCCACGCCACGGCCGAACCGTACGAGGGGTACGTGGACGGCTACACCGACGTCAAGGCCCGCGACAGCGTCCTGGGCGCGTACAAGAACGCCACCGCCGCGCTCAACCTGCGCGGCCGCACGGCGATCGAGCCGCTCTTCGGCGACTTCGCGCTCCAGGACCCGGGCCTGGTCCGCGTGCCGCTGTGGCGCCCGGACGGCCCGGTGCCGGGCGCCGAGGAGCTCAACGACACGATCTTCTACGGGGGAGTGGGCAGAAAGGGCTAGCGCGATGCCCCCATCGCCGGGCGGGCTCGAACAAGCCCAGCCGAATCCAGCCCGTCCGGCGTCGGAGCCCCGGTCACCGACCGGCAGTCACCCCACTCGGCACCTCGCAACTGTCCTTGAACCCCTGGCTCGTCAGGCCGAGCGCCGCGTTCGTGCGGGACCGGAGGTTCTCCACCGCCACCATCGCCGTCAGCTCGACGAACGCGGCATCGCCCAGGCTCGTCCGCAACCGCTCGGCCAGGTCGTCCCCGACCGTGGGCGGCGTCGCGGTCATCGCCTCGGCGTACTCCATGACGTCCCGCTCCAGCGGGGTGTACGCGTCGCTCTCGCGCCACACCGGCACATCGAGCAGCTTCTCGTGCGGCACCCCGTGCTTGCGGCTCGCCCAGTAGCCGAAGTCCACGCACCAGGAGCAGCCGATGGACACGGACGACGCCATCTCCGCCAGCGACTTGAGCTGAGGATCGAGCTTCTTCCACCGGGCGAGCGCCATCTCGAACCGGGACGACGCGAGCAGCACCCGCGGGTTGTGGGCGAACGCCATGACCGGGTCGAGGGTCCTGCCGTAGGCGCGCTTGCAGTACCACTCCACCAGGCGGATCAGCGGGGTGGGCTTCGGGTCGAGCGGGATACGGGCCATGGCCGGTGCCTCCATCGGGGACGTGTGGTCGCTTCCGCCCGTACGACGGACGCGCCCCGCGGCTTTGTGACATCCGCCCGCCGCGTCCGGGTGAGACCGTGGTCACAGTGCCGCACCGGCGGTGTCACAGCCCCGATCTACGCTGGCGGCATGGACGACGAGCTCTTCCCGCGGCCCGCGGCCGAGATCGCCCCGGGGGCCGTGCACGTCCCCGGCTGGCTGGACCTGCCCGCCCAGGCCCGCCTGCTCGCCGCCTGCCGTGCCTGGGCCGCCCCACCCGCCGGCCTGCGCACCGTGCGGATGCCCAGCGGCGGCGAGATGTCGGTGCGCACCGTCTGCCTCGGGTGGCACTGGTTCCCCTACGGTTACGCCCGCACCGTCGTCGACGGCGACGGTGCGCCGGTCAAGCCCTTCCCGGCCCGGCTGGACGCGCTGGCCCGGGACGCCGTCGCGGCGGCCTACGGCACCGAGGCGGCCCCGGATCCGTACGACGTGGCGCTGGTCAACTTCTACGGCCACGACGCCCGCATGGGCATGCACCAGGACCGGGACGAGCGCTCGGACGCGCCCGTCGTCTCCCTCAGCCTCGGTGACACCTGCGTCTTCCGGTTCGGCAACACGAGCGGCCGCAGCCGCCCTTGGACCGATGTCGAGCTGCGCAGCGGTGACCTCTTCGTCTTCGGCGGACCGTCCCGCCGGGCCTACCACGGTGTGCCGCGCACCCGTCCGGGCACCGCGCCGCCCGCTCTCGGGCTCACCGGGCGACTGAACGTCACCCTCCGCGCCAGCGGTCTCCCCAATCCCTGAGCGCGTGCGCATGCACGTGAAAATTCACGTGCATCCGGGCGCCCGACCCTGCACAGTAGAGGGCGGGGTAACACCCGCCGTCGGCCGGGCTCGTATCACGGGGGCGAGCCCGGCCGACGGCACCCGGTGTTCGCCCGTGCGCTTACGGCCCGTAGGACGGGGGCCATCGGGCGGCTCCGGGGCAGGGGCAGATAATGGCGGGACCCGAGCTCCCCCACGGCCTCAGCCGCACGGGGTCGCCCCCCTCGCCCCTGGAGGTGCCGTGACCGGCTTCCGCCCGAAAAGCTTCCCGCTCGACGCCCTGCGCCCGGCCGCCTTCGGAGCGGACCCGTCGGGGGAGCGGATGGCGCGCATCCGGCGGTCGCCGCACTACGCCGACGGTGTCTTCACCAACCCCGTGGGGGTCGACCGCACGCCCTCCGGAGCGATGCTGAAGTTCCTGCCCACGTATTTCCGCAAGGAGGAGCGCGCCCGCCGCGCGCCCGCCGGAGCCGTGCCCGTCCACCCCACCACCATCGCCGACCTCGCCGCCCCCGCGGTCTCCGGACTGCGGCTGACGTGGATGGGCCACTCCAGCGTGCTCGCCGAGATCGACGGCCACCGGGTGCTCTTCGACCCGGTGTGGTCCGAGCGCTGCTCGCCCTTCGCCTTCGCGGGCCCCAGGCGCCTGCACCCGGTGCCGGTGCCGCTGGCCGAGGTGGGGACCGTGGACGCCGTCGTCATCTCCCACGACCACTACGACCACCTCGACATGCCGACGGTCAGAGCGCTGGCCCGTACCGGCACCCGGTTCGTCGTACCGCTGGGCGTCGGTGCCCACCTGGAGCACTGGGGCATTCCGGCGGACCGGATCGCCGAGCTCGACTGGCACGAGTCCACGGCCGTCGGCGGCCTCACCCTCACCGCCACTCCCGCCCGCCACTTCTGTGGCAGAGCGCTGCGCAACACCCAGCACACCCTCTGGGCCTCCTGGGTGGTCGCCGGCCCCGACCACCGCATCTTCCACAGCGGCGACACCGGCTACTTCCCCGGCTTCGCGGACATCGGCGCCCAGTACGGGCCGTTCGACGCCACGATGGTGCAGATCGGTGCCTACAGCGAATTCTGGCCCGATATCCACATGACGCCCGAGGAGGGCATGCGGGCTCATTCCGACCTCCAGGGCGACCCGGCCCGCGGCGTCATGCTGCCGATCCACTGGGGCACCTTCAACCTCGCTCCCCATCCCTGGGAGGAGCCGGTCGAGGGAACCGTCGCCGCAGCTCGGCGCGCTGGTGCGCACATCGCCGCGCCCCGCCCGGGGCAGCCCTTCGAGCCGGCCGCCGGGCTGCCGCTCGACCTGTGGTGGCAGGCGATCACGGGCCGGCCGGCGGGCGGCCGGCCCGAGCCGGTGGCGGACCTGCCGAGCCGCGCCGGGGCCGCCACCGTCCGCGTGTAGGCCATCTCCGGCGGCCGGCGCGGTGGTGTCCTCAAGCGCCGGACGGGCTGCTGTGCTGTGTCCTCAATCTCCCCCAGCTACCGCTGGGGGTCCCCCAACAGGCTGAAGGCGGCTGAGCCCAGCCGAATCAAGCCTGTCCGGCGCTTGAGGACGCGCCCGCAGGGCGCTCGCCGCCGCAGGCGGCAAAGCCGGCCCGCCCCGCCGCAGGCGGCCAGGCGGCAAAGCCGGCCCGCAGCCGAAGCCTCGCCGGGCACGGCCTGGTCCGGGGTTCGGCGGCCGCCCCGTGGCGATGGCGTGATCTCGCGCCGCCGCGTAAATGAGTCGCCCGCACCTCTTGTGGCGGAAGCGGCGGGACCGCTTCAATGCCGTTCATGGTTAGGAAAGCTTCCTAACAGAGCTTCCTGACCGCCGATGCTCCATGCGAACCGCCATCGGGTGCCCTCGGCGATCCACCGAGGGCCCTCGGTAACCATCGGGAACGGAGACCACATGCTCACGCGCACCTCGAAGAAGACCCCCCGCATCGCCCTCATGGGACTGGCCGTCGCCCTCCCCGCCCTCGCCTTCGCCGGATCGGGCGGGGCCACCGCGGCCACCGCCGCCCCGGACACCCACGTCGCCACCGCCCCGGCCACCGAGCGAATACAGCGGGTGGCCACGGCGGCGGCCGGGCTGGACGACCCGCACAAGAAGGACATCGCCATGCGGCTGGTGTCGAGCGCGGAGAACTCCTCGCTCGACTGGCGCGCCCAGTTCGCGTACATCGAGGACATCAAGGACGGCCGCGGCTACACCGCCGGCATCATCGGCTTCTGTTCCGGCACCGGCGACATGCTCGACCTCGTCGAGCGCTACACCCGGCAGAAGCCCGGCAACCCGCTGGCCAAGTACCTCCCCGCCCTGCGCAAGGTCAACGGCAGCGACTCCCACGCCGGCCTCGGCAAGCCCTTCGAGGACGCCTGGAAGAAGGCCGCCCAGGACAAGGACTTCCAGAAGGCCCAGGAGTCCGAGCGCGACCGCGTCTACTTCAACCCCGCCGTCAAGCAGGGCAAGGACGACGGCCTGCGCGCGCTGGGCCAGTTCGCCTACTACGACGCGATCGTCATGCACGGCCCCGGCACCGGCAAGGACAGCTTCGGCGGCATCCGCAAGGCCGCCATGGCGAAGGCCCGGACCCCCGCGCAGGGCGGTGACGAGAAGAGCTATCTGAACGCCTTCCTGGACGCCCGCAAGAAGGCCATGCAGAACGAGGAGGCGCACAGCGACACCAGCCGCGTCGACACCGCGCAGCGCGTCTTCCTCGACAACGGCAACTTCGACCTCCAGCCGCCGCTGAAGTGGAAGGTCTACGGCGACTCGTACCAGATCAACGAGTAGCCGTTCGCGCCCGCGGCCGCCCTCGCTCCCCCGACCGGGGGCGAGGGCGGCCGCCGGTGTCAGTGCGAGAGCTCCATGTCGCAGCAGGAGTCCCGGCGCAACTGCCGCCCGACCTCCAGCCACTGGCCGAGCGAACGCTCCGGGTGTCCGGCCGCGCCCTGGTCGCCCTCGTACGCGCCGACCAGCTCCGCCTGCTCGTACGGCACCCCGCCGCGCAGCACCGACACCGTCCGCACCAGCTGGTCGAAGTCCGTGAACGGATCGCCGTCCACCACCGTCACATCGGCCAGCTTCCCGGGCTCCAGCGTGCCCAGGTCCCGCTCCGCGCCGAACGCCCGCGCCGCCAGGACGGTCGCGGTGCGCAGCGCCTGCGCCGCCGAGAGCCCGTAACGGTGCAGCGCGCGCAGCCCCATGTGCAGCGAGAGCCCCACGGGCACCAGCGGTGCGTCCGTGCCGAGCGCGACGATCCCGCCGCGGGCCAGCACCCGGCGGTAGACGTCGACCTCGCGCTCCAGCGTGGCCAGCTGGTCCGCGGTCGGCCGGCTGCCGGCCGTCTGCCGTACGAGCGCCTCGTCCCACGGCGGCATCAGCGCCGTCACCCGCGGGTCCCGGGCGAGCGCGGGCGCGTCGCCCAGCAGCGGCACCGACGTGAAGAGGGTCGCGATCAGATGGAAGTCCGTACCGGTGTAGATCTCCACCAGGTCCTGGTACGCACGTCCCGACGCCGACGTGGCGTGCCCGAACTCCAGCCGCTGCGTGGCCTGGAGGTGGGTCGTCAGGTCCTGGCCCAGCTGCACACCGGGCGAGCACAGGTGGCTGCCGGTGCGCACGCCGAGCCGCTCGTGCGCGAAGTGCGCCGCGTCCCGCATCACCCACCCCGGCGCGCGGACGTACGTCTTCACGAAGTCCCAGTCCAGCGCCGCCGCCCGGGTCAGCGACCTGCGCAGCCCCTCCCGGGTGCGGTGCGCGCGGCCCATGCTGTAGGCGACGCGCGCGCCGTCCAGCAGCTCCCCGCTGGTGAGCATCCGTGGCCCGGCCAGGGCGCCCGCGGCCACCGCCTCACGGATGCGGGCCTGCTCGTAGGCGAATCCGCCGAGCGAGACGGCCGTCGTGATCCCGTAGGCCAGCTGCAGCGCCGTCTGCCGGCCGCCGTAGGTGTTCTGGTACGGGTGCGTATGGGCGTCCCAGAGCCCCGGGATCACCGTGCGGTGCGACGCGTCGATCCTGCGGAGCGAGGCGCGCCGTGTCCGGTGCGGCTCGACGGCCGCGATCCGCCCGCCGCGCACCACGAGGTCGACGTCCTCCCGTACGGTCTCGCCGGTGCCGTCCCAGAACCTTCCGGCGTGCACGACGGTGTCGGCGGGCGTCGGGCGCCGGTAGTCGAGGGTGACGGGGACCGTACGGGCCGAGCCGTCCGCCACGTCCAGGAGCCGCAGCCGCC
Source organism: Streptomyces sp. ISL-11 (assembly GCF_018614525.1). GTDB lineage: Bacteria > Actinomycetota > Actinomycetes > Streptomycetales > Streptomycetaceae > Streptomyces. The sequence goes on from NZ_JAGGOL010000047.1 coordinate 35,465, forward strand.
CTGCCGACAGGTAGAGGATCGTGCGGGAGTCCGCCGACCAGGAGGGGTGGTCGGCGGCCTCGTCCGTCAGCCGGCGCGGCTCTCCCTCGGGCGTCCCGTCGGCCCGTACGGGCAGCAGCCACAGCGCGGACTCGCTGATCACCGCCATGTGGCGGCCGTCGGGCGACCAGACGGGCCCCGAGTCGTACCGGTCCGAGAGCGAGGTGTGCGGGGCGATGGCGTGCAGCCGCGCGGTGCCGGTGGCGGCGTCGACGACCCGGATGAGGTTGTAGCCCTCGCGGAACCGCTGGTTGAGACGGTTGCGGTCGCAGAGGGCGACGAAGCGCCCGTCCGGCGACCAGCTCGGTCTGCCGGGCAGGCCACCGCCGCCGAGCGGGGCGGCGAGGACGCGGTCGGTGCGGGAGGCGAGGTCGCGCACGAGGAGATTCCCGGTCATGTCCAGGCACGCCAGGTTCTTCCCGTCCGGCGAGAGGGCCGGATAGACCCGGCCGCCGTCGGCCAGCACGGTCTCCTCGCCGGAGGCGAGGTCCCGGCGGCGCACGGCGAGCAGGCCGTCACGGTCGCCCGCGTAGATCAGGGCGCGCCCGTCGCGGGTCCAGGTGGGGCCGAGCAGATAGCGGGTGGGGCCGGCGTCGACGACGCGGCGCGGGCGGCCGCCGGCCACATCGCAGACCCAGAGGGAATTGAGCGCGGCGAACGCCACCCGCCGGCCGTCGGGCGAGAGCGCGGGCAGGTGCAGGGCGCGGGCCGTATGGGTGCCGCCGCCGTCGAGGTCGTACCGCTTGACGCGGTAGCGGGGCCGGTCGAGGGGCAGCGCGGCGGTGAAGGGGATGGGCGTGGCCTTCGGGGCTTTCCCTTGAGCCCCGTCCGTGCGGAGCAGCCGAAACTGCCCGCTCACGGTCAGCAGCAACTCCTCCCGCGACACCCAGCGCGGCGGTACGGGCTCCACGTCGCCGTCGACCGCCACCGCCGCCCCGTCGACGACGAGGGTGCAGGAGGCGGTGGGGGAGGCGGTGGTCCGCAGATAGGCGAGCCGCCCGGCCGGGGAGACGGCCGGGGTCATCACCTGCGCGGCGGCGCTCTCGGTGTGCTCGGCCCGTACCGCCCCCTGCCCGTCGGACGCCACGGAGGCGACCGTACGGGCCTCCAGCGCGGCCCCGGCGACGCGCGCCCGGACGAACAGCAGCCGGGTGCCGTCCGGTGACCAGGCGGGGTCGAAGTCCTCCCAGGCCCCGTCCTGCGCCGGCCCCTCCTGTCCGGGCACTCCCGTGATCCGCGTCAGGGCGCCGGTGCGGACGTCCACCACCCACACGCGGTACGGGCTGCCGGCCACCGGATCACCGCCGCGCTCGGAGGCGAAGGCGATCCGCGTCCCGTCCGGCGACCACGCCGGCCCGCGGTCGTCCCACGGCCCGTCGGTGAGCTGCCGCAGCCCCGAACCGTCGGGCCGCAGCGTCCAGAGGTGGAACCCGCCCCCGCGGTACGCGCAGACGGCGAGCTGCCTGCCGTCGGGGGAGTGGACGGGACGGGTGGGCTCAAGATCCGCGGGCGTGATCGCGACGGCCTCCCCGCCCGCGCGGGGAACGGACCACAGCACGTTCTGCACCTCGGCGACGAGCCGGTCACCGGCGGGGGAGAGGCTGGCGGAGCCGTTGGTGGCGGCGGTGAAGGAGAGCGTGGAGCCGGCGGTCCGCGGACTCGCGGCGACCGCGACGTCCCCCGGCAGAGCGCCGGTGACGCCGGCCACAACGGCGGTCCCGGCGGCCGCCTGAAGAAACCTGCGCCGGGAGAGGGGAGAGGGAGGGGAAGTAGGGGGGAGGTCCGCGCCGATGTGACCAGGGGTGTCCAACTGTCCTCCTGCTGCGGGGGAGTTGTGCGGGTCTGGAGCCGAGATCGGGACGCCTGATGGTCGCATGGAACGCGGGAGGGGGGTCAACACCGCGCTGGGTGGGGAGGGTGTGCGGGGGTGGGCAGGTGCGACGCACGCCAAGGAATGCGATGAATCAGGGTGAATGGGGCATTTACCCTCGGCGCGAGGGTCGCCCGCCCTGGGATCGACCCCGCTCAAAGCCGTGCGCGGCCACCCGGTGAAGTGCGGTATTGTTCTCATGCGCGGTCGGCCAGGGCAGAAGCCCGAGCCGGACAAGCACCGGGACGTGGCGCAGTTTGGTAGCGCACTTGACTGGGGGTCAAGGGGTCGTGGGTTCAAATCCCGCCGTCCCGACCAGCGATTTTCGCAGGTCAGAGGCCGTTTCCTCGTAATGAGGGAACGGCCTTTCTCGTGTTGTGTCGGCTTGTGGTGGCAAGGTGGTCGCAGTGCTGGGGACGCCGTGACGCGGCCGAGATCCGCCGCTCGGCCGCAGCCGGCCGGGGCGTGATCGTCGGCCGGGCGGGACTGCGGTCCAGCCGGTCGCGGCGGACGGCCTCGCCGAGCGTGCTGGAGAGGGTGGCGAGGATCCGGCGAACGGTTACTGGACCGCGGTCGCGCGCGAACTGTGTCCGTATGGCGTGGAACCAGGACGTCGGACCTGATGCACCATGACTCACACCAGTTCGGGTTGCGGTTCCGGTTGCCGCGCCGGTGTGGCCTTCGGTGTCTTCGGTTCCCACCGTTCGGTGGTCCGTACGAAGCCGTAGACCACTGAGGCCATCGCCAGAATGAGGAGTGGTCCGAACACCCACGGATGCTGGGCCATCTCCATCGGCAGATAGCGATATGACACCAAGAGGGCGGCGAAGACCGTGGTGCCGTAAGCGACCAGCTGGATTCCTTGCCGGTCCCAACCACGGTCGAACGAGCGCACAGCTGCCTCGATCGTGAGCGCGAACACCACGCCGGCAACGAGATCCACGCCGTAGTGGTAGCCGAATCCCAGCGTTGCGCTCAGCGTGGCGATCAGCCAGAACGCGCCCGCGAATCGCAGAATGCGTGGGCCCTTGCGGGAATGGATGAAGATTGCGGTGGCCCATGCTGTGTGCAGGCTGGGCATGCAGTTGCGTGGGGTGATCGCGTCGTACGGCACCGGATGCGGGGTATGGATCGGTGGAGGCGTGTGCGGCCACAGGTTGGCCACCGCCCACTGCACGCCGCCGGTGCCGGAGGTGCCCGGGCCGTAGGCGAAGATCGGTCCGACCACCGGGAAGATCATGTAGATGGCCGGCCCGAGGAGGCCGATCACCAGGAAGGTGCGCACCAGATGATGGCGCGGGAAGCGGCGCTCGGCCGCCACGTTACGCAGCTGGTACAGCGCGACGACGACCGCGGCCACCGCGAGCTGCGCGTAGACCACGTCGAGAAGTGTGGCGATCGGGCCGCTGGCCCTGAGAATCCGGCCTGCCAGCCACGACGGGTTGCCCAGCGCGTGATCGGCGGTTGCCAGGTACGGGTCCAGCACCGCCGGGCGGGTCTTCGACGTGATGAGCAGCCAGGTGTCGCCGATCTTGCGGCCGGCCACCAGCAGCAGGCCCAGCCCGACGCCCTTCAGCAGCAGGACACGTTCCCGGCCGGTGCGGCGCGTGATGGCGATGACCGCACAGCCCAACAACACCCACAACGCGCCGTTGCCGAAGAAATGGCCCTCGGGCGCCTTGGCGCCGACCGCCCACCGCACCAGCACGAAGACGACGTCGATGCCGATCGCGGCACCCGCCGCGATGAACCGTTGCCGCCAGGTGAGCACCACCATCATCAACGCCATGCCGGCGTACAGCGGCCCTGGTTTGGGAGCGAATATCACCTCTCGCACCTGGTTGGTCATCGGCCCCGGCACACCGCCGTAGCGACGCGCGACGATCTCCAGCATGATGAGGAACCCGAGGGCCACCGCACCCGCCGTGGCCCACAGGATCGCTCGTGGTTGACGCCACGCGGCGAACGTAATTCTGCAGTTTATTCGCGAAAACACCCTCGCGATACTATAGGTATCAATTGTTTGACCGATTTGCTGGATGTCGGTTAAAGAGGCCACTCTTCGTGCCGGACGGCGTGGCGAGACGCTGGACCATCGAGCGCAGCACCCTTCGTCCTGGCGAAGGCGTGCTCGACGCGGGCACGGGCCCTGCGGTGCTCGGCGTTGTCCTCTTCCTCGCCCTTCAGCAGGGGCCGGCCGGGGCGTTTACGGTGGAGGACCACGAGCCCGGTGTTGATGTAGGCCCCGTCACCGAGCACGGTGACGCCCTCGCAGCGCTCGGCCAGGCCGGAAGCCCGCCAGGCCTGCGCATCGGCAGTGGTGCCGGGCACCGGCTGAATCGCACCCTACCGACGGCTGACCGGTGCCGGCGCGAGCAGCGGGCCCAGTCGCTGGATCACCCGGCACACCGTCACCGGCGAGACGCCGAAGGGCGGGGCGAGCTGTCGCATGGTGAGATTCGTGCGGTAGTGCACGGCTGCCAGCAGCACCCGGTCAGCCGGCGGCAAGCACCACGGCCATACAGGGCAGATGCACCCGGGTGCGGGCTGTCCACGGCGAGGGCGGCCGGGGCCCTGAACCCGTTCCATCCGGGCCGACCTTGGCACTGACGCTGGAGGACCAGGTCATGCTGGTAGCGATGTGCGGCCGCATCAACCTCACCATGAGCCAGCTCGCCCCGCTCTTCGGAATCTCCCGGCAGCCGTCGGTCGGATCAACAGCCGGCACGGACCCCTGCTCGGTCGGCCTGGCCCCGGGCAAGCGCGAGCCTGACGGCACCACGTCTTCATCGTGGACGGCACGCTGCTGCCCACGAGGGACCGCACCGTGTCCGCCTCGTCGAATGGTGGTGGCCGCATCGCCGGGGCCGGCGGTTCAGGAATGGAATCTGACTCTGATCACGAAAGCGTCGTTGTCGAGGGAGCGCAGGTATGCGTCGGCGTACCGAAAATACGCGTCGCCTCGTGGCAGGCCAGGATGGTGGACGGGGTCGAGGGTCCCGTCGATCCACGTTCCGTCGAGGGTCAGAAGCACGTTCGTCGGGATGGCCCGGCAGACCTCCTGCTGGACGAAGCCGTCACGGTCAGTGCCGAAACAGGCGATCGCGTCCCCGACGCGCGGGAGGAATCCGGCGCCCTCGGGCGCGTGCAGAACCGCCTGCGCGAGCGGCTGGCTCAGATAGTCCTGCCGGGCCTTTTCGAAGGGGTATCCCAGGGGGTCGTCCTGAAACCGCCGGTGGAAGTCGTCCAGCGGCCGAGCGGGCGGATACGGCGAGGCGAACCGGCTCCATCCGTCCCACTTCGCTGTTGCCTCGGCCGCCCTGGCCGACCGGTCCGTGTCGAAGTCCAGCAGTCCTCGGGCACCGCCGTCGCAGCGCGCCGTCCTCCGGGCCCGGGGGCGTCCGTTGGAGAACACCGGATGGTGAATGATGCGCGGGTCGTCCTCATGACCGGCGAGAACCGGAAGTCCTGTGTCACCGTCTCCGCCGTAGACGTGATACCAGTCCCACTCGCCCTGCGGCTCTTCCCCGCCGGCTGGTTCCGGTTGATTCATGTCGAACGGGGCCATAGCGGCCTTCAGTGCTTCTTCCCATTCCTCGATCGGAACCGAAGGAAGGCAGACCGTCACTATCTCCTTGGCCACGTTCCATCCCTTTCCGGGGGCCCTGATCCTAGCCTCAAGCGAGGGCCGCGCCGGCCCGCGCCTTCCGAGGAGAACGCAGGTCGACGCGGCCTCAATCTCAATCACTCAGGCTGCCCGGGCGTGCGGGGCGGCGTTGCGGTGTTGCCTGTCTCGTCGTAGGCATACGTCTCGGCGGTCTTGACCGCGCCGGGCCCCTCGGGGCTGACGGCCGTCAGCGCGTGCGGCTGAGCCGTTCCCGGCGCGGGATAGCCGTACGACCGCTTGGTGTCGCCGGCCGTGCCGCCGGACAGGGTGGCGCCCGTGAGGTCGACGTGGGCCCGTACCGTTTCCGCGAGATCCTCGGGGAAGTCGATCGAGTACTTCTTGCTACGGCTCGTGTTCCCGAAGCTACCGATGGTGGCGACGGCAGCCGCTCCTGGGGAGTCGTGAGGACATTCCGGACTCACCGGAGGAGCATCTATTGCTGTGAGGCGTGTACGGCAGTGCTGCGCCGCCGGTGGGCGACGGGCGGCGCACGTCGGCTGGACGCGAGGAGGAAGGCCATGATCGTCGACTGCGCTCACTACCGCGACGGGCGTCGGCAGCACGAAGGTGCGATGCCGTTGGAGCAGGCCGCCGCGCGCTGTACGCAGGGCGGCTTCGTCTGGCTGGGTATGTTCGAACCGGGGCCCGATGAGCTTGCCCGGGTGCGCGAGTGCTTCGGGCTGCATGAGCTCGCCGTCGAGGACGCCCGGGCCTTTCACCTGCGGCCGAAGGCCGAGCAATACGAGGACGGCACCGAGCTGATCATCCTGCGCACCGCGCGCTACGACGACGAGCGCGAGGAGATCGACACCGGTGAGATCAGCATCTTCCTCGCCGAACACTTCGTGATCACCGTTCGCCAGGGCATCGCCAGCGAGCTGCGCGGTGCGCGCAGCCGGCTCGAACGCCGCCACGAACTGCTGCGCACCGGGAGCGCCTCGACGCTGTGGGCCATCCTCGACCAGGTCGTCGACAGCTACGCGCCGGTCGTCGCGGAACTCGAACACGACATCGAGCAGATCGAGGCCATGGTGTTCTCCGGGGCGGTCGCCCCGACCGAACGGATCTACTCCCTGCGCCGTGAGGCCACCGACTTCTACCGTGCCGTGCACCCACTCCTCGCCGTGCTCGGCCGACGGCTGCAGCCCGGCAAGTCACAGGCCGAACTCCTGCCCTACTTCCGCGATGTGCACGACCATCTGCTGCTGGTCAACGAGGAGGTCGCCGCCCAACGTGACCTGTTGGCCACCGTCCTCGAAGCGAACATCGCGGTGATCTCCGTCGAGCAAAACAAGATCAATCTTCGGCAGAGCGCCACGATGGAACGGCTCACGGTCCTCGCGACCGTGTTTCTTCCGCTGTCCTTCGTCGTCGGCTTCTTCGGGCAGAACTTCGACTGGCTGGTCAGGCACATCAGCGGCTTCACGGCGTTCCTCGCCCTCAGCGTCGTCGGACTGCTGCTGCCGTGCCTGCTGCTGTACGTCTGGCTGCGCCGGCGACGTCGCCTCCCCACACCGCCCGTGCCCGAGATGGGCAACGCCGCCCCGACGCACGCCCGGGCAGCCTCCGAGGAGTGAGGACGGCGCCGACGAGCACGCTCCACCGTGGACGACGACCGGCGGCGGCGTTGTCACCCCCTCTGCCCACGGTCCGTCACGGCGAGGAAATCCCGTATGTCCTCGACAAGTTGCCACGCCATGTCCTCAAGGACGTAGTGCCCGGCATACGGATAGAGGTGGAGTGACGCCCGGGGCAGGCGGCGTGTCCATTCGGCGAGGACGAGATCGTCGTAGAGGGGGTCGCGCATGCCCCAGCCGATGAAGACGGGCAGTTGGGTGAAGGTGACGAGGGCCTCGCCGAGCCGCTGGGCGTGGGGCCATCCGGCATCGGCCGGGCCGAGGGGGATGTCCTGTGCCCAGCGCACGAGCGCGGGCCGGTCCCGCTGCCGCCGGTAGGGGGCCAGGTAGGCGTCGCGGACGGCCTGTGGCAGCGGGCGGCGCGGGCCCTGCCGCAGGGCCATGTGCGCCACGGCGTTCGAGGCGTGCGCGAACCGGCCCACCCCCCGCCGCCTCAGGGCGTGGGTTCCCCACGGAAGCCGGTATCCGGGGGGCATGGGGAACGCGGCGGTGTTGAGCACGACGAGGCGGTCGACGACGCCGGGGTGGAGGTGTGACCACCACATGCCGACGGGCCCGCCCCAGTCGTGCACGACCAGCGTCCAGCCGCGCGTCGGTGCGCCCCGTTCGGCGATGAGGTGGTCCACGAGGCGCCCCAGATCCCGGGCGCGGATCTCGGCGAGGAGTTGTCCGTCCCTGTCGCGCGCCCGGTCGGACAGCCCCATTCCCCTCAGGTCGGGGGCGATGCAGCGGTAGCGTCCCCGCAGCCCGAGGACGAGGTGGCGCCACATGTAGCTCCATGTGGGGTTGCCGTGGACCATGAGGACGGGTGCGCCCCGGCCCTCGTCCAGGTAGTGCTGGTGCCATGCGCCATGGCCGAACCAGTGCCCTTGGAAGGGGTAGTCCGGCAGGCGGCGTGCCTGCTCGGCGGAGAGGGGCGGTCCGTGATGGGTCATGACGTCTGTCGCAGACGTCGAAGTCCTTCACGGGTGCTGACCAGAGGCGTGTAACCCAGACGGGTGCGGGCGGCGGAGATGTCGAACCAGTTCGCGTACACCGCTCCCGCCACCGTGCAGCGGTCGAGCGGGGGTTCTCCGGGGAGGCGCAGCAGGCGCCATCCGCCCTCGCACAGCATGCCGGCCGTACGGGCGAGGGAGTCGGGGACGCTCTGCAGGCGCGGGCTGCGGCCCAGGGCACGGAAGAAGGCGGTCAGTGTCCGGGCGAAGGTGCAGGGCCTGCCCTGGGAGATGAAGTACGGGCGGCCCGCGGCCGGCGTACCGGGGCGGACGCGATCGAGGGCCAGGAGGTGGGCGTGGGCGGCGTTGTCCACGTAGACGGTGTCGACGCGCTTGCGGCCGCCGCCGGGCAGCGGGAGGACGCCGAAGCGGGCGGCGCGCAGGAGCCGGGGCGCGAAGTGCGGATCACCGGGGCCCCAGATGCAGTGGGGGCGCAGGGCGGCTGTGGCCAGGTTGGGCCCGTTGGCTGCCAGGACCAGGCGTTCGGCGGTGGCCTTGGAGCCCGGGTAGGGGCCCAGGGGCCTACGGGCGTAGGGCAGGGCTTCGTCGCCGCCGTCGATGTCGGTGTTGTCGAAGACCACGCTGGGGCTGGAGGTGTAGATGAGTGTGCCGATGCGGTGGTGCAGGCAGGCGTCCACGACATGGCGGGTGCCGGTGACATTGGTCGCGAAGAAGGAGGCGGGGTCGCCCGCGAGGCCCACGCGGGCGGCGGTGTGCAGGACCGCGTCGCAGCCGGCGGCCGCGTGACGGACGGTGCCGGAGTCGCGGATGTCGCCCAGGCGCTGGTCGGTGCCGAGTGTCGCGAGAGGCCGGCTGAAGCGACGGTGCAGTGACCTGACCTCGTGCCCGGCGGCGGTCAGCTGTTGACACAGTGCGTGACCGAGGAAGCCGCTGCCTCCGGTGACCAGGACCCTCATCGGCGCTCTCCGCGGCCGTCCTGGGGTCGTACGGGCGCGGGGGCGTCGAGGACGTTCGCGCGCCGTCCGGCGGTGTCGAGGAAGTGCCGGATCTCCGGGACGAGTTCGGCGCGCGCGTCCTCCAGCACGTAGTGGCCCGCCTCCGGGTAGCGGAGCACCCGGGCGTGCGGGAAGCGCCGTTGCCACTCGTCGGCCAGTGGCGGTCGCAGGACCGGGTCGCGCATGCCCCAGCCGACCAGCAGTGGTATCTGTCGCAGGGCGGGCAGCATCTGTTCCACGACGGCCAGCAGCGACCAGCCCGGATCGGCGCGGGTGAGGGGGACGTCCTGGATGAAACGGGAGAGGGCGGCGCGGTGCCGGCGACGGCGGTAGGGCGCGGTGAAGGCGCGGCGGACCTCGGCGGGCATCGGTGTGGTCACGCCCAGCCGCGCTGCCCCGTACGCCCAGCCCGGCGTGCTGTGGGCCGCCAGGGCGCTGACGGGGCGCAGCCGCAGCAGGCGGAACCACCGAGGAGGAAGGCCGTGCTCGGGAAAGCGGAACACGGTGGTGTTCAGCACGACGACCCGGTCCACCCGCTCCGCGTTCAGGCAGGCCCAGGCCAGCGCGATGGGTCCGCCCCAGTCGTGGGCCGCCACCGTCCAGCCGCGGTCCGGTGCCCCGTGCTCGTCGACCAGGTGACGGACCAGGTCGTCGAGCGCGGCGATCTGGTAACCCGCCAGGAGCGCGGGCAGCGGCGCGGCCAGGCGCTCGGACAGGCCCATGCCCAGCAGGTCCGGTACGACGCACCGGTAGGCGTCGCGCAGCCCTGTCACCAGATGGCGCCAGGCGTAACTCCAGGCGGGGTTGCCGTGCACCATCAGCACCGGGGGGCCGGTGCCCTCGTCCAGATAGTGCTGCCGGCCATCGGCGTGCTCGAACCACCGTGAGGTGAACGGGTAGTCCGGCAGGCCGGAGCCTTCGGTCGCTGCGCACACGGAACGGCCCTTCGTCATACGGCCCTTCGGTGGTCGTCCCTTCATAGGGTGCCGTCAACTGCGAGGATCTGGCGAAGAGTTCATGCCCCGGAGTGGACCGTTCCGCGCCAGGGCGTGCCTGATTCACTCGTGTAGGTGATGCCCGAGGACGGCGCCACCCGCATGCTGGTAAGGCAGGACCGTCCTGGCCGTGACCCGCCGGCCCGCCCCCCCCGAGCCGGACCGGGACCGTGCGGCATTCCCGGGCAGCCGCCCCCTGCCCGTCCATCGCTGGGGCCGGGCGCGGTGCCGGTGTGGTGCCCGCCCGCTCACCACCGTCGACCACACCGCACCGGAGGTGTCCGCCGTGGCCCCGCTGGCCCGTACCGTCCTGTCCGCCCTGCGGGACGCGCCCGAGGGCGTGTGCCTGTACTACCCGAAGGGCCGGCGGGGTTTCACGGCGCTCAGCAACGCCGACGCCGCCGCGAGGAGCCTGTCGACCGCCGCGGCCCTGGCCCGTGCCGGGATCCGGCCCGGGCACCGCGTGGCCGTACTGACCCGCGACCCGGTGGAGCTGGGGACCTGCGTGCTGACCCTCACCGGCATGGGCGCCGTCCCCGTCCTCGTCGACGGCTCCCTGCCACTGCCCATGATGCGGCGGTGCCTGGCGGCCGCGGCGCCGGACGCCCTGCTGGCCGAGCCGCTCGCCCACGTCGCGGCCCGCCTCCTGGGCTGGGGCGGGGGCACCGTCCGCCACCGCGTGGTGGCCGGTCCGCCGGCCTGGCCCGGCCGGACCCTGGACCGGCTGCGCCGCGCCGTGCCTCCCTGGCAGGTCATGACCGACTCCCGCGACGACGCCCCGGCGATGGTCGTCTTCACCTCCGGTGCGACGGGGCCACCCAGGGGAGTTCTCTACCGGCACGGCACCGTACGGGCGCAGGTCCAGGCGCTCCCGCGGAGCCTGGACCTGGCCGGGCGGACGGTGGTCGCCGCGTTCGTACCGGCCGCGGTCCTGGGACCGCTGCTCGGTGCCACCACGGTGATCCCCCGCCTCGACCTGACCCGGCCCACCCGCGTCCGCGCCCGCGCCCTGGCGGATGCCGTGAACCGCACGGGCGCCGACACGCTGCTCGGTTCGCCCGCGCTCCTGGACCGCCTGGCCCGGCACTGCGTCCGCACGCTCACACCCCTGCCCACCCTGCGGGATGTCTTCTCCTTCGGCGCCTCCTTGCCCTACGCGGTCCTCGACCGGCTGCGGGTGTGCCTGACCGCCGCCGCGACCGTCCACAGCGTCTACGGAGCCACCGAGGCCCTGCCGGTCAGCACGATCGACCACCGGGAGCTGCTCCCGCTGCGCTCCGCCACCGCCCGGGGGCACGGGGTGTGCCTGGGCCGGCCCGTACCGGGTGTCACCGTCCGCGTCCTGCCGCTGGATCCGCTGTCCCCGGAGCGGGACACCGAAGGGCTGCCGTGCGGTGTGGCCGGTGAACTCGCCGTCGCGGGTGCGAACGTCAGCCCGGCCTACCTGGATCCGGCGGACACCCGGGCGGCGAAGGCGTACGGGGCGTACGGCGGCGTCGTCCACCGCATGGGCGACGTCGGCTCGCTGGACGCACAGGGCCGCGTCTGGTTCTACGGCCGCCTCGCGCACCGGCTGCGCACCGCGGAAGGAGACGTGTTCACCGAGCGGGTCGAACCGGCCCTCGACGCCCTGCCCGGCGTGCGCCGCACCGCGCTGGTCGGCGTCGGCGCGGCCACCGCGCAGCGCCCGGTGGTGATCGTCGAGCCGGAGCCGGGGGCACCGCGCGCGGCTCGCGCGATGGTGCGCCGCGCGATCCAGGAGGCGCTGGAAGGTCTGGAGCGGCCGGTGACCGGTGCGGTGCCGGTGCTGTTCCATCGGTCACTGCCGGTGGACCACCGGCACGGCGCCAAGATCGACCGTGCGCGGCTGGCCCGGTGGGCCGCCGCCCGGCTCACGTGACGAGGCCGTCGGCTGTTCGGCCCGTGGCTATGGACCCTGGCACCCATCCCAACCCATGAGCCCCCCTCACGGCACCGGCGGCGCGATGGCATCCCGCCGTTGGTCGGACGCGTGGATGCCCAGGCGATCGTGGATCAGGCGGGCGAAGTGGGTCAGGGTCCGTCCGCTGGCCATGAGTTCGCTGGGCGGGATGTGGACGTCGAAGAACTCGCGGGCCTTGAGGATGAATTCGGCACCCATGAGGGAGTCCAGGCCGAGGTCGTCCAGGCGACGGTCCGGGTCCAGTTCGGACGGGTCGGTGTGCAGGACGGTGGCGAGGTGGCGGGCCAGCATGTCGGTGATGGCGCGCACGGCGTCCTCGGGAGTCATCGCGGCCAGGGCGCGCAGCAGCTCCTCGCGGGTCTCGTCCGTGTCCGCGGCACCGCTGGGGACGAGGTTGGCGAAGCGGGGGGTGGCGAGGGAGGGCAGGAGGCGGCGGGCGCGGGCCCAGCGGTAGCGGCCGACGCCGGCGACGTCGGTGTCCGCGGTGAGGAGGTGGTCCGCGGCGGTGAACGCGTCGGTGGGGGAGACGGGATCGAAGCCGAGGCCGGTCATGGTGGCCGCGAGGTTGTTGCGGGCGACGTATCCGGTGTCGGCGATGGGGCCCCAGGCGATCGCCGTGGCGGTGCGCCCGGCGTGGCGGCGGGCACGCGCGAGAGCCTCCAGATAGGCGTTTCCGGCGACGTACGGTGCCTGTGCGAGGTTGCCGGTGGCCGCGGTGACCGATGAGTACAGCAGGAAGAGGTCGAGGTCGCGGTCGGCGGTGAGCCGGTCGAGGACGTCCGCGCCGGCGGCTTTGGGGGCGAGGACGGCGGCGAAGCGGTCGTCGGTGAGGTCGGCCAGCGGGGCATCGTCGAGGTGCATGGCGCAGTGGACCACGCCGCGCAGGGGATGCCCGGTGGCATCCACGGCGGCGATCACCCGGCGTACGGCCGCCTCGTCGGTGACGTCGGCGGCGTACGGGGTGGCCCGTACCCCGCGCCGGGCGAGCCGGTCGAGGACGTCGGCCGCCTCCGGCGCGTCGGCTCCCCGGCGGCCGAGCAGGGCCAGGTGCCGGGCTCCCCGGTCGGCCAGCCAGTCGGCGGTGGCGGCGCCGAAGCCGCCGAGCCCGCCGGTGACCAGGTACGTCCCCGCCGGGTTCAACGCCGGTACGGAAAGGGCGGGTTCGGTGGGAACGGGCTCGTCCAGCGGGTCGAAGGCGATCACGACCTTGCCGGTGTGGCGGGAGTGCTGGAGCAGCCTGAACGCCTCGTCGACGCGGGCGGCCGGGTAGACGGAGTGCGGGAGCGGACGGTACTCGCCGGAGGCCATCCGCGTGAGGGTGTCGAACATCAGACGAGGGCCGCGTACGGGGTCGAACACGAGGCTGTCGAGATTGAAGCCGAGAAAGGTGATGCTGCGGTGGAAGGGGCGCAACAGGAGCGGGTTGTTGAAGAAGATGTCGCGCTTGCCGAGCTCGATGAAGCGGCCCATGGGGCGCAGCAGGTCGAGGCTCTGGGCGATGGCCTCGCCGCTGAGGGAATTGACGACGATGTCGACGCCCTTCCCGCCGGTCAGTTCGCGTACCCGGGGTGCGAAGTCGAGGGTGCGGGAGTCCAGGGCGTGCTCGACGCCGAGGGTGCGCAGCAGATCGCGTTTGGTCTCGGTGCCCGCTGTGGCGATGACGCGCAGGCCCAGGGACCGGGCGCACTGGATGACGGCCAGGCCGACGGCTCCGGCTCCGCCGTGCACCAGCACCGTCTCGCCGGGGAGCGGCCGGGCCTCGTCGACGAGGGTGTGGTGGACGGTGAAGAAGACCACCGGGAAGGTCGCCGCCTCGGCGAAGCTCATGCCGTCGAGGATGGGCGAGGCGGCCGCGGCGGGCATGACGGAGTGGGAGGCGAGCGCCGCGGGCATCAGCCCGGCGACCCGGTCGCCCACCGCGTACGCGGTGACCCCGGCACCGACGGCCCTCACGATGCCCGCCCCGTCGGTGCCCAGTCCGCGGCTGAGCGCGGTGCCCTCGACGGCCTCGGGTGGCAGCAGCCCGTTGGCGCGCATCGGATCGCGGTAGTTCAGTGCGACGGCCCGCATTTCCACCAGGATCTCGCCGGGCCCCGGGTAAAGCGGTTCGATCCGGCGCCACACGAGCCGGCGGGAGAACCCGGGGTTGCGTACTTCCAGGACGAACGGTGAACCGGAGGGGACGGCGGTGGGCTGATCGGCCGGGCGCTGGACCTGGCGGGGTACGAACCGGCCGCCCGGGGTGAGCACGATCTCGTCCTCGTCGGTGGGCGCCCGCAGTTCGTCGGCCAGGCGGCGGGCGTCGACGGCCGGGTCGCCGGTGCGGTCGAGGGAGATCCGGCGCATCCGCAGGCCGGGCTGTTCGTTGGCCAGGGTGCGGGCGGCGCCCCAGATCGCCGCGTCGGCGGGGTGGGCGGGGCGCTCCGGGGCGGGGAACAGGCCGCTGGGACGGGCGACCAGCCACACCTCGGGGTGGGTTCCGCCCTCCCGCCCGGCGCAGGCGGCGGCCAGGGCCCGCAGGACGGCGGCGCGGCGCGTCGTGCCGGCGACCGGCCCTCGCGGGTCGTCCGGGCTGTCCGGGTGCTCGCCCAGGAGCAGGACGACGCCGGTGGCGTCGGCGGGCAGCGCTGTGGCCCAGGCGGCGGAGTCGTCGGTGGCGGCGGTGATGCCGGCGCCGCCCAGCAGGCCGGACAGCGCCTGGGCGGTGGGTGTCTCGCCGGGCGTCTCGGGGGAGATGACCCAGGCGGCGCCCGGTGCCGGCGCGGGCGGGGCGGGTTCGGCGGCCGGGAGATGTCCGGCGGCGGCCAGGAGGACGGAGCGGTCGTCGGTGCCCGTCCGTACGGTGCCGGTGAAACCGCACTCCCTGAGGAGCGGCACCCACTGGTCCCGGGCCGGCAGCACCGTTTCCGGGCGCAGCGTACGGTCGCGGCGCTGCCAGAACGCCTCGGTGCCGCCGCGGAGAAGGGCCGGCCGCCGCGCATCGTGCGACTCCGCGGCGAGCAGATGCCCGCCAGGGGCGAGCAGGGTGTGGACGCGGCGCAGCCCTTCGGCCAGGTCGGCGACGGCGTGCAGGGCGTCGTCGGCGACGACCAGGTCGAATCCGCCGCCGTCGAAGCCCTGGACGGCCGGGTCGGTGTCCAGGTCGAGGGTCCGGTATTCGACGAAGTCGTACGCGGCGAAGCGGTGGCCGGCACCGGCGAAGCCCGCCGACGAACGGTCGGTGCAGGTGTAGCGGGTGCGGTCCGCCGGAAGCAGGGGGAGCAGGGCCGCGGTGAGACCGTGGGTCCTGGCGCCGAGTTCCAATACGCGCAGCGGGCGGTCGCCGGGCCACCGGCGGACGATCTCGCCGAGCAGGGCCTGGGCGACGCGGTGGGTGAAGCGGCGGGCGGGTGCGACGGCGTACAGCTGCTCGTACGCGCTGTCACCGGCCTGGAGGAGTTCCTGTGCCTCCGGGGCATCGCGCAGCACCGCGGGCAGGCGCCGCAGGTGCGCGTTGAGGTGGGTGGTCTCCGTGATGAAGGCCGGATGATCCTCCACCAGGGCCCGCAGCAGCCCCTCGTGGCGGGGCTCGGCGCCGGTCAGCCGCCATCGGCCGTCGCCGGCGGGCCGGGCCAGTGCGTGCCGGGTCATGAGCGGGAGCATCAGCAGCACCAGCCGCCGGTGCCGGGGCTGGAGTCCGCCGGCCATGAGGTCGGACAGGCCGAACGCGGCGGCCGGGTCGGTGAGCAGGCCGGCCACGGCCGAGGCCCAGCAATGGGCGGCCGTCTCGTCGACGGCCGCCGTGAAGCGGTCGTGACCGGTCTCCCGCAGGGCGTCCCGCAGTCCGGTGATCCGGTCCTGGACGGCGGCCGCCAGGTCCGCCGGCGGGGGCAGCGGCGAAGGGCCGGCCGGGGCCGCCGGGTGCGGTGCGGCACGCAGGACCGTCCGCTGGACGGTCAGCGGGGTGTGCTGGGTGTTGTACGCGCGCCGGGTGCGGAACCCGTCGATCTCGGCGGTGACGGTGCCGTCCTCGTCGGCATAGACGACGTCCCAGCGGAACTCCGTCTCGGTGTGGCTGCGCCGGCGCAGGTGGATGACGCCGGTGGGTGCCGGGGTGCGCCACACCCTCACCGAGTCGAACGTGGACGGCAGATACGCCTCGCCGCCGCGCATGAGCCGCTCCACCAGCGCGACGGTGGCCTGGAAGGGGCCGTCCAGCAGGACCGGGTGCACCGTGTACGCGTCGCTCGGGTCCTCGTGCCGGTAGGAGGCCAGCAACTCGTCCTCGCCGACGCGCAGTTCGCGCAGCAGCTGGAAGGCCGGGCCGACGTCGAGACCGACACTGTGGCACGTACGGTAGAAATCCGGGCCGCTGACCGTGCGGGGGCAGCGTGCGCGAACCGCCGTGGGGTCGAGCGGAGCGGAAGCCGTGCCGAGCAGGGTGCGGACCTGGGCGCGTACGACCGTATGGCTCTCGGTTCCGCGGCCTTCGCTGTTGCTGATGGTCAGCGCGCCGTCCTCGGGCGTCACGGAGGTCTGCATCCGGGCCGTACCGGGGTCGGGCCAGGCGATGGGGAGCGGACTGATGATGCCCAGGTGACGCACCTCCACCGGCCGGTCCAGCGCCCGCCGTCCCGCGGACAGCGCCATCTCGACGTACGCGGCGGCGGGCATCAGCACCGATCCGGCGATCCTGTGGTCGCCCATCCAGGGCACCAGCTGGGGCTCGATGGCGCCTTCCCACACCGGGTGGGGAGCCGGGAGGCGCTCGCCGAGCAGCGGGTGGTCGAGCCGGCCGGTGCCGCTGGTGCGGATGACCAGGTCCTGCGGGGTGCCCAGCCAGTGCCGTTCGCGCTGCCAGGGGTAGGCCGGGAGGTCGGTCACCCGGCCCGGGCGGGGGAAGTGGGTCCGCCAGTCGACGTGGGCACCGGCCGCGAGCAGGGCAGCGACGGCCGCGGCCGTCTCGCGGGGGCCGTCGCCGTCGCGGTGCAGGGTGGAAACGTACGTGGCGTCGGTGCGCCGCAGGTAGGGGCGCAGCACCGGGTGCGGTCCGATCTCCACGAGCATGTCGGCGTGATCGGCGAGGACGCGGGTGACGGCTTCGTGGAAGCGGACCGGCTCGCGGACGTTGCGCCACCAGTAGCCGGCGGTGAGCTCTTTGCCGGCCAGCGCCGTGCCGGTGACGGTGGAGACGAAGGGGATACGGGTGGTGGCGGGCTCCAGTCCGGCCAGCGCGGTCCGCAGCGGGTCCGCGATGGGGTCCATGGCGCGGCTGTGGAACGCGTGGTCGAGGCCGAGGTCCTGGAAGAAGACGTCCCGGGCCGTCAGTTCCGCGCTGAGGGCGGCCAGGGCCTCCGGGTCCCCGGCGACGGTGACGCTCCGGTCGTCGTTGATGCCGGCGATCTCCAAGGCGGGCGCGTACGCGGACAGTTCCTGCCGGGCCGCCTGCTCGGGCAGTCCGACGGCGGCCATCCGGCCGGTGCCCGCGGTGACGCCCTGGGCGCGGCTGCGTTCGGCGATCACCCGGGCGGCCTGCTCCAGGGTCAGCGCCCCGGCGGCATGGGCCGCGGCCACTTCGCCGACGCTGTGCCCGACGACGGCCGCCGGACGCAGTCCGCTCGCTGCCAGCAGGGCGACCAGCCCCACCTGCACGGCGAACAGGGCGGGCTGGGCGATCTCGGTACGCTGCCAGCGGGACGCGAGGGGCTCGGCCAGCTCCGCCGTCACCGACCAGCCCAGGTGCGGGGCGAGCGCGGCATCGGCCTGTTCGACGGCGGTGCGGAAGACCGGCGCGCCGTCCAGGAGGTCGGCGGCCATGCCGGGCCACTGGGAGGCGTTGCCCGAGAAGACGAACGCCACCGTGCCCCGCTCGGCCTTCCGGACCTTGGCCCCGTGGGCGGGTGTGTCCGCGAAGAGCCGGTCCAGCCGGTCCGCGGCTTCGTCCGGTCCGCAGGCCAGGACGGCGGCGCGGTGCAGGTGGGTGCTGCGGCGCAGGGTGCTGGTGTGCGCCAGGTCGTAGAACTCCTCGGGCGCCGCCTCCCGAAGCCGCGCCGCGACGCGCGCGGCCAGTTCCCGCAGCGCCTTGGCCGAACGGGCGGAGATCA
This sequence comes from Streptomyces sp. ISL-11, assembly GCF_018614525.1. Taxonomy (GTDB): domain Bacteria; phylum Actinomycetota; class Actinomycetes; order Streptomycetales; family Streptomycetaceae; genus Streptomyces. Next base: position 53,649 of record NZ_JAGGOL010000047.1, read on the forward strand.
CGACGGGAAGCGTGCCGCCGTCGCGGTCGTCCCCGGGCGGCGGAGCCGGTGGAGCGGTGAGGACGACGTGGGCGTTGGCTCCGCCGAAGCCGAAGGAGTTCACGCCCACCGCCGCCCGGGCCGGGCGGGGGAGTTCGACCGGCTCGACCGTGGGGGCAAGGCCGAGTCCGGCGAAGTCGATGTCCGGGTTGAGCGGCCGGGCGTGCAGGGTCACCGGGGCCACGCCGTGCCGCAGGACGAGCAGGGCCTTGAACAGGCTCGCCATGCCGGAGGCCGGTTCCAGGTGCCCCAGGTTGGACTTGACCGAGCCGACCGGCAGCGGCCCCACGGTCCGGCGCCGGCCCAGGGCCTGCCCGATCGCCCGGGCCTCGGCCGGGTCCCCGGCGGGGGTGCCGGTGCCGTGGGCCTCGAAGTACACCAGATCGTCCGGGTCCACCCCCGCCTGCTCGTACACGGTGCGCAGCAGGGCTTCCTGCGCCTGGAAGCTGGGCAGGGCCAGGCCGTGGGTGCGGCCGTCGCAATTGGTGCCGGTGCCGGCGATGACCGCGTGGATCCGGTCGCCGTCGGCCAGCGCGTCGGCCAGCCGTTTGAGGACGACCACGCCCCCGCCCTCCGCCCGGACGAAACCGTCGGCCTCGGCGGAGAAGGCCGCGCACCGGCCGCGCGGTGACAGCATGCCCGCGTGCGAGAAGCCCGCGAAGGAGAAGGGGCTGCCCAGCACGTTGATGCCGCCGGCGAGCGCGGTGCGGCTGGTGCCGTCCAGCACGGTGCGGCAGGCGCGGTCGAGTGCCACCAGCGCGGAGGAGCAGGCGGTGTCGATCGCCATGCTCGGGCCGCGCAGGTCGAAGCAGTACGAGAGACGGTTCGCCGCGATCGACAGCGTGGACCCGCTCATCATGTACGGATTGGCGTACTGTTCGATGGTCCCCTGGACCGTCCCGTAGGACGGGTCGGAAATCCCGACGAAGACACAGGTGTCCGACCCGGCCAGCGATTCGGCGGCGATGCCGGCGTCGTCCAGGGCCTCCGCGGCCAGCTCCAGCAGGATCCGCTGCTGCGGGTCCATGGCCGCGGCCTCCTTCGGAGCGATGCCGAAATAGGCCGCGTCGAACCCGGCGACATCGTCGAGGAAGCCCCCGGCCGCGGTGTAGCTCCGGCAGGGGCGGAGAGCGCCGGGGTCCACGAAACGGGTCTTGTCGAACCGGTCCGCCGGGATCTCGCCGACCGCGTCCCTGCCCTCGCGCAGGGCCGCCCACAGCCCGCCCAGGTCCGAGATCCCTCCAGGCAGTCGGCAGCCGGCGCCCACGACGGCCAGCGCACGGTCGTTGACGTCCATCCTCAGCCCCCGTCCGGTTCCCACATATGGCCGGTTCCGTATACCTACCCGGCCCCGAATCGGTCATGCGACCATTGACTCGTGTCAGGTAAGTCATCGAAAAATCAGGGCAGTTCACCTTCCATCCCCATTGAGGCAACGTGACCCTGTCGGCTCAGGCGCCCCGCCCGGCCGGGGTGGGGGCGCAGCACGATCGGTGGGATCGGCCGAAGTGCCCATGAGACGCTGCGTATGTGATGCTCACATCGGAAAGGTCTGGTCCCGCCCATGCCGCTGCCGAACCGTGATCCGGTGCCACCTCCCCGCCGTGCCCGCCTGGTGTCGACCGCTGTGCACCTGCCACCCCAGTACCGGACCATGGAGCAGGCCCGGGCGGCCATCGCCGCGGCGAAGAGCCCTTTCGTGCCTCCGCCCGGCCTGCTGGAGGACATCACGGGCGTCCGAGGCGTTCACGTGAAGTCCGGTGACGAGCAGGCGTCCGACCTCGCGGTCGCGGCGGCCGCCAAGGCGCTGGACATGGCGGGAGCGGGCGTCGGCGAGCTCGACCTGCTGCTGTTCGCCTCCAGTGGCCAGGACCTTGTCGAACCCGCCACCGCCCACATCGTGGCCGCCAAACTCGGGGCCTTCTGCCCGGTGTTCGACGTGAAGAACGCCTGCAACAGCGTGCTCAACGCCCTGGAGACGGCCGCGGCCTTCATCGAGACCGGCCGGCACCGCACTGTCCTGATCGCCTGTGGCGAGACGGCGACGCTCACCGCCCGCTGGCACGTGCCCGACTACGAGACGTTCATGCGTCACCTGCCCGGCTACACCGTCTCCGATGCCGGTGCCGCCCTTCTCCTGACCGCGGGCCCGGCGGGACCGGACGACCCCGGAGTGCTCCACACGGTCTTCGCCGCGGACTCCTCCGCCTGGGAGGCGTGCACGGTCGCGGCCGGTGGCTCGATGCACCCGCGTTCCACGCACGACGACCACGTGTGCCTCCGGCTCAACGAGGACCAGTTGTCCGAGGCCGGCCGCCACATGGCCTCCTTCGTGGTGGAGTACGCCACGGACGAGATGGCGCTGGTGCGCCGGAGCGCGTTCGTCGCCGTCCACCAGATCTCCATGCCACAGTTCCACGAGGCCCGCGCCCTGCTCGGACTGCCGGAGAGCCGCTTCCTGGCCACGGTGGACAGGTACGGCAACGCGGCCTCCGCGTCCCTCCCGCTGCAACTGGCCCTGGCCCAGCAGGCCGATCGCGTCATGCCCGGAGACCTCGTCGCGCTCGTCGGGCTGGCCAGCGGGTTCAGCATCGGGCTGGCGTTGATCCGGCTCTGAGGGGGCGGCTCGGTCCCGGCGGATGCCGGCGGTGACCGGCGTCGGCCGGTCCGGCACGGAAGGTGCGGGCGAGGGGCGGGGGAGGCGGCCGTCCAGGCCGTGGCCGGCGGGTCTTCGGCTGCGGGTCGTCTTTGCCGCCTGCGGCGGCGAGTGCCCTGCGGGCGCGTCCTCAAGCTCCCCCGGCTACCGCTGGGAGGTGCCCCCAGACGGGCTTGATTCGGCTGGGCTCAGCCGCTTTCAGCCTGTTGGGGCACCCCCAGCGGTAGCTGGGGGAGGGCGCCACCGCGCAGCGGCCCCGCAGCCGCCCGCTCACGTGATCCGCCGGACACGGCCTAGACGGGCTGGGCCCGCTGCTCGTCGAGCGGGTCCGGCTTTTCGCGCAAGCGCACGGCGAGGGCGGCGATGTCGTCGTCGAGGCCGCCTCCGCTGTAGCGGAGGAGGTCACGGTGGAGACCGTCGAGCAGCTCGCGAGGCCGTACCGGGGTGCGCTGCCGCATCCAGTCCGCCAGGGGGAAGAACTCGCCGTCGCGGTCGCGGGCCTCGGTGACGCCGTCGGTGTAGAGGAGCAACTGGTCGCCACGAGCGAGGCCGAAGGTGTCGATGGTGTAGTGATCGCCGATCAGGTCCGCGAGGTTGAGAAGCGGTGAAGGGGAGGTGGGACTCAGGATGCGGAGCCCCTCCCGGGTCAGGAGCAGTGGTGGCGGATGCCCGCAGTTGAGGATCCGGATGAGGCCGTCCTCGTACGGGATCTCGACGAGCACGGCGGTGGTGAAGCGCTCCATCAGGTCCTCGGGGGGAAAAGCGGCGCTGTAACGGGTGCTGCTGGCCTCCAGGCGGCGTGCGATGCCGCCCAGATCGGGCTCGTCGTAGGCCGCCTCCCGGAACGAATTGACCACCGTCGCGGCCGCGCCCACCGCCGGCAGCCCCTTGCCCCGCACATCGCCGATGAGCAACCGGACACCGAACCGCGTGTCGGCCACCTCGTAGAAGTCGCCACCGATGCGGGCCTCCGCGGCGGCCGCGAGATACAGCGACTCGATCTCCATGCCTCCGAAGCAGCGCGGCATCGGGCTCAGGACCACCTGCTGCGCCGCGTCGGCGACGAGCCGGACCTGGAACAGGGACTTCTCCCGCTGGAGCCGGACATGACTTCCGTACGCGGCCGCCACGGTGACCGCGACGATGCCCGCCACCGTGTACCAGGCCCCGAGGCCGGGGAAGACGAGGCTGAGACCGATCATGAGCAGAAAGCAGACCGTCCCCAGCGCCACGGTGGGAAGCACGGGCCACATGGCGGCCGCGAGGGCGGGGGCCGCGGGCAGGATGCGGCTGAAGGCCATGTCCGGGGGCGTGGCGTAGGCGAGGCCGGCGATGACCGCGGTCAGGATCACTGGGGACAGGAGAACGAGAGACCACCGGCCGTGGGGACGGCGGAGACGCGGCTGCCCACGCTTGACCATGATCCATATGATATCGGGAATGGCGGCATATGGCTCTTTTTGGCAATCTGCGGCCATGGGAACACGTTCCGCGATGGAGGTCGGTGCCGTCCCGCTGAGCAGGAGGGTCATTCATGCGGGACGCGGACGGGATGGGGGGTGAGGATCCGGCGGAGGACGGCTTCGATGTCGGCGCGGGCGGGTGGCCGGCTGGCGGCGAGGCCGCGCAGGGTGAGGCCGTTCATGGCGGCGGCGGCGGCCGCGGTGGCGGTGACGGGGTCGGTGTAGTGCGCGAGGGTCTGGATGCTGAGCTCGGTGTACTGGTCGGCGATCGGCCGGAGGGCGGGGCGGCGCAGGGCGGCGAGGTAGAGCTCGAACTCCATGACCTGCTGTCCGCGCTGGGGTCCGAGGCAACTGAGCAGGACGTCGGTGAGCAGGACCGCGAGCTGGTCGGCGGTGAGTCCGGGGCGCTGGGCGCACCAGTCGTCGAGGTAGGCCGCGTAGCGGTCGACGGACCGCTTGAGGGCAGCGGTGATGAGGTCGTCCTTGGTGGCGAAGTGGTAGGTGGTCGCCCCCAGGGGCACGCCGGCCTCTTCGGCGACGGCGCGATGGGTAAGGCCCTCGATGCCGCGCTCCGCGATGACCTTCTCGGTGGCCGCGGCGATCTCTTCGATCCGCCGCTGAGGATCACGGCGACGGCGTGCGGGTTTCTCGGCGGCCATGGGAGGGCCCTCGTTCGGGGGTATGGGGAGCGATGTGGTACGTGAGTACTGTAGCTCGATGGCCCAGGTTTACTTAGTTAAAGCACCCTCCATAAGAAAACCTTCTGGAGCGTCTTGGGTTTCCTTGAATTGCTTTGAGTGTTGGGTCCTGCAAAATCTGCACATCGTCAACGGAAGGGGTGACGATGAAAATAATCGGGCTGATAGGGGGATGAGTTGGGAATCGACGGCAGAGTACTACCGACTGCTCAACGAGTTGTCGGTGGATTTCGCAGAGATCGAGCAGCTGCAGGTGCAGGTGCAGGGGCGTTGGGAGGAAGCCGGGGAAATTCTGGCCGCCGCCGTCCGTTCTCTGGAAAAGGCCGGCGCCGACATGGTGCTGATCTGCACCAACACGATGCACAAGGTCGCGGGTCAGGTGGAGGCGGCAGTGGGGGTTCCGTTGCTGCACCTTGCCGATGCCACAGCGGATGCGGTGCGGGCTGCGGGGATACGTAAGGTCGGCCTGCTCGGGACCGCGTTCACCATGGAGCAGGATTGGGGCCGCAGGACAGCTCTGTGCCGGTCTTCTACACGGCTGCACGCGGAGGCGGCCATTGACGCGGCCCTGGTTGGGGTATCGCCGAGGTGAGCCCAAAAAGGGGCCATGGGGTGATCTTGGAGCCCTGAAGGAGGCCGTGCCGGGTCGAGACCGACCTGCCGACTCTACCGAGGCCCTGCCGGTCAGCACAGGACCGTGACGACATCACGGCGCCGGCTGTGCGTCGGCCGGCTGCGGCCCGTCGGGCGAGTGGATGCCCAGACGTCCGTGGATCAGCCGGGCGAAGTGATTCAGGCTGCCGCTGGCGCCGATGAGTTCGCTGGGGGGAATGTGGATGTCGAAGTATTCGCGGACATGGAGGATGAACTCGGCTCCCATGAGGGAGTCCAGGCCGAACTCCTCCACACGCCGCTCCCGGTCCAGTTCGGCCGCTTCTGTGTGCAGCACGGTGGCGAGGTGGCGGGCCAGGACGTCGGCGATGGTGCGTACGGCCTCCTCAGGAGTCAGCGACGCCAGGGAACGCAGCAGTTCCTCGCGGCTGTCGTCCATGTCCGCGACGTCGGTGGGGACGAGCCCGGAGTAGCGAGGGGTCGCGAGGGCCGGCAGGAGGCGGCGGGCACGGGCCCAGCGGTAGCGGCCGATGCCCGCGACGTCGGTGTCCGAGGTGAGGAGGCCGTCGGCGGCGGTGAACGCCTCGGCCGGGGCGAGCGGGTCGAAGCCGAGGCCGGTCATGGTGGCCCCCAGGTCGTTGCGGGCGACGTATCCGGTTTCGGCGATCGGGCCCCAGGCGATCGCCGTGGCGGTACGCCCTGCGTGACGGCGGGCCCGTGCCAGGGCTTCCAGGTAGGCGTTGCCGGCCACGTACGGTGCCTGTGCGAGGTTGCCGGTGGCCGCGGTGACCGACGAGTACAGGAGGAAGAGGTCGAGGTCACGGTCGGCGGTGAGCCGGTCGAGGACGGTGGCGCCGGCGGCCTTGGGGGCGAGGACGGCGGCGAATCGGTCGTCGGTGAGGTCGGCCAGCGGCGCGTCGTCCAGGTGCATGGCGCAGTGAACCACTCCGCGCAGCCGGTGTCCGGTGGCGTCGACAGCGGCGATCACGCGGCGTACGGCCGCTTCGTCGGTGACGTCGGCGGCGTAGGCCGTGGCCTGTACTCCGCGGCGGGTGAGTCGCTCACGTACGGCGGCTCCTTCGGGGGCCTCGCTGCCGCGGCGGCTGAGCAGGGCCAGGTGGCGGGCGCCGCGGTCCGCGAGCCAGTCGGCGGTGGCTGCCCCGAAGCCGCCCAGTCCACCTGTGATCAGGTAGGTGCCTTCCGCGTCGAGCACCGGTACGCCGAGGGCCGGCTCGACGGGCACCGGCTCGTCCAGCTGGTCGAGGGACACGACGACCTTGCCCGTGTGACGCGAATGCTGGAGCAGCCGGAAGGCCTCCTCGACATGAGCGGCCGGATAGACGATGTGCGGCAACGGACGGTACTGGCCGTCGGCCACCCGCTCCGCGATCTCCTGCGACAGACGGGGGCCTCGGACCGAGTCGAGCACGACGTTGTCGAGGTTGAACCCCAGGAAGGTGAGGCTGCGCTGGAAGGGGCGCAGCAGCAGGGGGTTGTTGAGGAAGATGTCCCGCTTGCCGAGTTCGATGAAGCGGCCGTTGGGGCGCAGGAGGTCGAGGCTCTGGCCGATGGCCTCGCCGCGGAGGGAGTTGACGACGATGTCGACGCCCTTGCCCTCGGTCAGCTCGCGAACGCGTGGGGCGAAGTCGAGGGTGCGGGAGTTCAGGACGTGCTCGGCGCCCAGGGTGAGCAGCAGGTCGCGTTTGGCCTCGGTGCCCGCTGTGGCGATGACGCGCAGGCCCAGGTGCCGGGCGCACTGGACGACGGCGAGGCCGACGGCTCCGGCGCCCCCGTGCACCAGCACGGTCTCGCCGGGGAACGGCCGGGCTTCCTGGACAAGGGTGTGATGAGCGGTCAGGAAGGCCACCGGGAAGGTCGCCGCCTCCGCACAGGTCATGCCGTCGGGGACGGGGCAGGCGGCGTAGGCGAGCATGAGGGCATGGGAGGCGAGCGCCGCGGCCATCAGCCCGGCCACCCGGTCGCCGACCGCGAAGCCCGTGACCCCGGGGCCGACGGCGCTGACGATGCCCGCCCCGTCCGTGCCCAGCCCACGGCTGAGCGGTGTGCCCTCGACGGACTCGGGTGGCAGCAGTCCGTTGGCGCGCATGGGATCGCGATAGTTCAGCGCGACCGCTCGCAGCTCGACCAGGAGCTCGCCGGGGCCGGGACGGAGCGGCTCGGTCTCCCGCCAAACGAGCCGCCGGGAGAAGCCGGGCGACCTGACGTCGAGGGCGAAGGACGAACGGGAGGGCACGGGAGTGGACTCCTCGGCCAGGTGCTGGGTCTGGCGCGGGACGAACCGGCCGGCCTTGGTGAGCACGACCTCGTCCTCGTCGGTGGCCACCAGCAGTTCGCGGGCCAGGTGGCGGGCGTCGGTCACCGGATCACCGGTGCGCTCCAGGGAGATCCGTCGCATGTGCAGCTCGGGTTGTTCGTTGGCCAGGGTGCGGGCGGCGCCCCAGACCGCCGCGTCGGCGGGGTGGGTGGGGCGCTCGGGTGCCGGGAAGAGGCCGCTGGGGCGGGTGACCAGCCACAGCCGGGGGCCGCTGTCCTGCGACCGCTCGGCGTGGGTGGCGGCCAGGGCCCGGAGGACGGCGGCGGTGCGTGTCGTCCGGGAGACCACTGCTGCCGGATCGTCCGGACTGTCGGGCTCACCCAGCAGCAGGACGACCGCGGTGGCCCCGTCGGGCAACGCGGTGGCCCACGCGGCGGGGTCGTCGGTGGCGGCCATCGTGGAGGCGCCGCCCAGCAGGCCGGAGAGCGCATGCGCGGTCGGGGTCTCGCCCGGGGTCTCCGTGGCGATGACCCAGGCGGCGTCCGGGGCCGGTACGGGTGGGTCGGGTTCGGGCGACGCGTCGTCCGGGAGACGGTCCGCGGCGGTCAGAAGGACGCAGTGGTCGTCCGTGTCCGTCTGTACGGTGCCGCTGAATCCGCATTCCTGCAGGAGCGGCGCCCACCGGTCCCGGGGCAGCAGCACGGTGTCCGGGCGCCGGGCATGGTCGCGGCGCTGCCAGAACGCCTCCGTGCCACCGTGAAGGAGCCCCAGCCGCCGCGCGTGGTGCGATTCGACGGCGAGCAGGTGGCCTCCCGGGGCGAGCAGGGTGTGGACGCGGCGCAGGGCCTCGGCCAGGTCGGCGGCACTGTGCAGGGCGTCGTCGGCGACGATCAGATCGAACGTACCCCGGAGGAAGCCCTGGTCGACGGGATCGGTGTCCAGGTCGAGGGCGCGGTGCTCGACGAAGTCGTAGGCGGCAAGGCGTGGTCCGCCCCCGGTGGTGGTGGTCTCCTCGGTGTCGGTGCGGGTGTAGCGGGTACGGTCCGCCGGCAGGAGCGGGAGCAGGGCCACGGTCAGGGCCTGGGTCCTCGCGCCGAGTTGCAGCACCCGCAGGGGGCGGTCCCCGGGCCAGTGGCGGACGAGCTCGCCGACCAGGGTCTGCGCGACGCGGTGGGCGAAGCGACGCGCCGGCGCGGCTTCGTAGAGCTGCTCGGCGGAGGTGTCTCCCGCCTCGAGGGGTTCCGGCGCGTGCGCGGCGTCGCGCAGCAGGGCCGGCAGGCGCCGTAGATGGGTGTTGAGGAGTGTCGTCTCGGCGACGAACGCCGGATGGTCTTCCACGAGGCTCCTCAGCAGCTCCTCGTGGCGTGGTCCGCCGCCGGTCAGCTGCCATCGGTCCGCACCGGCCGGGCGGGCCAGCCCGTGGCGGGCCACCAGCGGGAGCATGAGCCGCACCAGCCTTCGGTGCCGGGGCTGGAGTCCGCCGACCATCAGGTCGGGCAGGCCGAAGGAGGCGCTCGGGTCGGCGAGGAGGCCGGCCAGGGACCGGGCCCAGCAGTGAGCGGCCGCCTCGTCGAGGGCTGCGGTGAAGCGGTCGTATCCGGTCTCCTCCAGCGCGTCGCGCAGCCGGCTGATCCGCTCGTGGACGGCACCGAGCAGCTCGGCGGGCGGGGGTAGCGGCGAGGGCGCGGCCGCCAGGGCCGGGTCCGGGGCGGCGCGCAGGACCGTGTGCTGAACGGTGAGTGGAGTGTGGTTGGTGTTGTAGCGCCGGGTCCGGATGCCGTCGATCTCCACGGTGACGGTGCCGTCCTCGTCGGCATAGGTGACGTCCCAGCACAGCTCGGTCTCGGTGCGGCTGCGCTGGCGCAGGTGCATGATGCCGGTGGCCGAGGGGCTGCTCCATACCTTCACCGAGTCGAACACGGACGGCAGGTAGGCCTGGCCGGCGCGAATGTAGTGCTCCACCAGCGCGACGGTGGCCTGGAAGGGGCCGTCCAGCAGGACGGGGTGGACCGTGTACTGCTCGGCCGGGTTCTCATGCCGGTAGAAGGCGAACAATTCACCGTCCCCGACACGCAAATCGCGCACCAGCTGGAAGGTGGGGCCGACGCGGAGGCCGAGGCTGTGGCACATCTCGTAGAAGTCGGAACGGCTGATCGTGCGGGGGCACCGCGCCCGGACCGCTTCGGCGTCGATCGGTGCGGAGGCCGTCCCGAGCAGGGTGCGGACCTGCGCGCGCACGATCGGCTGGCACGGGGTCCCACGGCCTTCGCTGCTGCCGATGGTCAGCGTGCCGTCCTCCCGCGTGACGGCCGTCTGCAGGCGGAGGGTACCGGGATCGGGCCAGCCGATCGGCAGCGGACGGGAGATGCCCAGATACCGCACCTCCACCGGACGGTTCAGCGCCAGCCGCCCGGCGGACACGGCCATCTCGACGTACGCGGCGGCGGGCATCAGCACCGAACCGCCGAGCTTGTGATCGCCCAGCCAGGGCACCAGCTGGGGTTCGACGGCGCCCTCCCACAGCGCGTGGGGGCCCGGGAGCCGTTCGCCCAGCAGGGGGTGTTCGAGGTGACCGGTGCCGCTGGTGCGCAGGTGGAGGTCCTGCGGAGTGCCGATCCAGTGCCGCTCATGCTGCCAGGGGTAGGCGGGGAGGTCGGCCACCCGGCCCGGGGAGGGGAAGTGCGACCGCCAGTCGACGCGGGAGCCGGCCGCCAGCAGGGCGGCGACGGCGGCGGCCGTCTCCCGGGGGCCCTCGCCGTCACGGTGGAGCGTGGGGACGTAGGTGGCGCCGGTGCGCCGCAGATAGGGGCGCAGCACCGGATGCGGGCCGATCTCGACGACGATGTCGGCGTGGTCGGCGAGGAGGCGGGCGACGGCGTCGCGGAAGCGGACCGGTTCACGGATGTTGCGCCACCAGTAGTCGGCGGTCAGTTCCTCGCCGGCCAGCTCGGCGCCGGTGACGGTGGAGAGGAAGGGGATGCGTGTGGCGGTGGGTTCGAGTCGGGACAGCGCGTTGTTCAGCGGGTGCTTGAGGGGGTCCATGGCGCGGCTGTGGAAGGCGTAGTCGAGACCGAGGTCGCGGAAGAAGACGTCCCGGGCCGTCAACCGGGCGCCCAGCGCTTCCAGCGCCTCCGCATCGCCGGCGACCGTGACGCTCCGGTCGCCGTTGATGCCGGCGATCTCCAGGGCGTCGCCGTAGGCCGCCAGTTCCTCCCGGGCCTCCTGCTCGGACAGCTCGACGGCGGCCATCCGGCCGGTGCCCGCGGTGGTGCCCTGGGTGCGGCTGCGTTCGGCGATCACCTTGGCGGCCTGTTCGAGGGTCAGCGCCCCGGCGGCATGGGCCGCGGCCACTTCGCCGACGCTGTGCCCGATGACGGCCGCCGGATGCAGCCCGTTGGCCGCGAGCAGGGCGACCAGGCCCACCTGGACGGCGAAGAGGGCGGGTTGGGCGGCCTCGGTGTGCTGCCAGTGGGCCGGCTGCGGGTGGGCCAGCTCCTTGGCCACCGACCAGCCCAGGTGCGGCATCAGTGCGGCATCGGCCTGCTGGACGGCGTCGCGGAAGGCCGGTTCACCGGCCATGAGGTCGGCGGCCATGGCCGGCCACTGGGAGCCGTTGCCCGAGAAGACGTACGCCACCGTGTCCCGCTCGGCCTTGCGGACCATGGCGCCGTGGGAGGGTGCTTCCGCGAGGACCCTTTCGAGCCGGTCGGCTGCTTCATCGGGGCCGTCGGCCAGGACGGCCGCGCGGTGCGTATGGGCACTGCGGCGCCGGGTGCTGGTGTGGGCCAGGTCGTAGAACTCCTCGGGCGCCGCCTCCCGCAGTTGTTCCACGACGCGCGCGGCCAGCTCCCGCAGCGCCTTCGCCGAGCGGGCGGAGACGACCACGGGGAGTGTGCCGCCGCCGCGGTCCTCCCGGGATGCCGGTGCCGGCGCCGGTGGACGGGTGAGGACGACGTGGCCGTTGGCACCGCCGAACCCGAAGGAGTTCACCCCCACCGCCGCCCTGGCCCGGTGCGGGAGCTCGATGGGTTCGACCGTGGGGGCCAGGCCGAGGCCGGCGAAGTCGATGTCCGGGTTGAGCGTCCGGGCGTGCAGCGTGGCCGGGGCCCTGCCGTGCCGCAGCACCAGCACCGCCTTGAACAGGCCGGCCATCCCCGAGGCCGGTTCCAGGTGCCCCAGGTTGGACTTCACGGAACCGATCGGAAGGGGCCCCACCGTCCGGTGCCGGCCCAGTGCTCGTCCGATGGCGCGTGCTTCGGCCGGATCCCCCACGGCGGTTCCGGTGCCGTGTGCCTCGAAGTACACCAGGTCGTCGGGGCCCACCCCGGCCCGTTCGTAGACGGCACGCAGCAGCGTCTCCTGGGCCTGGGCGTTGGGCACGGACATGCCGTGCGTACGGCCGTCGCAGTTGCTGCCGGTGCCGGGGATCAGCGCGTGGATCCGGTCTCCGTCGGCCAGCGCGTCGGTCAGCCGCTTGAGGACGATCACGCCTCCGCCCTCCGCGCGGACGAAACCGTCGGCATCGGCGGAGAAGGCCGCGCACCGCCCGCGCGGCGAGAGGAGGGCCGCTTGCGAGAAGCCGGAGAACGAATAGGGGTTGTCCAGCACGTTGATGCCGCCGACCAGGGCGGTGCGGCCCTCGCCCTGCAGCAGTGCACGGCAGGCCCGGTCGAGGGCGACCAGTGTGGAGGAGCAGGCGGTGTCGATCGCCATGCTCGGTCCGCGCAGGTCGAAGCAGTACGACATCCGGTTCGCCGCGATGGACAGGCTGGAGCCGCTCATCGTGTAGGGGTTGGCGTACTCCTCCACCGTGCCCTGGACCGTCCCGTAGAACGGGTCGGAGATGCCGACGAAGACACAGGTGTCCGACCCGGCCAGTGACTCGGCGGGGATCCCGGCGTCGTCCAGCGCCTCCGCGGACATCTCCAGCAGGAGCCGCTGTTGGGGGTCCATGGCTGCGGCCTCCTTCGGGGCGATTCCGAAGTAGGCCGCGTCGAAGCCCGTCACGTCGTCGAGGAAGCCGCCGGCCGCCGTGTAGCTCCGGCAGGGCCGCAGGGCGCCGACGTCCACGAACCGGGTCTTGTCGATTCGGTCCGCCGGCATCTCGCCGACTGCGTCCCTGCCTTCGCACAAGGCCGCCCACAGCTCGTCGAGGTCGCGGATTCCCCCGGGGAGCCGGCAGGCCGCGCCCACCACAGCCACCGCGTGGTCGTCATGTTGTTTCATCCTCAGCCCCCCGTCGGATGCTTGCCCATGGCCGGTCCGCGTACCTGACTCATATGCCTGCCCGGCTGCGGAACGGCTCAGTGAAAAACAACCCGTTCGAGGTAACTCGCCTTGCAGTGACGCAAGTTCAGCCGAAGAACGACTACCGTGAGCTGGTGTCGTCTCCTCGCCGAGCTCGACTGGTGTCGACCGCCGTGCACCTGCCCCCTCGCTACCGGACGATGGAACAGGTCAGGGCAGGCATCGCCAGGGCCAAGAGTCCAGGCCAAGATCATTGACGTGAAGCGCCGTCAAAGCTTGTGAACCTTCATCGCTCCGTGATCGCTATCCACTGTTCGAACTCTTCGAACTCATTGACAAACGCTGGGCCCTCCGAGGCATTGCCAAGGCTCACCACGCCGGCCCGCTTGCCGTACGTGCCGGTTGTTACCCCGTGGCATTCCGAGTCGCTGGATCATTCCCAGGTGTCGAGAGCCTCGCTGCGGCGCGTCCACTTCACGGTCGACGGAGCCCCGGTCTCCTCGGCTGCGAGGAAGACGGCACAGCCTTCGACGCTTTGTCCCTCGGAGGCTTCCTTGTACGCGGTGTGACTCGCACCCTGACACCGGTCAAAGCGGCGAGTGACCAGCGGGTTGGACGGATCCCCTGTGGGGTCGAAGGATGTGAGGACCATCAGCTCCGTCAGCCGCTTGCCGCCCTTGGGCTGGGGGAGCCTACCCCTCTACCGGATACGGCCACGGCCAGGACCACCGACTCCGAGCCGAGGCGACGCGGGCTACACCCTGCGGTGCTCTGCCGGGGAGGTCTCTCAGCTGTGGTCGCGGAGCGGGGGCCAGCGTCTCTCACCCCCTCCTTGGTGAAGGCGCCATCCTCGTGGCCCAATCCCAGCGCACACGACTGCCGGCACCAGGGACGGCTGCTCCTCGTGATCAACTCCTGTGAAATTCCGACATAGAGCCTCACGTCTGTTGTCGGCAACCAGCCCGGGTGGGAGACTCCTGGCACCTGACCGGAGAATTCCGCCGACGTCTCCAGCAGGCAGCCGCAACACTTGCGATGCTCGGACCCCTTCCTCTGCACCTACCGGGTGCCGTTCGGGCTCTCCACCAGTTTCCAGTCAGAAACCGGAGAAGCTCATGTCCATACGACGTAGATTGTTCGCGTTCGTCACCGCGGTGTTGGCGATGCCGGCCCTCTCCGTAGCCGCCGGTGCACCTGCGCAGGCCGCAGGTTTCAGCCCGATCAACGTCTGGAATTCGAGCCACTGTCTCGACAACGCCACCGAAAATGCAACGAAGCTCCAGATGTGGTCGTGCGGCAGTGGCTCCGAGCAGAAGTGGCTCGACGGGTTCAACACCCAGACTCGCCTGTTCACCTTCACCAATGCACGCACCGGACGATGCATCACCGCACCGGCTTCGGGATCGGGGACGGTCACGATGGCGTTCTGCGACGCAGCCGCGACCACCCAGCAGTGGCGCGTCTTCTTCGCGGACAACCCCAACGGGCCGCCCTCGGGCTGGTACGACGTTTGGCAGAACGCGTCGAGCGGGCTATGCCTGTCGACGCCCAGCGTGCGAAACGGCACCCTCGTGCAAACGACGCCGTGCGATCCGTCTGATCAATACGACCGGTGGCACAAGCAGTAAGACCGTGTCCTACGGGGTGATGCGGACGAGGCGCTTGTAGCAGCACATGGCTACGGCGAGACCGAGGAAAGCCAGGTAGTTGCGGGGAAGTCGCTCGTGTCGGGGGCTCAGCGCCCGGCCCGGCGGCAGCGGACCGTTTCGCGGGCGGTACGACGGGTTACCCGGCGGCCATGGCGCGAACACCGAAAGGCGGGCGGCGGCAGGGTCCCGGACGGGAGGGCCCCGGCCCCGGCTCGGGCCGCCCTCCTCCCGAGGGGCCGGGAGACCTGCCGAAGAAGTCCTGGTGGGCGGTGCTGCGGCGGACGGCCGCGGAGTTCAAGGACGACGAGCTCACCGACCGGGCCGCGGCGCTGACCTACTACGGGATCCTGTCCCTCTTCCCCGCGCTCCTGGTGCTCGTGTCACTGCTGGGCATCGCGGGCAAGTCGGCCACCGAGAGCGTCCTGGACAACCTCCGGCAGCTCACCCCGGGGACGGCCCGGCAGGTGATCACCGACGCGGTGCGGCAATTGCAGGGCGGCACGGGTATCGGCTCCCTGCTGGCGGTCCTCGGCCTGCTGGGCGCCGTGTGGTCGGCCTCCGGGTACGTCGCGGCGTTCATCCGGGCCTCCAACGCCGTCTACGACCTGCCCGAGGGCCGGCCCGTGTGGAAGCTGACCCCGCTGCGTCTGGCCTTGACCGTGGTGCTGATGGTCATGGCCTGCGCCAGTGTGCTGATCGTGGTCTTCACCGGCGGACTCGCCCGGCAGGCGGGCACCGCGCTGGGCGTCGGCGACACGGCCATGACGGCCTGGTCGATCGCCAAGTGGCCGGTGCTCGTGCTGCTGGTCAGCCTCATGATCGCCGTCCTGTACTGGGCGGCGCCGAACGTCAGGGGCCGGGGCTTCGCGTGGGTCACCCCGGGCAGCGTTCTCGCCCTGCTCATCTGGCTGGCCGCGTCCGCCGGGTTCGCCCTCTACGCGGCGAACTTCGCCTCGTACAACAAGACCTACGGCACCCTCGCCGGCGTCATCGTCTTCCTGGTGTGGCTGTGGCTCACCAATCTGGCGATCCTGCTGGGCCTGGAGTTCGACGCCGAGCTGGCCCGTGAGCGCGCCATCTCCACCGGCCACGACGCGCGGGACGAGCCGTACGTCGAGCCGCGCGACACCCGCACGTGGAGCGATGAGCAGCGGCGACGGACGGATGACCCGTGAGCGGCCGCACCTGACACCCACCGGCCGGACGGATCCTCGCGGTGGTGCGACACGAGTGTGCGGGGCGGAGCGCTGCTCCGCCCCGCACGGTCGAACGGCTCACGCGTCGGCGCGGAAGCCCCGCAGGCGGAGGCTGTTGCCGACGACGAAGACCGAGGAGAAGGCCATCGCCGCTCCGGCGATCATGGGGTTGAGGAGGCCGGCGGCGGCGAGGGGGAGGGCCGCGACGTTGTAGGCGAAGGCCCAGAAGAGGTTGGTCCTGATGGTGCCGAGGGTCTTGCGGGAGAGGCGGATGGCGTCCGCGGCGGCGCGGAGGTCGCCGCGGACGAGCGTGAGGTCGCCGGCCTCGATGGCGGCGTCGGTGCCGGTGCCCATGGCGAGTCCGAGGTCGGCCTGGGCGAGGGCGGCGGCGTCGTTGACGCCGTCGCCGACCATGGCCACCGAACGGCCTTCGGCTTGGAGGCGCTTGACGACGTCGACCTTGTCCTGCGGCATGACCTCGGCGATGACCTCGTCGATGCCGACCTCGGCGGCGACGGCGTCGGCGACGGCCCGGTTGTCCCCGGTGAGCAGGATGGGCGTCAGCCCCAGCGCGCGCAGCCGGCGGATCGCCTCCGCGCTCGTGTCCTTGACCGCGTCGGCGACCTCCAGCACGGCGCGCGCCTCGCCGTCCCAGGCGACGGCGATGGCGGTACGGCCGGCGGCCTCGGCCGCCGACTTGGTTCGTGCCAGTTCCACCGGCAGGTGTATGGCCCACTCGGCGAGGAGCTTCTCGCGGCCGACGAGGACGGCGTGGCCGTCGACGACTCCCTGGACGCCGAGGCCGGGGACGTTGGCGAAGTCCTCAGGCGTCGGCAGGGTGCCGACGCGTTCGGTGGCGCCGGTGGCGACGGCCTGGGCGATGGGGTGTTCGGAGGCGTGCTCCAGAGCGCCGGCGAGGCGCAGGACGTCGGTCTGCGAGGTGCCTTGGGTGGTGTGGACCTTGAGGAGGGTCATGCGGCCGGTGGTGACGGTGCCGGTCTTGTCCAGGACGATCGTGTCGACCTTGCGTGTCGTTTCCAGGACCTCGGGGCCCTTGATGAGGATGCCGAGCTGGGCGCCGCGGCCGGTGCCGACCATGAGGGCGGTGGGGGTGGCGAGGCCGAGGGCGCAGGGGCAGGCGATGATCAGTACGGCCACGGCGGCGGTGAAGGCTGCGGTCAGGCCCGAGCCGCTGCCGAGCCAGAAGCCGAGCGTGCCGAGCGCCAGCGCGATGACGACGGGGACGAAGACGGCGGAGATCCTGTCGGCGAGGCGCTGGGCTGCGGCCTTGCCGTTCTGGGCGTCCTCGACGAGCTTGGCCATGCGGGCGAGCTGGGTGTCGGATCCGACGCGGGTGGCCTCGACGACGAGCCGGCCGCCCGCGTTGAGGGTGGCACCGGTGACGCTGTCGCCCACGCCGACCTCGACGGGCACGGATTCGCCGGTGAGCATGGAGGCGTCGACGGCGGAGGTGCCCTCGACGACGGTGCCGTCGGTGGCGATCTTCTCGCCGGGCCGGACCAGGAAGCGGTCGCCTGCCGCGAGTTCGGCGGTGGGGATCAGTTCTTCACGGCCGCCGCGCAGGACGGTGACCTCCTTGGCGCCCAGTTCCAGCAGGGCCTTGAGCGCGGCACCGGCCTTGCGCTTGGAACGGGCCTCGAAGTAGCGCCCGGCCAGGATGAACGCGGTGACGCCCGCGGCGGCTTCGAGGTAGATGTTGCCCGCGCCGTCGCTGCGCGCGATGGTGAGCTCGAAGGCGTGGGTCATGCCGGGCATGCCGGCGTCGCCGAAGAACAGGGCCCACAGCGACCACAGGAACGCGGCCGACGTGCCGAGCGAGATCAGCGTGTCCATGGTGGCCGCGCCGTGCCGGGCGTTGGTGACGGCCGCGCGGTGGAAGGGCCAGGCCGCGTACGTGACCACGGGGGCGGTCAGCGTCAGCGACAGCCACTGCCAGTACTCGAACTGCCAGGCCGGGACCATCGCCAGGAGGATCACGGGCACGGCCAGCGTCACGGCGGTGACCAGCCGCTGCCGCAGCGGACGCAGCTCGTCGGCCTCGGCGGCGGCTTCCTCGCCACCGTCGGTGCACGCGGACCGGGCGGGCGCGGGCGGCGCGGCGGTGTAGCCGGTGGCCTCGACCGTGGCGACCAGGTCGGCCAACGCAACGTCCCCGCGATAGGTGACCTTGGCCTTCTCGGTGGCGTAGTTGACGGTCGCCTCCACACCGTCCATGCGGTTGAGCTTCTTCTCGATACGGGCGGCACACGAGGCGCAGGTCATACCGCCGATGGCGAGTTCGACCTCGGCTGTGCCGGTGGTCCCTGTGGTCGTGATGGTCATCGCTGCTCCTCGGACTGGAAGACGGGCGCGGGCGCCCGGCGGTCGGCCGGGCTCCCGGAGCCATGGGGGTGCGGGGCGGGGGCTGTCAGACCCGGCCGGTGAGCTCGTAACCGGCGTCGTCGACGACCTCGGCGATCAGCGTGTCGTCGGGCTCGCCGGCGAAGGTGACGGCGACCGTTCCCGCGGAGAGATCGACCTCGACGCCGAGAACCGTGTCGAGTTCGCCGATCGCCCTGGTGAGCGTGGACTTGCAGTGGCCGCAGGTCATGCCGGACACGGCATAGACGACGACGGTGCCGTCGGCCACGGCGATGGGACGGCTGGTGTGGCAGCTGCCTTCGGGGGTGCAGCAGTCGGACATGGTGTTCCTCCCGGAAACGTGGGGTCAGGCTGAGCGGGGGATACCGGTGGGGGGTATCGCCGACGCCTGTTTAGGTATACCCCTACCCCGTATCTTCGGGCAAGGGTTGATGGCGAAAGGATTCATACCCCTGGGGGGTAAGCGGAGGGTTGTGTGGTCGCGGGGGCGGCCCCGCGGAGGGAGCCGTCGCATGCCCACCGCAGGAGAGGTCGCGGCAGGCATCGCCGTGCTCGCGGCCACGATCGGTGCCGCGTGTCGGGAGGGGGTCGTCGGCCCGAGGCCGGAATCCGCGTCCCATGCCTGGGGTGCGGCGGCGCGTGAATCGCGCTGGCCGGCATGCCGAAGGCGGGGGTCGCGGCCGCTTCGCCGACTTCACCTCCGCCGAAGGGCCCGGCGCGTACCCCTCGGCTGTGCCGCGGCGGGCCCGTACGAACCCGGCGGCATCGCCGCACCTTCCCGGACCGCGACGGCCGGCGGCTGCACCCTACGGCCGACCGCCCACCGGCCGGGCTCGTATCCAGGCTCCTCGATCGGTGAGCACGCGGTCGGGGCGCCGTGGACCTGTTCCGGCATTGGGGCGGATTCGTCGACGGCGGTCATGGTGAAGCCGCGGTCGACCGGTGGGTGCGTCATACGGCCGACGGCGCAGCCGAGTGCGAGGACGCGGGACCGCGCCGGGATCGCCCGCTCGAAGATGCCGGGCTCATCGCCCGCCGGGAGCCGTTCGTACGGCTCGACCGCGCACTCGTCCGGTGTGATCAATCCCGGGTCCGGTTCCCCGATGACCCTCGCGCGCCCGTTCGCTCGTGCCTCCAGCGGAACGCGGCCGACGTGCCGAGCGAGATCAGGCGGACGGCGGCAGCGCCCCCGGGTTGAGGTGTTCGACCAGGCGGTGCAGGAGGGCGTGCGCGGTCGCCCGTTCCGTCGGGGAGAGGACGGCCAGGGCGTCGTCGTTCACATGGCCCACGACGGCCGTCGACCGCTCGGCCAGGCGCCGGCCGTCGGCGGTGATGTGCAGGCACAGGACGCGGCGGTTGGTCGGGTGCGGGCGGCGCTCCATCAGCCCCCGGTCGACGAGCGCGTTCACCGCGGCCCCCATGGACTGCGCCGTGATGCCGGCCCGGCGGGCCGCTTCGGCGCTGGAGACGCCGGGGTCGAGAAGGGCGCTGCGCAGCACGTTGTGCTGGGCGAGGGTCAGGTCCAGCGTGCGCAGTTCCTTTTCCAGGCGGGCGCCCATGGCCTGGGAGAACTGCCAGGCCAGGTAGCCGGTGGTGGGGAAGGACTGTTGGTTCATGGGGACCGCCACTTGTAAGGCACCTTATGGTTGCTGCTAGCTTTATAAGGCACCTTACAAGTTTGGACGGTTCCTTCGTGTCACTCTCCTCATCCTCCACCGCCTCGCCGCGGCCCGCCCCGTTGCACACCGACCTGCCGGACCCCGCGCCGCCGCGGAACCCGCAGGGCGGCCTGAAGGGCGTCCTGATGCCGGTGGCCGTCGTGCTCGCCATCGGGACGATCTTCGTCAGCGTCTACCTCGCCGCGTTCCACGCCCCCAGGCCGCACGACCTCCCGGTCGCCGTCGTGGGGACGCAGCAGGAGACGCACCGGATCGAGGAGGGCCTGGAGTCGGCCCTCTCCGGCGGCTTCGACGTCCGTCCGTACGCGGACGAGGCCGCCGCGCGCGAGGCCGTCGAGCACCGCCGCGTCTACGGTGCCTACCTCACCGGACACGGCGCCCCGAAACTGCTGTTCGCGGGCGCCAACGGGCCCTCGGTCACCGGCACCCTCACCGGCGCCTTCGGGCCGGTCGCCGGGGCGGGCGGGCACCGGCTCGCCCAGGAGGACGTCCTCCCCGCCTCCACCGGTGACACCCGCGGCCTGTCGATCTTCTACGCGGCCTTCGGCCTGGTCCTCGCCGGCTACCTCTTCGGCATGATGACCTACCAGGCAGCGCCCGCCCTGCGCTTCCGGCAGCGCATGGCCAGCCTCGCGCTCTTCGGCGTCCTGGGCGGAGTCATCGTCGCCCTCCTCGCGGGCGACACCGGGTTCGGCGCGCTGCCCGGTTCCTTCGTGGGCATCGCCGGGATGACCGCGCTGATGGCGATGGCGGCGGGCGGCGCGACGATGGTCTTCATCAGGTGGGGCGGGGCGGCCGGCGCCGGGCTGGCCTCGGTCGTCCTGCTCACCCTCGGCAACAGCACCAGCGGCGGCGTGATGCCCGCCCCCTACCTGCCTGGCTGGCTGCACCCCCTGTCCGACGTCCTGCCCGTCGGCGCGGGCGTCCGGGCCATCCAGGGGCTCGCGTACTTCCACCACGACGGCCTGGGGCGCGGCATCGCCGTCCTGGCCGCCTGGATCGTCGCCTGCGCGGGCCTGCTCTACGTGCGCGACGCGGCTCGGCGTACGCCGGCTGCCGCATAGCGCGTCGGTGCTTGCGCACGGCTGCGGGTCGTCTTTGCCGCCTGCGGCGGCGGGCGCCCTGCGGGCGCGTCCTCAATCGCCGGACGGGCTTGATTTCGCCGGGCTCAGCCGCTTTCAGCCTGTTGGGGGTACCCCCAGCGGTAGCTGGGGGAGCTTGAGGGCACAGCACAGCAGCCCGTCCGGCGCTTGAGGACACCGCCGCGCAGCGGTGGTGCGGACGACGGCCCGGCGTCGGCGATCAATCGGGCTCGTCGGCGTCGGCCGGCGGTGGTGGGTCAGACGCCCACGGCCTCCTCCATCTCCTCCTCCGCGTCGGCGGAGGCCGCCGCCACGGCCCTGGTCCGACGGCGGGATTCGGTCACCCATGCCAGGGCGGTCACGGCCAGACCGGCGACCAGCCACAGCGCCAGGGTCCACGCGTGCCGGCCCAGGCCGAAACCGTCGAAGTAGGCGAGGCCGCGGGCGCCTTCGACGAAGGCGGCGCCGTTCCAGAAGCCGTGCAGCGAGGCGAAGAAGCCGTTCTGCATCTCGGGCCGGAAGACACCGCCGGAACTGGTGAAGTTGAGCATCACGAACAGCACCATCATTCCCAGCGTCGTCCATCGCTTGAGGAAGGTGTGCAGCCCGGTGCCGATCAGCAGCACGCCGGCCGAGTAGAGCCAGGCCAGACCCCACAGGCCGCCCAGTCCGTGGTCGACGAGGTGGAAGACGGGACCCGCCAGGAGCGCGCCGATCACACTGACCACGGCGGAGGTCGCCACGGCGAGCAGCGCCCGTATCCGCATCGGCAGTACCGCCCCGGCTCCGCCGATCACGGCGACGGAGGCGTACGAACCGATGCTGACGGCGACCAGCAGGAAGAAGATGCCCTGGCCGGTCGGGTCGTCCTTGGCGGGCGGAGCGATGTCGGTGACCTTCAGCGGGGTGCCCTGACGGGCGGCCACGGGCGTGAAGACCTTCTGCACGACGGCGGCGGTGGTGTCCGAGCCGGCCGTGGCGACCAGCAGCTCGGGCGTCCGCTCGTCAGGAACGTACGCGCCGAAGACGTCCTGGTGGCGCAGCTGGTCCTCGGCCCGCGCTCGATCGGCGACGGTACGGACGGAGAGGTCGTCGCCCGCCTTGTCGGCGAGGGTCCGCGCCAGCGCCTGGGCGCTCGGGCCCGACCCCACCACGGCGACCGGCAGGTCGTGCGGTGAGGGATCGGCGAACGCGCCGAGGTAGGCCAGTCCCATGCCGACGCACATCAGCAGCGGGGTGAGCAGGTGGGTGAGGACATGGCGCAGGGCGCCGCCTGTCGCGGATTTCATGGGCTTCCTCGGTTCCCCCGACGGTCGGGGACGGATGGGCGAGAGGTGGATAGATAGTTGGTAACTACAACTACTTCGTTAAGTTGTACTCTACATCTAAATAGGGAAGAGAGGCCACCCATGTCCGACCGCCATGCGTCCCTGGAGACCATCCAGCGCGAGCTGACCGCCTTCGCCCGGCGCTCACGGGCCGCGGCCGCGCGGATGCACCCCGAGCTGTCGCTGGTCTCCTTCGCGCTCCTCGCCGAGCTGGAGGACCGGGGCGGCTGCCGGGCCACGGACCTCGCGGAGCGGTTCCTGCTCAACAAGTCGACCGTCAGCCGGCAGGTCGCCGGCCTGGAAGGCCTCGGGCTCGTCGAACGCCGCCCCGACCCCTGCGACCAGCGGGCCCGGGTCCTGCACCTGACGGCTCTCGGGGCCGCCGCCCTCGCGCAGGTCGGCGGCAACCGCCGCACGGCTTTCAGGGAGCGCCTCGCCGACTGGGACGAGGTGGACCTCGCCCGCTTCGCGGCCTACCTGCTGCGCTACAACGCCTCGACGGAAGGGTGCCGGTAGGGGCGGGTGGCCCGTCCGGCGGAGCGCGGGCCGGCTCCCGGGCGTCGCGCCCGCTCGCGCCGGGCGTCGCTCAGCGGTCGCCCCCGTACAGGCGGAGGAACGCGTCGACACCCGAGTCGACCAGCGCCTCCACCTCCTCCCTCGGCAGCGGCAGCGCGCCGTGGAAGGAGCGCTCGTACACCTCGGACGTGGCCAGCTGGGTGAAGTGCGCGGCGGTGCGGGCGGGGTCGTCGGTGCGCAGGCGGCCGGACGCGGCGAGGGCGCCCAGGCGCAGGGTGAGGTGGGCGCGGCTCTGGCGCGGACCGTGCTCGTGCCAGCTCTCGATGAATTCGACGGGCAGCCGGCCCGCCTCCGCGAAGATGACGCGCACCAGGGCGAAGTGCCCCTCGAACCCCTCCTGCGGCGTGGCCAGCGCGCGGCCCAGCGTGCGCAGCTCCGCCCCGAGGTCGGCAGGATCGGTCAGGTGCCGGTCGATGAGCTCCTTCTGGTGGGCGGCCACCGCGAGGGTGCTCTCCCGCAGCACGCTCAGGAACAGCTGTTCCTTGTCCTGGTGGTGGTTGTAGATGGTGCGCTTCGAGACGCCCGCCTCGGCGGCGATGGCGTCGACGCTGGCCCGGGTGTAGCCCTCGCGGCCGAAGACGGCGCAGGCCGCGCGGTCGATCGCGGCACGTTTCTCCGGACGGCCCGTGCGGGTCGTCGTCGCTGGCGTCATGGCTGCTCACTCACTCCAGAATTGCACTGGTCGGTTTACAACTAGAAACTGCACGGTGTAGTTTAACCGTTGTGGGCGGACTCCACGGAGTACTTGATCCCCCGCGGGTCTCCGTGGAGCCGCGCCCCGCCTCTCACCTCCGGTCTCCCGCCGATCCGGTCGGTCGGGTCGGTCAGGTCGGTCCGGCCGTCACATGGCCGTGTGCACGCGCGCCAGCAGCTCCCTCGTGCGGGGCCCGTCGAACTCGGCGAGCATGACCGCCTGCCACTGGCCGAGATACAGCGACCCCGACGTGATCGGAATGCTCAGTTCGGGATGGGTGCCGACCATGGCGCGGACGTGGGAGTGGCCGTTGTCGCGTTCGCTGTGCACCAGCCGCTCGGCGGGGGAGCGGTTCTTGTCATGGGCGTAGTAGTGGGCGTCAGTGTGCGGCGCGAGGCGTTCCAGCGCCCCGCGCACGTCGGATTCCAGACCCGCCTCGCGTTCGTTGATGACGAGGCCGCACGTGGTGTGGCCGCAGTAGAGGTGAAGGGTGCCTTCGGTGACACCCGCCCCCGCGACCAGCTTCCGCAGCGCGCCGGTCAGGTCGACGGTGTCCTCGGGACTGCCGATGGTGACGGAGAACCTGGCCGACACGGCGATCGAGCTGCCTGTCGGGAGCACCTCACGCGAGAGCACGTCGATGCGGGTGCCCGAGACCGTGGTCATATCGCCTCCAGATGGCGGACGCGTCCGCCGGGAAGGAACGAGTGGGAAGGAGCGAGTGGGAAGGAGCGAGCGGGAAGAGCGAGCTCACCAATGAACGCTGACAGTGGACGGCAGAGCGGGTAATGACCGTTCCGGTCACTTCTCCCCGCGCGCGGGCCGCGGGCCGCGCGCGGCGGTCGTCGCGAAGGACGGGGCAGCCCCTGTCGAGGGGAGGGGGATCACGAGATATCTTGATGTCGAGCAATGTTGCAGACGTGGAGCGGAGCACCGGTGACTGACTCGACCATCATCTATACGCACACTGACGAGGCCCCGGCCCTGGCGACGTATTCGTTCCTGCCCGTGGTCGAGGCGTACGCCTCGACGGCCGGTGTCACTGTGGAGAGCCGTGACATCTCTCTGGCGGGCCGGATCATCGCCGGTTTCCCCGAGCGCCTCGAAGAGGGGCAGCGGGTCGACGACGCGCTCGCCGAGCTCGGCGAGCTGGCCAAGACGCCCGGTGCGAACATGATCAAGCTGCCGAACATCTCGGCGTCCATCCCCCAGCTGAAGGCGGCCGTCGCCGAGCTGCAGGAGCAGGGCTACGCGCTGCCGGACTACCCGGACGACCCGCAGACCGACGAGGAGCGCGACATCCGCGCCCGCTACGACAAGGTCAAGGGCAGCGCCGTCAACCCGGTGCTGCGCGAGGGCAACTCCGACCGTCGCGCCCCCGCGTCCGTCAAGAACTACGCCAAGGCGCACCCGCACCGCATGGGCGCCTGGACGGCCGAGTCGAAGACGAACGTCGCCACCATGGGCGCCGACGACTTCCGCTCCACCGAGAAGTCCGCCGTCATCGCCGAGGACGGCTCCCTGCGCATCGAGCTGGCCGGGGACGACGGCAGCACCACCGTCCTGCGCGAGTCGGTACCCGTGCTCGCGGGCGAGGTCGTCGACGCCTCCGTCATGCGCGTCGCGGCGCTGCGCGAGTTCCTGACCGAGCAGGTCGCCCGCGCCAAGGCCGAGGGCGTGCTGTTCTCGGTGCACCTGAAGGCCACGATGATGAAGGTCTCCGACCCGATCATCTTCGGTCACGTCGTGCGCGCGTTCTTCCCGCAGACGTTCGCGAAGTACGGCAAGGCCCTCCTCGCGGCCGGCCTGTCCCCGAACGACGGTCTCGGCGGCATCCTCAAGGGCCTGGAGACCATGCCCCACCTGGGCGAGGAGATCAAGGCGTCCTTCGACGCCGAGCTCGCCGAGGGCCCCGCCCTGGCGATGGTCGACTCCGACCGCGGCATCACCAACCTGCACGTCCCCAGCGACGTCATCGTCGACGCCTCCATGCCGGCCATGATCCGCACCTCCGGCCACATGTGGGGCCCGGACGGCCAGGAGGCCGACACCCTCGCGGTCCTCCCGGACAGCAGCTACTCCGGCGTCTACCAGGCCGTCATCGAGGACTGCCGCGCCCACGGCGCCTTCGACCCCGCCACGATGGGCTCCGTGCCCAACGTCGGCCTGATGGCGCAGAAGGCCGAGGAGTACGGCAGCCACGACAAGACCTTCGAGATCCCCACCACCGGCACGGTGCGGGTCGTCGACGGCAAGGGCGACGTCGTCCTCACCCAGACGGTGAGCGCCGGCGACATCTTCCGCATGTGCCAGACCAAGGACCTGCCGATCCAGGACTGGGTCAAGCTCGCCGTCACCCGCGCCCGCGCGACCGGCGTCCCGGCCGTGTTCTGGCTGGACGAGGGCCGCGCGCACGACGCGACCCTGATCGCCAAGGTCCGCACCTACCTCGCCGAGCACGACACCGAGGGTCTGCGGATCGAGATCCTCTCGCCGGTCGAGGCGACCGCGTTCTCCCTGGAGCGCATCCGCCGCGGCGAGGACACCATCTCGGTCACCGGCAACGTGCTGCGTGACTACCTGACCGACCTGTTCCCGATCCTCGAACTCGGCACGAGCGCGAAGATGCTGTCGGTCGTCCCGCTCATGAACGGCGGCGGTCTGTTCGAGACCGGTGCCGGCGGTTCCGCGCCCAAGCACGTCCAGCAGCTCGTCAAGGAGAACTACCTCCGCTGGGACAGCCTGGGCGAGTTCCTCGCGCTGGCCGTCAGCTTCGAGCACCTCGCGCAGACCACGGGCAACGCGCGCGCCCAGGTCCTCGCCGACACCCTCGACCGGGCGACCGGCACGTTCCTCAACGAGGACAAGTCGCCGAGCCGCAAGCTCGGTGGCATCGACAACCGCGGCAGCCACTTCTACCTGTCGCTCTTCTGGGCCCAGGAGCTGGCGAAGCAGACCGACGACGCGCAGCTCGCCGAGGCGTTCGCGCCGCTGGCCAAGACGCTGGCCGAGCAGGAGCGGACCATCGTCGACGAGCTGATCGCGGTGCAGGGCTCGCCGGTCGACATCGGCGGCTACTACCAGCCCGACCCGGCCAAGGCCGCGGCCGTGATGCGCCCGTCGGCGACCTTCAACCAGGCGATCGCCACCCTCGGCTGACGCACGGCCGCGTCAGCGGCCGCCGTGAGCACCCGTTCCGCCCCGGCCCGGCCTCAACGCCCGGCCGGGGCGGTCCGGCATTCATGGCCTGCCGCCGCCCTTGTCGAGGGCGTGCGGCAGGCCGCGGCGCCACCGCTCCCGGTCCTCGGCCTTCATGACCGCGAACTCCGGCGCCTCGTACCCCTTGAACGTCGGCACCTCCGGCACGTCCGTGGCGTGCGCGGCCTTCAGCACCGCGGCGGCCGCCCGCCGGCCGGCCCCGTTGGCGGTCTCCATCGAGGCGAAGTCGATATTGCTGTACGTGCGGACGCAGTCGGCGGCGAGGAAGAGGTTCGCCACACCGGTCGCGGCGTCGGGGCGCAGCTCCCAGGAGCCGGCGGTGTTGATCAGGAACGGGTCGTCGTTGCGCAGCCCGCCGCCGGGGCCGCCCTCGGCAATCGCCTCGTCCAGGTACCAGGAGCGCGGCAGCGCCTCGCCCAGGACCTGGCGGCCGCCGTCGTTCGGATGGGCCCGCATCTGCGCCCACACCTCGCGGGCCACCTCGGTCCGGGTGCACTGCCTGGCCGGCCTGCCGAAGAGCACCCCGGGCGTGTCCCAGTCGGAGATCACCACCGACAGCGATTCCCGCTGGGTCCCGTCGCCCCAGGTACGGGCGAACGGCGCGCGCCACAGCGTGGACTGGCCGATCGAGGCGAGCTTCCACGGGGAGTCGACGTGCAGGACGTGCCCCCGGATCACCGGCGCCGGCTCGGGCAGGAAGTACTGGATCCCGTTGCACCAGGTCTGCTGGAGCCCGTCCATGGCCGCGAGGCGGGGGTCGGCCGCCCGCAGGGCGGGGTTCCACAGCGCGGACGCGCGCTCTGAGGGCACCGCGGCGACGAACCAGTCCGCGTCGATCCGCGCCGCCCCGCCCCCGGGCGTACGGGCGTGCGCGCCCTCGACGCGGCCGCCGCGCACCTCCAGCCGCTCGACCGACCAGCCGAAGGCGAAGCGGACGCCCAGCTCGCGCAGGCGGGTGGCCCACGGGTCGACCCACGCCTCGCTGGTGGGCCCGTTGAAGACGCGGTCGAAGGGGCCGTCACTGCCGCGCCCGGCCAGGTCGTAGAGGATCGACTCCAGGCCCTGGCCGCAGGTGCGCGCACTGGCGGTGGCGGGCCTGAGTGCTTGGAGGAGCTGGACGCCACCGCCGAACAGCTTCTGATAGTCCTCCGACATCCGCGCGGCCTGGATGTAGTCCCACCAGCGGGCCCGCTCCCACTGGCCGAACCGCCGCTCCGTACAGCGCGGACGGTGGTATCGGCGTGAGGTCCACCGATCGGGTGCGGGAGGGCGGGGCTCGTGTGACTGTCGTTCCGGCCCGTAAGGAGGTGCCGGTCAGATGCCCATGCGGGCCGCGATGCCGTCGAGGACGCAGTCCAGGCCGGCCTCGAACTGCCACTGCGCGTCGTCCTTGCGGGTGGCCTCGCCGAGGTAGCGCAGGAAGGCCGGGTAGCGGCCGGTGTTCATGAGCCACCTCATCTGGGGCGCCAGTCCCGACCGTGTCTCGTGCCCGTCGGACCATCCGCGTTCCCGCATCAGCCGGAGCAGGCCGATCTCGGCGTCGACGGCACCGCGTGCGTACGCGGTGACGGTGCGGACGGCGGTCATCATCGTGTCGGCGTCCAGGCCGAGGCCGCTGAGCTTGGTCAAGGTGCGCTCGGGCACGGCCAGTTGGTTCGGCGTCAGGGTGAACACGGCGGACCGGGCCATCCAGGGGTGCCGCAGGATCAGGGTCCGGATGCGGAGGGCGAGCGTGCGCATGGTGTCGCGCCAGCCGGCGGTGTCGTCGGGCAGTGTCAGCTCGCCGTAGACGAAGTCGGCCATGAGCTCCAGGAGCTCCTCCTTGCCGGACACGTAGCGGTAGGCGGCCATGGGGGCGACGCCCAGCTCGGTGGCCAGGCGCCGCATGGTGACGGCGTCGATCCCCTCGGCGTCGGCGAGCTCGACCGCGGCCGCCGCGATCCGCCGCGGGGTCAGGGTCGAGCGGGGCGCGGGCGCCGGGCGTTCGAGCCGCTCCCAGAGGGAGACCTGGCCCTTGTTCTCGCTCTTGTCCTGCTTGTCCTGAGCGGGCATCGGTGCGGGCTCCTTCCGGCAGCTGGTTCGTGTACACCGTATCAGCGGTAGACGTTGTACACACCGATGTGTACGTTGTACGCCAGAGATACGACGTACACAGGCGCGTCGTACACATCGCGGTACAGAACCCTGGGGGCAGCGCGTCATGAGAGAACCCGCGGAGCACACACCCGAACCCGTCCGGCAGCGCCTGCCCTACCTGGGCATCTTCGGGCTCATGCTCGGCATCTTCCTGGCGACGCTCGACGGGATGATCGTCAGCACCGCGCTCCCCACCGTCGTCGGCGATCTCGGCGGCCTCGACCACCTGTCGTGGGTGGTGACGGCCTACCTCCTCACCGCCGCCGCGGCCACCCCGATCTGGGGCAAGCTCGGCGACCTCTACAGCCGCAAGGGCGCCTACCTCTCCTCGGTGGTGCTCTTCCTCCTCGGCTCGGTCCTCTCCGGCCTGGCGGGGGGCATGGGACAGCTCATCGCCTTCCGCGCCCTCCAAGGGCTGGGCGCCGGCGGGCTGATGGTCGGGGCGCTCTCGGTCATGGGCGTGCTGGTGCCCGCGAGCCAGCGGGGCCGCACCCAGTCGATGATCGGCGTCATGCTGCCCGTCGCCTTCGTCGGCGGGCCCCTGCTCGGCGGATTCCTCACCGACCACCTCAGCTGGCGCTGGGCGTTCTACGTCAACCTGCCCGTCGGTGTCGTCGCCCTGCTGGCCGTGGGCGCCGGGGTCCGGCTGCCCGCCGCGGTGCCGGGCCCCCGGGGCACCCGCGCCCGCATCGACTACCCCGGCGCGGCCCTGCTGACCACCGGCATCCTGGCGCTCACCCTGCTGAGCAGCTGGGGCGGCACCACCTACGCCTGGTCCTCCCCGCAGGTCCTCGGACTCGGTGCCCTCGCCGCCGGTGCCCTCGCCTGGTTCGTCCGCGTCGAACGCCGCGCGGCGGAACCGGTCATCCCGCCCCGGCTGTTCCACAGCCGCGCCTTCACCATGGCGCAGATCCTCAGCTTCCTGGTCAGCGCGGTCATGACCGCCGTGGTGAACTTCCTGCCGCAGTACATGCAGTTCGTCCAGGGCGCCTCGTCCACGGCCAGCGGCATGCTGCTCCTGCCCCTGATGCTCGGCATGCTCGCGACGCAGCTGACCGTCGGCCGGATCATGGGCCGCGGCGGCCGGGGCCGCCTCTTCCCGGTCCTCGGCGGCGCCGTCGCGACCGCCGGCACGCTCCTGCTGTTCCTGCTCGGCACGGACACGGCGACCGCCGTCGCCTCGGCACTCACCCTGGTCACCGGCGTGGGCGTCGGTCTCCTCATGCAGAGCACCATGCTCATCACCATGAACAGCGCCGCACCCCGCGACATGGGCGCCGCCACGGGCACCGTCACCCTGCTGCGCACCATCGGCGGATCGCTGGGCGTCGCCGTGCTGGGCGCCCTCTACACCCACCGCATGGGCGACGCGCTGGCCGGCCGCCTCGGCCGCCCGGCCGCGGACCGGCTGACCGCCGGCGGCGAACTGACCCCGGCTCTCCTGCGGGACATGCCCGCCGCCGCCCACGAGGCGGTACGGGCCGCGGTCACCGGCGGCCTGCACGGCGTCCTGGCCGGCGCCGCCGTCCTGTCGGCGCTCGCCTTCGGCGCCGCCTGGCTCGTACGCGACACCCCGCCGCGCCCGGAGCCGTCGGCGCCGGAGAACCCGACGGCCGGCCGGGAGTCCGCCGGCGCCACCGTCGCGGAATGACGAGGCGTCACCCCGACCACCTCCGCACCCTCCGACCGGAAGCGAACCCACGATGACCACCGCCCCAGGCCACGCGCTGGACCGGCTGGAGCGCGACGGGTTCGACCTCGTGGCGCTCGGCCGCGCCCTGCTCGCGGACTCGGACCGGGCCGCGAAGACCCTCGGCGGCCGTACGGACCGGATCGGGCCCTTCGACGCCGCCGCCCTGGGCACGCCGTACTGAGTGCGCCGCCTCACACGCCCGCTTCCGCCTTCGCCCCGGCTTCGAGGGGGCGGGGCGGCCGGCCGAAGGTCGTGGCGCGCGGCAGGAACAGGGCGAGGACGGCCAGGAGCGCGCCGAGGACCAGGAAGACGGCCCCGTCGGACAGCGAGTCCAGGAGCAGCCCGGCCAGTGTCGAGCCGAGCGGTGGCGTGGCCATGAACAGCAGGCCGATGGCGCTGTTGACCCGGCCCTGGAGCCGGGGCGGGGTGCGCAGCATCCGGGCGACCGTCATCACCGAGCCGGAGACGGACACGGCAAGCGCGCAGCCGGCCAGCAGCACAGCGAGGACGGCCGGGGCGCCGCCGACGGCCATGGCGGTGACGAGCAGGGCACAGAGCACCTCCGTGCCGAGGAGGACGCCGGCGGGGGAGAGGCGCCGGCTCACGCGGGGGGCCAGGAGCACCCCGGTCATGGCCCCCGCCGCCGACGTCGCCGTCAGCAGGCCGATGGACGCCCCGGACGTGCCGTGCCGCGCGCACACCACCACGATCGCCAGATAGACCCCGTCGAAGACGAAGTTCTGCGCCGAGGCGACCAGGGCCAGATCGCGCAGCAGCCGGTCCGCCCAGAGGAAGCGCAGTCCCGCCGTGAACGACTGCCGCCAGCCCTGGAGTTCCCGTTCCGACTCCGGCACGCGCAGCGCCGTGCCGAGGGCGCGCACGCAGACCGCCGAGACCACGAAGGACGCGGCGTCCAGCCAGAAGGGAAGGCTCGGCGACAGCTGGTACAGGACGCCGCCGAGCACCGGCCCCACCAGGAACGCGAGCTGCCCGCGCACCTGGTTGACGGCCAGGGCGGTGCTCAGCTTGCTCTCCGGGACGACCTGGCGGACCGAGGCGAGCCCCGCCGCGTTGAACGGCGCGGTGAGGAACCCCAGCACCACCCCGGCGACCAGCAGCACGGGCAGGGACGCGCGGCCCGTGAGCACCGCCGCCGCCAGGGCCGCGCTCGTGACCGCGCGGCCGGCCTCGCAGACCAGCAGCAGCGTGCGGCGGTCGAAGCGGTCCACGACCGGCCCGGCCGGCAGGCAGGCGAGCGCCAGCGCGCCGGTCCACACCGCCTCGACCAGGCCCACGCTCAGCGGTGAGGCCGTCACCCGCAGGACGAGCAGGGGCAGCGCGATCGCGGCCGCGCCGGACCCCAGCATCGACAGGCCCTGGCCGGCGCACAGCAGCTGGGCACGCGTGCGCCTGGGCGGCGACGGCCTGCCCGTCTCCCTCGGCGAGGCCGGCGAGCACACCGGCGGCCCCCGGGGCGAGTTCCCCCTCTGGTACGGCGACGACGTCCTCGGCCTCATCGAGTACGGGCCGAAGGCCGAAGGCCGCTTCACCCCCGAGGACCACCACCTCGTCGAGACCCTCGCCCGGCCCGCCGCCCTCGCCGTCCACAACGTCCGCCTCACCGCCGAACTCTCGGCGAAGGTACGAGAAGTGCAGCGCCAGGCCCTCGAACTCGACGCCTCCCGCGCCCGTATCGTGCACGCGCAGGACAGCGAACGACGCCGCATCGAGCGCCGGCTCCACGACGGCATCCAGCAGGAACTCGTGGCGCTGGTGGCCAAGCTCGCGCTCGCCCGCAGCCGGCTGCACCGCGGCGGGGACATCGACGCCGAGCTCACCGAGGTGCAGGACGACGCCTACCGCGTCATCGACGAACTCCGCGAGTTCGCCCACGGCATCCATCCGCCCGTCCTCACCGACCAGGGGCTCGTGGCCGCCGTCACCTCGTGCGCCCGCCGGATGCCGATCCCGGTCACCGTCCACAGTGACGCGTCGCTCGACGGCGTCCGCTTCGCGGAGAACGTCGAGGAATCCGCGTTCTACCTGGTCTCCGAGGCCCTGACCAACGTCCTCAAGCACGCCCGGGCCGGCCGGGTGTCGATCCGGATAGCACGCGGCGACGGCTGGCTCCTCGTGGACGTCAGCGACGACGGCGTCGGATTCCCCACCGCCTCCACGCGCGGCTCGGGCCTGACCGGGATGCGGGACCGCATCGAGGCGGTCGGCGGCGAGCTCGACATCGTCAGCGGCGACGGGGCGGGCACCACCATCCACGCCCGGCTGTGGGAGAGAGTGAGGGAGGAGACCCGTGCCTGAACCGCTGCGCGTCGTCATCGCCGAGGACCACTACCTCGTACGCGAAGGCACCCGCCGACTGCTGGAGGACACCGGCGACGTGGACGTCGTCGCCGCCGTGGGCACCGCGGTGGAGCTCCTCGACGCCGTCGGACGGCTGCGCCCGGACGTCGTCATCGCCGACATCCGCATGCCGCCCGGGCACCACACGGAGGGCATCACCGCCGCCCACGCCATCCGCGCCGACCATCCCGGCATCGGGGTGGTCGTGCTCTCCCAGCACGCCAACGAGAACTACGCCTTCGACCTCTTCCGGCGCGGCACCGACGGCCTGGCCTATCTGCTCAAGGAACGCATCGGCCAGGTCGACGAACTGCTGCGCGCCCTGCGGGAGGTGGCGGCCGGCCGCTCGGTCGTCGACCCGCGCATCGTCGAGGTCCTGATGGGCAGTCACGCCCGCGCCGCCGACGCGCCCCTGTCCAGCCTCACCCGCCGCGAACTCGACGTCCTGAGTCACATGGCCCAGGGCAAGACCAACCGGGCGATCGCCGATTCGCTCGTGCTCTCCGAGTCGACCATCGAGAAGCACGTCAACTCCACCTTCGCCAAGCTCGGTCTGGCGGAGGTGCCGCAGCTGCACCGGCGGGTCAGCGCGGTCCTGGCCTACCTCCGGCACGCCCCGTCCGGGCGGCTCGCGTCGCCCGGCGACGGTTAGGCGGTGCCTGGCGGGTCTTCGGGTGCGGGCCGGCTTTGCCGCCTGGCCGCCTGCGGCGGGGCGGGCCGGCTTTGCCGCCTGCGGCGGCGGGCGCCCTGCGGGCGCGTCCTCAATCTCCCCCAGCTACCGCTGGGAGGTGCCCCCAGACGGGCTTGATTCGGCTGGGCTCAGCCGCTTTCAGCCCGTTGGGGGCACCCCCAGCGGTAGCTGGGGGAGCTTGAGGACACAGCACAGCAGCCCGTCCGGCGCTTGAGGACACCGCCGCGCAGCGGTGGTGCGCACGACAACGGCCCGCAGCGCCCGCTCCCATGAACCGCCGGTCACGGCATAAACGGCCCCGGCCCGATCTTCACCGCTTCGTGCGTAGCGACCCCCGCAGCCACAGAGTAAGACACCCCAGGCGTGTCCAATACCCCCAAGGGGCCGACCCGTTGGCGGCCCTTCGTGCCGGCGTGTGAGGGAGACCGTCATGGGTGACAGGACGTCCGTCGGCTTCTCCGTGTCCCGCGTGGCGGCGAGGGCGGCCGCCGCCGCCCTGACGGTACTCGCGCTCGTGGCCGCACCCGCGGTGACACCCTCCGCCACCCCCGCCGCGGCGCGGGCCGGCCTGGCGGGAAGCCCGGCGACGGCCGCCACCGCACCGGACGCGGTCGCGGAGTGGAGCGCCACCGCCTCCGCCGTGATCGAGACCGACGCCCAGCGGCCCATCCCCGAGACCTTCGTCTGGCACGCGTTCGTCTCCACCGCCGTGTACAACGCCGTGGTCGGCATCGAGGGGCGGTACGTCCCCTACCGCTGGCACGCCCGGGGACCGCGCACCGCGTCCTCCGCGGCTGCCGCCGCCGCGGCCGCGCACCGGGTGCTGCTGACCTGGTTCCCCGCCTCCAGGGGCCGGCTGGACGCCGCCTACGCCACCTCGCTCGCCGCGATCCCCGAGGGCCGGGCGAGGAACGAGGGCGTGGCCTTCGGGGAGCGCTCCGCCGCGCACACCGTTGCCTCGCGGGAGGGCGACGGCCGCTTCGTACCGACCCCCTTCACCCCACCGCCCACCCCCGGGGTCTGGCGGCCGACGCCGCCCGCGTACGAACCCTTCGACACGGCCTGGCTGGGCCGGCTGCGGCCGATGACGCTCACCCGGCCGGATCAGTTCCGCCCCGGCCCGCCGCCCGCGCTCACCTCCGCCCGCTACGCGCGGGACCTCGCCGAGCTGAAGGCGTACGGCGGCCGGACCGGGTCCCGCCGGAGCCCGGCGCAGACGGAGACCGCGCTGTTCTTCACCGGCAGCCTCCAGTTCCAGGAGGCCCTGCGCGACCGCGCCGCCCGGTCCGGGTACGACATCGCCGGGACCGCGCGGCTGCTGGCCGCCGCGAACTGCGCGATGGCCGACGCGATCATCACCGCCTGGGACGCCAAGCTGCGGTACGGGCGGTGGCGGCCGCTCACCGCCATCCGCCTGGCCGGCAGCGACGGCAACCCCGCGACCGCGCCCGACCCGGCGTGGGAGCCCCTGATCGCCACCCCGCCGCACCCCGACTACCTCAGCGGGCACGCGACGGTCGGCGGCGCGCTCACGCGGGCGCTGACCGTCGTCCTCGGCACCTCCCGGGTCGACCTGCGCATCCGCTCGCAGGTCTCCGGCACGACACGGCGATATGTGTCCGCCGACGACTACAACCGCGACGTCGTCGACGCCCGCGTCTGGGAGGGCGTCCACTCCCGCACCGCCGATGTGGTCGGCAACAGGGCAGGTCAGAGGGTTGCCGCCTGGGTTCTCGGCCATTACTTCGAGCCGGTGTGCTGAGGCTTTGCGGCCGTGTCCCCGCGTGTTCCCACCCTCACCGGGGGTGAGGGTGGAGGGCTCCCCGTGTGAGGCCGGGCATAGGGCCTGGATCACGTACGAGAACGAGTAGTAGGCGGGCAGTCGGTCACTTGGTGCGAAATGGGGCATTTTTATGCCACTCGGCGTAGGTGTCTCATTCGGCACGATATGGCGTAGTAGGTCA